>CAYULG010000202.1:0-4948 GCA_964445365.1 uncultured Salinivenus sp. | reverse complement strand
CCCAGGAGAGGCCTCAGCCCCGGCGCTACGAGGACGTGACGTGGAATCGGATCTATCTCTATGACTTCAAAGCGACGGAAGAGGAGCGGGCAATGGAGATTCTCGGCGAGCATCTCATCCCGGCCTACCAAGAGGTGGATATTCAGGCCCCGAGGGTCGTAGAGCTTCGATCCGGCCCGTGGGACGTGATGATCGTTGCGACCTTGCCGGACGGCCCCTCGGAACTGACCTGGGAGACCGCCCCCGAAGAACTTGAGCTTCAGCAGGCGCTTGCGGAGCAGTTGGGCGAAGAGAAGGCTCCGAAAATCTTAGAGGAGTATGGCCAGGCAATTGCCCGAGAGACCAGTTTCTTGGGGATGTCAGGGAACCGTGGCCCTGCAATTGGAAAGCTGGAGCCCGACACGGCTGGAACGGATTAACGCTCAAGGACAGGCCCTCAGGCATGGGGACGAGAATCAGGTCTGGACGGTTTCAAAAACCGTGGTTTTTGAAATAGACTCTTCAGTTCTGCTCACCCTCTCTCACTGCTTCCCTCCACGCTCTCTTCCGTGCTTTTCTCTGCTCGGGGGAGCCGCACGGTAAACCGGCTCCCCTCGCCCTTCTGGGTCTCTACCTCAATCGATCCGCCCATCTCCTCGGTCGCTTTCTTCGTCACCGCCAGCCCGACGCCTGTGCCCTCGTACTTCCGGCTGATTCCCTCCGACGCCTGCCGAAACGGATCAAAGAGACACTTGGCCACCTCCGGGTCCATCCCGATACCGGTATCCTCTACCTCGATAACTGCCGTGCCGTTTTCCCGGTAGACTCGCGCCTCAACGCTCCCCTCCTCAGTGTACTTGACCGCGTTGGAGAGGAGGTTCTGTAGCACAATCTGAACGGCCCCCTCGTCAGCTTGCGCCTGCACTCGATCCCTCGTTTCAACCTCCAGGTCGATCCCCTTCTCTTCGGCTTCGGGGCGGAATTGACTGGCGATCGCCTCAGTCTTCTCCACCAAGCCCACCGGCACGAGCGAAAGGTCCATCTCCCCCGCCTCCAACTTCGAGAGGTTCAAAACCCCGTCGAGCGTCTCCAGCAGGCGCTTCCCGCTTTTTTCGATCCGAGGAGCAAAGCGGCCAGCCGCCGCCTCATTTTCCCCAATCGCCTCAGCAAACCCGATCACGCTGGTGAGGGGCGTGCGGATCTCGTGGCTCATGTTTGCAAGGAAGGCCGACTTGGCTTGGCTGGCGGCCTCCGCCTCCCGCTTTGCCGCTCGAAGTTCACGTTCCCGCCGCTTCTTTTTGGTGATGTCCGTGTAGGCGGCGTAAACTTCCCTGGATCCATTTGTCTCCAGGCGCCCAGACTTATGCACTTCGAAGGTCCGTTCCTCCCCGGCCGCCAGGCGCTTAACCTCTGCCCGGACCTCTTCTCCCGCCAGTGCCTTCTCGTTCAGCCGGGCTTCTTCCTCTTCCTGGCCGCCTGGGACAATCAAATCCGTGAGGATCTCTCCCTTCGCCTCCTCCCGGCTGATGCCGAAGACGGTTTCGAATGCCGCGTTAACGTCTTTGACAAGGAGACGGCTTCCGGATTCTTCCTGGCAGGTTCCGTGAACGGCTGGGATTGGCAGGCCATCAAAAAGCGTCTCGAAGCGGTCTCGCTCCTCTTTCAGCTCTCGGGTCCGGCGCCGGACCAGGGCGCGCAGCCCGTAGAGGAGACCCCCGACCGCGAGACCACCGCCCCCGAGAACGATGACCGCTGGCCAGAAGTAGTGCCACAGGCCATCGAAAGTCAGATCTGCCTCCTGGCGAGGAATGACCTGATAGGAGTCTGTGTAAGGGGCCTCGTAGTCGTACTGGCCAAGAAGACCGGTGACCTCCACCTGGTCTCCGACCTCGAATCGATGGGGACGGATGCGGCTTGTCTCATCTGATGATACGAAGACCATGATTTGCTGCGCGGCCTCTTGACTGAGCTCATCGGGATGGGACCCGTCCTCAGTCATGATGAAATACTTCCCCCCGTCATTGCGGCTGATCTCGGCCACCTGGCCCTCCACCCGTACCAGTTCCCCTTCGTAGCGCTCCCCGGTCGCGGCCGGGACGGTAAGCGGCACTGGGCTTGGAACGCGCTCCTCCGCAGAACCGACCACTTCGTAGTCGAGGACATTCAGTTGTGCAAGGCCGTAGCGGTGCTGAAGGACTCCCTTCACGCGCAAGCTATCGCCTAGCTCTACGGCGGCCGCGGAAGTGTCTTCAGGAAATATCGCATGGATCCCTCCGCTCCGGTCCTGAAGGGCCGTCATGCCGTTGACTGGGATCGCTGGGGCATCTTGCCCAGCAACAGCCCGGCCAGCGACCACGACAGTGTCGCCGACCCGTTCGGGCACGACGTCCCCGTCGGCATCACGCCGAACCTCGGCGATCGGCTCGGGCGAGAGCAACGGGTCGAAGGTACGATCTTGTGCATGGGCCTCATCCGTAGGAACTTCCGTGAAGAAGGAGGCAATCCCCAAAACCAAAACAAGAGGTAGCCGGCTCATAGGCCTTCTCGTAATTGCGACGACTCTTGAGGCGGCATTGCCGCAAGAAATACTCCAATGGGCCTGTCTCTCAGGTGCCTCACGTCCATGCCGGGAATAGCTGTTTTCGAAACGACTGACGGAAGCGCTCCTCACCCCCACACAGAGTCGCTGAATTGGGGCAGGTCTGCATCGTAGGTCGTTTTGGGACCGATAATCCGTCCTACACACACATCAGGTTTTGATACGTCTAGGGTGACGGTCCATCAAGCCATCGCGCCTCTCTTGTCTTCTACGCATCTGTTACAGATCTACACCATTTTCCCTACCTCAGTATCTACTACGGTGCTCACCTGACAGGTCAGCCGGCAGAGCGCACAAAAGCAGAGCGCACAAAAACGGTCATGTTCCGCTAACTCCCTCTCTGCTCCCTCAAATGAGGGCATTTACCAAGAGAGAATAACGGAAGTGTACTGGATAGAATTTGACTTTTTCGGTCCCGCCTTCTACCGTAAGTCCACATTCTGTTGACATCCCGTCCTCTTCGAGGCCGCGCTGTCGTGGCGTGGCGGCATCCCGGTTTCTACCGGGGTGTGTCTCGGGGGAAGTCCGGTGAAAGTCCGGCGCTGTCGCGCAACGGTGAAAGCCCGAATGCCCGCTTGAGGAGTGCCCACCTTCTGAGTAAGACAGCCTGAGTAAAACGATGAGCTGCTGCTCAGGAGTTGCCCTACGCGTCATAGGGCTGTGGTTCGCGACGTGGAGTTTGCTTTTGGGGAATGCCCCGCACCGATTGGGAGAGGCACGTACCCTCCGTGTCTGTTGACGATCTGAGAGGCACCCCCACTATCTCTCTTCTGCGCTCTGTGGCCCCTGTGACGCTTGTCGGCGTCCGGGGGATTTTCTATTTCTCACCGAGCGCACCCGATCCCATGAGCCTTTTCGACGAGCGCGTTAACTTGAAGCCCTACGAGCACCCCCACCTCCTTGAGTTCAAAACTGCGATCCGGCAGTCTTACTGGGTCCACGACGAGTTTAACTTCGAAGGCGACGTCCAAGACTTCCACGTCAACTGTACCGACGTGGAGCGCAGTGTTATCAAGAAGACCATGTTGGCGATCGCCCAGATCGAGGTTTCGGTCAAGACCTTTTGGGCCGACATTTACGAGCGCCTGTCCCTCCCCGAGGTCGGGGCTGTGGGCATGACCTTCGCCGAGTCGGAGGTGCGCCACCTAGACGCCTACTCGCACCTCCTCGACCTTCTGGGCCTGAACGAGGCGTTCGAAAGCGTCGAAGAGATTCCGGCTCTCGCCGATCGGATCGCGTACCTGGACGCTGCCCTGGAAGGAACCGCAAACGGCCACGACCGCGACTTCTCCCGCTCGATTCTGCTCTTTTCGATCTTCATCGAGCACGTCAGCCTCTTCAGCCAGTTTCTCATCATGCTGTCGTTTGACAAGTATGAGAAGCGATTCAAAGGGGTGGCGAACGCCGTTGAGGCGACCTCGAAGGAAGAGCAGATCCACGGCCTCTTCGGCGTCGAGCTCGTCGACATCATTCGCGAAGAGCGGCCCGAGTGGTTCGGCCCCGAGTTCGAGCAGGCCGTGCAGGACGCCTGCCGCCGGGCCTATGACGCGGAGCAGAAGATGCTGGACTGGATCTTCGCGGAGGGCGAGCTCGATTTTCTTCCGCGACCGACCGTTGACGCGTTCCTGCGCGATAAGTTCAACCGCTCTCTGGAGAACGTGGACGTCGAGCCGATCTTCGAGGTCGATGACGAGCGGCTCGACGAGACACGCTGGTTTTACGAGGAGATCCTGCTGACGAAGGGAAATGACTTCTTCTCGAAGCGCTCGACCAGCTACTCGAAAATGACCCAGAGCGTCAGTGGGGACGACCTGTTCTAACGCCCACGCTTAGTCCCACCGTCTATTTCTACTCGGACGCTATATCCTCTTATGCCCCAGCAGTCCCTTTCCGATCCCGCCACCACCTCCCGGACCTCTCCGGACTTCGCCTGGCTCAACGACGAGGCCCGCACCTTCCTGCATCGCGGCTACCTCCTCGAAGGAGTCACCCCCGAGGAGCGCGTGCGCGAGATCGCCGACCACGCCGAGTCGATCCTCGGCATCGACGGATTTTCCGATCAGTTCTACGAGTACATGGCGCGGGGCTACTACTCGCTGGCCTCGCCAGTCTGGGCCAACTTCGGGCTCGACCGCGGCCTGCCCATCTCGTGCTTTGGCTCCTACATCGGCGACACGATGGAGTCGATCCTCGACACTCATGCCGAGGTGGGCATGATGACGAAGGTCGGCGGCGGCACGAGCGGCTACTTCGGCGATCTCCGCCCGCGCGGGGCTCCCATCACCAACAACGGCACGTCGAACGGCACCTACCCCTTCGCCCAGCTCTTCGACAAGATCATCAACGTCGTGAGCCAGGGCGAGACGCGGC
>CAYULG010000201.1:0-4974 GCA_964445365.1 uncultured Salinivenus sp. | reverse complement strand
CTCCTCCGGCGCGTTGTCGATCGACTCAAACGTCTTGGCCGCCGCTCCCCCCACCTGCTCGGCCAACACCTTCGTGATCGCGGCCGTGAGCGTCGTTTTTCCGTGGTCGACGTGCCCGATCGTTCCTACGTTTACATGCGGCTTCGCTCGGTCAAACTCTTCCTTGGCCATGATGTGTGAGGTTGGTGAGTGGCTGTAGTTCGAAGTTCAGAAGGTGGTGTCCTCCCCGCGCCGGAAGTGAGTCGTCTTTTAGCCCCAGCGGCTACGCCGTCGCTTCAACGGGCTCGTCCTCAAGAATCTCATCCGCGATGCTGTCCGGAACCGGCTCGTAGCTCTCAAACTGCATCGTGTAAATGGCCCGTCCCTGTGAGATCGACCGAAGGTCAGTTGAATAGCCAAACATCTCGGCCAGTGGGACCTTCGCGCTGATTACCTGCGCGTCATTGCGCTGGCCCATCTCGCCGATCTGGCCGCGCCGACTGTTCAGGTCGCCAATGATGTCGCCCATGTAGTCTTCGGGCGTCACCACCTCGACATCCATGACCGGCTCCATGAGCACGGGATCGGCCCGGCGGGCGGCTTCACGGAAGCCGAGGCGCCCAGCAATTTCAAAGGCGTTCTGGTCGGAGTCGACCTCGTGGTGGTCACCGTCGTACAGGCGCACGGTCACGCCCTCGAGGGGATAACCCGCAATGGGACCGTCCTCCATCGCGCTCTCGATGCCGCGCTCGACGGAAGGGATGAACTCTTTCGGGATGACCCCACCCCTGATCTCGTCCTCAAATTCGAGACCCCGGCCCTCCTCACTCGGCCCCACCTCCATATAGACCTCAGCAAACTGACCACGTCCTCCGGTCTGTTTCTTGAGAACGTAATGCTCGTCGATCATCTGTGTCAGGGCCTCTCGATAAGCCACCTGCGGGCGGCCGACGTTGGCCTCAACTTTAAACTCGCGCTTCAGTCGATCGATGATAATCTCGAGGTGAAGCTCTCCCATCCCCGCAATGATCGTCTGCCCCGTCTCTTCATCGGTGGAGACGTCGAACGTCGGATCCTCCTCGGCCAGCTTCACGAGGCCGTTCATCAATTTGTCGCGATCGGCCTTCGACTTCGGCTCTACCGCAATGCGAATCACAGGCTCCGGGAAGTCCATCGATTCGAGCACGACCGGATTTTCCGGGTCGCAGATGGTATCCCCTGTCTTCAAGTTCTTCGGCCCGACAACGGCCGCAATGTCGCCGGCGCGGATGATGTCCACGTCCTCGCGGCTATTGGCGTGCATGAACATGAGGCGCCCCACCCGCTCCTCCTCATCACGCGCAGGATTATACACCTTCGAGCCTGACTCCAAGGTTCCGCTGTAAACACGGATGAAGGTGAGCTTCCCAACGTAGGGATCCGTCGTGATTTTGAAGGCAACCGCACCAAAGGGTTCGTCCTCCTCAGGCCGCCGGATAACCTCGTCGCGCGTGTCTTCCTCTTCTTCTTCCGTTTCGCCGTCGACATCAGTGTCTTCATCAGTCTCCTGCGTAGACTTGACCTCCGATTCCGGGTCGTGGCCGGTTACGGGAGGGACATCATTCGGGCTCGGGAGGTAATTCACGACCCCATCAAGGAGGCGCTGAACACCCTTGTTCTTCAGGGCCGACCCGCAAAACATGGGGGTGATGTCGCGATTCAGCGTGGCCGTCCGAATCACAGACTCAAGCTCCTCGGTCTCAATCTCTTCGTCCTCCAAATACTTCATGAGGAGCTCGTCGTCGTACTCCGCAACACTCTCAAGCAGCTTAATACGCCACTGCTCGGCCGTAGGCTTCAAGTCATCGGGGATCTCAAGCACGTCCCATTTCATGCCCTGCGACTCATCATCCCAAACGATGGCTTTGTTCTCGATGAGGTCAATAACCCCGCGGAACATGTCGCCCTCGCCAATGGGATACTGCACGGGAATGGGGTTGGCACTGAGGCGGTCCTCCATCATCTCGAGAACGTTCTCAAAGTCGGCCCCGGTCCGATCCATCTTGTTCACGAACCCGATGCGAGGCACGTCGTACTTATCGGCCTGGCGCCAAACCGTCTCTGACTGCGGCTCAACCCCACCGACCGCACAAAAGAGGGCGATGGCGCCGTCCAGGACGCGAAGCGAGCGCTCCACCTCAACCGTGAAGTCCACGTGGCCGGGCGTGTCAATGATGTTGACGCGGTGGTCATCCCAATAACAGGTCGTGGCCGCGGAGGAAATCGTGATCCCCCGTTCCTTTTCCTGCTCCATGAAGTCCATGGTCGCGGCTCCATCATGGACCTCCCCCATCCGATGAAGACGACCTGTGTAAAAAAGCATCCGTTCGGTCGCGGTGGTCTTCCCGGCATCAATGTGGGCCATGATGCCAATGTTACGGGTCCGCTCAAGCGGAAAGCTTTTGTTTTTGTTGCTTTGTTTGTTGGCCATGATATTGGGTTGATTGCGTACTCAAGAGCGCCCGTGCCCCGGCGTAGCCTAACGTCAACGTCAGTGCAAGTGCAGTGCGCGAAAAGTACTTTTAGAAACTAAAGTGGGCAAAGGCCTTGTTCGACTCCGCCATGCGGTGCGTATCGTCCTTCTTCTTAACGGCACCTCCTTCCCCCCGCGCCGAATTAATAAGCTCGCCGGCCAGACGATTCGCCATGCTATTCTCTTTCCGAGCGCGGGCGTACTGGATAATCCACCGGAACGCAAGGGTGACGCGGCGGTCCGGGCGCACCTCGATGGGAACCTGATACGTGGCCCCGCCGACGCGTCGGCTCCGAACCTCGACAAGAGGCGCGGCGTTGTTCACCGCCTTCTTGAATACCTCAAGGCCCTGCTCGCCGGTGCGCTCCTCAATGACGTCGAAGGCGTCGTACACGATGCGTTGGGCGAGACTCTTTTTTCCGTCCCGCATCACAGCGTTCACGAAGCGGGCAACGAGGTCGTCCCGGTACATTGGGTCCGGCTGCGTCGTGCGTTTCGTGGCTTCTTTTTCTGCTGCCATAATGGATATCGGATGTCGTCGGTAACTCGAAGGGCGACGCGAGCAGATCGCTTTGCGAGAACGCGAGGGAAAAGGCTGCGGACACAGAAGATATTGGGCTCATTCACCGGCCGCACAAGCTAGAAAAACAGTGCCGTTTCGGCCCTTCCTCTCCGCTCTCAAAGCAAAGCGTAACGTCAGTCTGAAGGCTTCTTGGTGCCGTATTTGGAGCGGCCCTGACGCCGATCCTCAACGCCAGCCGTGTCCAATGCCCCGCGGACAACGTGATACTTAACGCCCGGAAGGTCCTTAACACGCCCCCCGCGGATGAGCACGATGGAGTGTTCCTGAAGATTATGTCCCTCGCCAGGAATGTAGGCGGTCACCTCATTGCCGTTTGTCAACCGCACGCGAGCGACCTTCCGAAGAGCCGAGTTCGGCTTTTTCGGCGTCGTCGTGTAAACGCGCGTGCAGACCCCACGGCGCTGCGGGCTTCCTTCCAGTGCGGGCGCGTCGCTTTTCTTCTCTTCGCTTTCGCGCCCCTTGCGTATAAGTTGCTGTATTGTCGGCACGTCAGGTTCGCTCCTCGTTTAGCGAGTAAACGGTAATATGGTGCTGTGTGCAGCGTGAGCCAAACACACCTTTGGGTTGTAGAAGACATCCTCCCGTGAGGTCCGAATGCCCCGGCAAAGAAGGAATGAAAAGGGCCAATCCCCCCTTCGAATTGCCCGGCTAGCCGGGGGGTAAGCCTTTTGGTTGGTATATCGGTTGATATCGATTTACCAATTAAAAGACTACCTACCCAGCAAAGAAAAAAGCGGGCTGTGCCCGCAAATGGGTTTCGCCCACACCTAACGGGATGGGGGCTCTTCACTTCTCATCTTGTGAAGACAGGTCTACGGCCCCCCATTCTGCTGAGTTTCCGGAGAGTTGTCGAACCGGTCAGATTCAGACGAACTTCCATCTCGCTCCGTTTGACTCTCACGTTTATCGGAGTCACTGCTTTGGGCCAGCGTCTTGGCTCGTCCGTTCACGTCCACGTATTCGCCGTGCGGGCGTTCTCCGAGGATGCGAAGAAGCTCCTCGGGCCCAAGCACCTCCTGTTTAAGAAGGGCCTCGGCCATTTCATCCAATTGCTCTCGCTTATTCTCAAGCAAGGTCCGGGACCGCTGCCGTGCGGTCTCGATAATGTCTTTGACCTCCTCGTCGATGGCCTGAGCCGTGGCGTCGGAGTACGGCTTTTCGAAGACCGGGGCGTCCTCGTCACGCTCCGAGAGGTTGAAGCTGACATTGCCGATTCGGTCACTCATGCCGTAGTCCGTCACCATCGCATAGGCCATCTTCGTAATCCGTTCGAGATCGTTCTGTGCCCCCGTCGTGATGCGGTCGAAAACGAGGTCTTCGGCAACCCGACCGCCCAGTGCCATCGTCATCTGATCCACAAGTGCCTCCGTGGAGTACAGGTACCGCTCTTCGGGAAGGTACTGCGCGTGGCCGAGCGCCGATGTACCGCGTGGGACAATCGAGACTTTAACGACCGGATCGGTGTGTTCAAGGAACCACCCGACGATGGCGTGTCCCGATTCATGATACGCAATCACCTTCCGTTCCTCGGGGGAGATTATCTTGTTCTTCTTCTCCAACCCCGCGATGACGCGGTCGATGGCCTGCTCGAAGTCCTCCATCTGGATCGCGTCCTTGTCTTTACGGGCCGCAAGCAAGGCTGCTTCGTTACAGACGTTCGCGATTTCGGCCCCGGCAAAACCCGGCGTCTGGCCCGCCAAAATTTCGAGTTCCACGTTTTCACCAAGCAACAGATTCCGCACGTGGACCCGGAAGATCTCCTCTCGTGCGTTCCGGTCAGGCTTGTGGATCTGGATCTGACGGTCGAACCGGCCGGGCCGGAGTAGGGCCGAGTCGAGCACGTCCGGCCGGTTGGTGGCGGCCATGATGATCACGCCCTCGTCGGAATCGAACCCATCCA
>CAYULG010000200.1:0-4996 GCA_964445365.1 uncultured Salinivenus sp. | reverse complement strand
CCGTCTACAACCCCACCCACTTCTTCGGCTTCTTCTCCACGTTCAACCCCGACGCCATCAAGGACGTGCAGCTCTACAAGGGCGCCTATCCGTCCGAGTACGGGGGGCGCCTCGGCAGCGTCGTGTCTGTCTATAACAAGGACGGCAACCGGCGCGAGACCACGGGCGGGCTCAGTGTGGGGCTGCTGGCCTCCCGCGCCTACGTGGAGGGCCCCTACGGCGGCTCCGACGACGACCCCGCCGGGTCGTACATGGTTGCCGTGCGCCGCTCGACCCTCGAGCCGATTCTCGCGGCCCTGCGCAGCGCCGACACGGACGGCATTCCCAACAGCTTCTCGTTCTACGACGTCAACGCGAAGATCAACTACGACGTGGGGGCCGACGATGACCTCTCCCTCGCCGTCTACGGCGGGCAGGACTTTCTCGACATTGAGCCCCAGGAGCAAACCCAGTTCGATGTCAGCTACGGCAACCAAACCGTCAGTGCCAACTGGACGCATCTCTTTGGGGATCGCGTGTTCTCGACGACTACGCTCACTGGGTCGCGGTACCGGAGCACGCCGGTGGGGGAGGTGGGGGGCACCCGGTTTACCCAGGAGAACGAAGTGAACGACCTCTCCCTGAATACCGACGTGGAATATACACCCAGCGACGCACACACCGTGAAGAGCGGCCTCGAACTGAGTGGCCTGTGGTTCACGCTGCGCAACACCTTCGACGGCAACGAAACCTTCAGGCAGCGCCTCACCGGACAGCGCGCTTCGGTATACGTCCAGGACACCTACGAGCCGAATGCTGCCTGGACGTTTGAGGGCGGCCTGCGAGGCACCTACTTCAGTAACGGCAACTTCTGGCGGCTCTCCCCCCGCCTTTCGGCCGATTACAACCTCACGGCGTCGGTCCAGCTCCAGGCCGCGTACGGCCGCTACCATCAGTTCCTGACGCTGGAGACGAACCAGGCGTTCACGGCGTTCGACACGTGGTACATGTCGGATACCGGGGTCGACCCGTCCTACGGAGACCAGATTGCTCTCGGCGTCAAGGCGGATCTCGGCGCGGACGTACAGCTGGAGGTGGAAGGCTACGGGCGAACCATGCGCGACCTGTTCAAAGAAAACCAGTATCGGCAGGACGTGGCCGGCGTCCCCTACGCCGATCGGTTTCAAATTGGAGAGGGGCGCGCCTACGGCGTCGAGGTCCTGGTCCGGCGGCAGGAGGGCAAACTCAACGGGTTTCTGAGCTACACGCTCAGCCGAACCGAGCGGCGCTTTCCCAACCTCAACGTGTCCGAGGACGGCGACCCCCAGTACTACGCGCCCAACTACGACCGCACCCACAACCTCACACTCGCAGGCAACTACCAGCTCACCGACGCGTGGCGGCTTACCGGTACGTTTAACTACAACACCGGCAAGGCGTACACCGAGCCTTCGTATCGCTTCGAGCGGACCGGCGGGCCCGACCAATCCGGGCCTCAAGGCGAGAATGTGTTGATTAGCGCCTTCAATTCGTCCCGTCTGCCGGCCTATCATCGGCTCGATGTCGGGGTCGCACGCACCGGTCGGCTCTTCGGGATAGCAGACTACGAGGCGCAGTTCCAGGTGATCAACGCGTATGCCCGGCGCAACATCTGGTTTTTTCAGTACCCGACTGAGCCGGACGGGTCGATCAAGCGCACGGAGGTCCCGCAAATTCCGGTACCGATCCCCAACCTGTCCCTCACTCTCACCTTCTAGCGCGTCGCACTCACCGTTGCCTCGTCTCGTTCTTTCTCTGACCAGCTCGTTTGTTGCCGATGCGATCGTTTTGGCTCGCCGTTCTGCTTCCCCTGCTGCTCGCTGTCGGACTGCTCGGCTGCGACACCACTGCGACGCAGCCCGAATCGCAGATCGCAGTGGAGGCGTACCTGCTGGCCCAGGATCCCCTTCCGACCGTGCAACTTACGCGCACGGTAGACGCAACCGAGACGTTCGCCCCCCGCGATCAGGCCGTTGAAGGCGCGTCTGTCAACATCCAGCGGCTCGCTGACGACAGCTCCGTCGTCGAGACGACAACCTACAGCGAGACCGACACCGCAGGGGTCTACGCGCCTGTCCCGCCCTCGCCCCCGACGGTCGAGCCCAAAACCACGTACCGGCTTGAGGTGGACGCCGGTGAGGACGCTCGCATCACGGCCACAACGACGGTTCCGGACACGCTCTCTGTCCTTTCGGTGGCGAACACCCGTGAGGTGGCCAACAGCCCGGTGGACACGGCGGCTTTTCAGAACGAGGCCCAGCAGCCCGCCCTCACTGTCACTGCCCAGGAGGATTCACTGTTCGACCGACAGAGCGTGTACCTCTTCACCGTAACGTCGCGGCCGTCGGGGGGGGAGCTGGTTGAAGAGGACCTCACCCCCCTCTACTGCGACACCTACGACGCCGATGACGACAGCCTTGAGACGTTCCGCGTGAGCTCCTCCGGCCTGCTCAACGAGGCGAACTTCGAGCGCAACCCCGACGGCACGCTCAACGTGGATCTGCCCTGGATTGGGGTGGCCTTTTTCGGGCCCAATGAGGTGGCCATCAACGTGGTCGACGACAACTACTACGACTTCCTTCGCTCGACGTCGGCCCAGCGGAGTGCCCCACCCGGCGAGTACCCAAACATCATTGAACACGTGGAAAACGGGACCGGGATCTTCGGCAGCTACGCTCGGACGGCCGTGCAAATTGCATTTACCAGGGGCAAGAAGTTCAGAGGAGATGATTTTCCCGGCGGACGGTACCGGTGTGCTGACCCCTGATGGGTCCGATCAGTGGTCACAGTCGCGCCCGAACGAGCAGAGACCGCGCTGGCATCGCTCCGTGCGCCGGTGCTTCCTCGGAAAGGGCGTCTTCCCTCGGGCCGAGCCGCACAGCCGAGCGTCGTCCCTGCCTCAATTGACGGCGACCGGTTCGACCGTGATCGGAAGCAAATCCGCCCTTCTGTGCACCGCCGCGGCAGTGCCCCCACCGCCGGCAATTCTCGGGGCAACGCGTCCCCCGCTGTTAGTGCCGTTCCCGAAGCGTCCTTGGCAGGGTGCTACGCGGACACGAGGAGACCCTGACTCGTGTCACACATCGGTAGATCGAACCGGAGCGGGGCCGCCACTGGGAACAGTTGGGGCCAGGGGCCTGATCGCCGAGCGGTGACGCCGCTGGCCCCCCAAGCCCCGTGAAGACGTCGCTGACGTCTTCGCCGCCCCTGTGGAGTGCGGGCTTTTTTGCGCCCAGAGACGCACGCACCAGCTTCGCCCGAATCGGCCGGCTACGCCTCCGACGGGTGCGGCCCTTCGACCTCGATCTGCATGCGCTCGCCCACGTAGCCGCCCACGAGAGACGCGAGCAGGCCCACGAAGATCACGAGGAACATGCGGAGGTACGAGAGGATCGACTGCCCGGCCAGCGTGAAGACGAACACGTCGATCAGGAAAATGAGCGTGATGAGCCCGGCCACGGCGGCCTCGTAGGACGTGTCCCCCGGCGAGCGGAATGCGCAGACGTACCCGGTGGCCTGCAGCCCGAGGAAGACCACAAAGAGCATGACCCACGCATTGTTGGCCTCAAGGGCGGCATACGGCCCCGAGATGACGCCGAAGAGCCAGATGACCAGGTTGGCGAGAAACAGGCTCACGGCAAACCCGAGAATGGCGCCGGCCACGATCCAGCCCCACTCCATGGCGGGCTTCCCGGATCCCGCGTAGGTCCGCTCGAGCTTTTCCCCGGCCCACGCCCCAGCAAAGGTCAGGACCAGACCATTCATGTACGAAATAACCATCAGGTAGGTAAAGGTGCCGTCGCTCTTGAGGCCGGCGAAGGCTTTGAAGTCGAGGGCATCGATGATAAAGTACGACACCACGGCCACGAGAACGGCGGCTAGAGCGGGCTCCATCACGGTTTCTCCCTCACTGAGATAGCCGTACGTAATGCCGGCGAGGATGAACCCAGAGGTCATGGCGAGAAGCGGAAAGACGGGAGCTCCCAGAAGACTGCCCGTCATGCTCGTGAACAGGACCACGAAGACGACGCCAATGAGGAACGATCCAACGATGGCTTTCGGATCGAAACGAAAGGCAGATTGAGTAGGCATTGGTGTGTTCAGATCGACTCGTGAGGAGGTTGAGATGAACAGGGCACGGCGACTCCGTTTTCCAGCCCCGAAACGAGACGCCAATTTTCATTGGTGCACCCCTTTAATATAAAAATCTGCAAGGCAGAAGAAACCCCAATTGGGCCGCCATTTTCCAAATTAGGGACGGGAAACCGCAAAGAACTGGGTTAAAACCGCGTGACCCCAGGGCCGACACTTGCGTGAAAGACGGCGAGACGCTACAATACACCGCTGGTATTCAGCCGAAATCGTGGAAACATCGTCCTTGCCCGCAGTTGTAGGGGCGACACGACTGAGGGCACGCCGCATGCCCTATAGAAAAGAGTTCCTGCGCGGGGACGGCCGTGCCTTCGAGAGGGGAGCGGGGCGGTGACTGTTTCCGGAGAGGTCAGTCAAGGCCCCGACCGCGTTCCCTCGCCGTGGCGCCGGCGGGCCCGGCCGCCCGATTTCGTCTCGCTTGCTCATTCGTCCTCTCGTTTCATGGCTTCTTCCGCTTCTTCCCCTCGCGTCGTCGTGACCGGCCTCGGGGCCCTTACGCCCCTCGGCAACACCGTCGCCGACTACTGGGACGGGCTGATGGCCGGGGAGAGCGGAGCCGGCCCCATTACCAAGTTCGACGCCTCCGACGTCCGGTCCAAGATTGCCTGCGAGGTCGAGGACTTCGACCCGACCGCCTACCTCGACGAGAAGCAAATCCGGCACCAGGACCTATTTAGCCAGTACGCGCTGGCGGTCACGCAGCAGGCCCTTGAAGACGCGGAGCTCGACCCCGAGACCCTCACGTCCGACCAGCGCGACGACATCGGGGTCGTGATGGGCACCGGCGTGGGCGGGAGCAACATCTTCGTCGACGAGGTGCTGAACC
>CAYULG010000199.1:0-5017 GCA_964445365.1 uncultured Salinivenus sp. | reverse complement strand
TGCTCGTCGCTGGCCGGCACGGTGTCGTAGAGGTCGAGGCCCTGATCCCGTACCATCTCACAGAGCGCCTCGCGATCGTCCCGTACCTCGGCTACGGCCTCGTCCCAGGCGTCGGCACGGGACGGCGCCGGGGCGTGGGGCCAATAGTCGTCGGGCCAGTCGGGGGGTTCGTAGTTCGGGTCCCGGCAGTAGTCGAGGATGTCGCGCTGGGCGCGGCGCAGGTGCTCGACCAGTTCCCAGACCGAGTATGGCAGCGACTCGGGCCGGTCGCCGACCCGGTCGCCCGGCATCTGCGCCACCGCGTCCTCGAACGTGCCGTGGGCCTGGCGGACGGTGAGAAGATTCACGACGTGCTCGCGGAGCGCAGGAGAAGTCGGCATGACGAAAAGGGGTGTAGAACAGTGTGACGTCTTGGACGGAACCGGCGGCTTCGTCTCACGAATTGATTGTCGGACAAACCGTTCGCTACGCCCCATGCGCATTCACTCCGTCCTCGCCCCGGTCCTCACGGCCTGCGCCCTTCTCGTCGTCGGCTTCGTTACCGGCTGTACGCCCGACCCGGTGTACCGCCTCCGCGCCCAGGCCCCGGACTCAACGAGCTTCTGGGACCAGGGAGAGAAGGTCGTCACCCACACGGTGGATAGCCTCCAGGTGGCCGTATCCTACGCCCGTACCACGGACGAGGGCCACAAATTCCGGCTCGCATTCGTCAACCGGTCATCCGACCCGGTTACGGTAGACCCGCTGGGAATCTACGGCGTCGTCACGGAGAAGCTATCAGAAGAGGAACGGGTCCAGGTTTCGAGGTACGACGATGGGAAGAGCGATTACGTGGTTCGGCGGGACACGCTGCCCACCGCCGACACGCTGTACGCCCGCAATCCCGAGCAGGTGCTCTTAGAGATTGATAAAGAGCAGTCGCGGGAGGAGGCCGAGGCCGAAGAAGCCGCTGGGCTCAACGCCCTCTCCGCTACGCTCGACGCGGTAAGTGGGATCGCAGATCCGCCGCAGACATCGGAGGAACGGGCCGCCGACGCGGCCGAGGACGCCGAGGAGGAGCAGGAGCAGGCCGAGCGGCGCGCCCGCCGCCAGCGCAGGCGGGCCAGCCTCCAGCGGCGTCGCACCCGGTGGGCGCAGTCCGCCCTCCGCCGTACCACCCTCTCCCCGGGCATGCGACAAAGCGGGTTCGTCGTCGTGCCAGTGGACCCGGACGCCTACACACTCGTTCTGAATATCGAGGGCCGGTCGGACGTGGTGACGGTGCCGTTCCGGCAAACCCGCCACACGCCGTAGCCACTCCCCTCCCGCTTCCCTCCCACGAACCGGGCTGTTCGCCGTGGTTCCCTGGGGCCGACGCCTTCTGCTTGCTGCGCTCGCCGGCTGGGGTCTCTTCCTGGCGGTACGCTGCCACCTGCCCCGTCAGCCCGACGGCGGTCGGGGCTCCTCGCCCGACAGCACGAGCGCCGTCTACCTCGTGCGCCACGGCTGGCACGCCGGCATTGCTGTCCGCCGCGCCGACGTGTCGGACGACGCCTGGCCCATCCTCAACGAGTTTCCGGATGCGCGGTATCTAGAGGTGGGCTGGGGGGAGGCGGGCTATTATCCCGGTACATCGCGGGGCGTGTGGGGCACGGCCCGGGCCGGCGCGTGGCCCACGGAGAGCGTCGTCCACGTCGTGCCCATCACCGACTCGGTGCCGTACCGGTTCGACCGGCACACCATCGTGCGCATTCCAGTGGGACCAGACGACCTCGACGCGCTGACGCGCTACGTGGCTGCATCGTTCGCCTTCGACGACGCGGGCAATGCTCGGCCGGCAGCCAACGGCTACTACCCCAAGAGCCGCTTCTACGCCTCCAGCCTCCCCTACCACCTCCTCAACAACTGCAACCACTGGGCGGCCGGGGCGATCGAAGCAGCCGGCTGCGACACTGCCCCCCGCTGGACAATGACGGTGGGACCGGTGATGGAGCACGCCAAGCGGTGCGGGACGCTCGTGCAGCGGCGGGGATCAGACTGATCGATTCCCCTCCCGTAACGCCGCAGGTGGCCGTCGGGAGTCATCTTGGCTGTGCATATCTGCTCCTTCGGGAGCCCTTTGCCCGCTCTTTCGATCTCCTCCTCAGGACGCGGCGGGCGTCGACTCCTTCTTTTCCGACTCCGTGGTGGCGAAATAGCGCTCTACTCGGTCCCCGCCGTCCTCCTCGTCCCACCGCTCTAGAACGTGAACCACCGCCTCGTGCGGGTTGAGGTGAAAGCGGTCCTCCCCCAGCAGGGCGTGAAGCCCCGACCGCCGCACCACCTCGCGCACCGGCCCAATAAGCCCCGTCAGATGGAGCTCGATGTCCTTTTCCTCCAGCGACTCGACCACGGAGAAAAGCGCCCCGCTGGCGGTGGTATCCAGGCCGTTGATGCTGCTGCCGTCCACCACCACGACCTCCACGGTGCGCCCCTCCCGCTCACTCTTCTCCAGAATGAAGTCCTTAAAGTACTCCGCATTGGCGAACGAAAAGGACGCGTCAACCCGAAGCACCATGATGTCCCTCAGGCGCACAGCCTGCTCGAACCGGTCCAGGTCCCGATACATGCGCGTGCCATGGACGTGCCCGAGCTCCGCCACGTTGGGCCGACTGATGCGGAAGAGTACCGCCACCACCGAAGCGGCAATGCCAATCAGAATGCCCTCTTGCAGGCCGATAAGCAGAATGACCATCGCCGTGAAGAGTGCGATGACGCCGTCCCGACGGCGGGTCTTGAAGAGGGCTCGTAGCTCGTGCAGATCGATGAGGCTGATGCCCGCCACAATGATGATGGCCGCCAGCGCCGGCACGGGCAGAAAGTAGAACAGAGGAGTCAGGAAGAGGAGCGTAAGCCCCACGACGACCGCCGCAAAGACGTTAGCCAGCGGGCTCTTGGCCCCGGCCTGATCGTTGACCGCCGAGCGCGAGAAGCTACCCGACGCCGGAATGCCCTGGAAAAGGCTTCCCAAAAAATTGCTTGCCCCCACGCCCATGAGCTCGCGATTGGCATCGATGGTATAGCCATGACGGGTGGCGAAGACGCGCGCCAGCGAGACGTTCTTCATGAACTGGACGAGCGCCAGGGTAATGGCGGCCGGCAGAAGGGTGTTGAGGTCCGACAAGCCCGCGGCCCACACTTCGGGCATGGGCAGGCCCTCCGGAATGGACCCGACCACCTCCACGCCCCGCTGATCGAGCTGGAAGCCCCACCCGGCCAACGTGGCCCCCACCACCACGACCAGCGACTCCGGCACAAGGGGGGAGATGCGGGGCAACACGAAGAGGACTGCAATGCAGGCGCCCCCGACGCCGAGGGTGAGTAGATGCATCTCCCCGGCTCGCTGCACAGCCTCCCACAGCAGGACGTGCACGTACTCCGAACTCTCCAACGCTACCCCCAGCAGATTGCCGAGCTGGCTGGTGCTAATGATGATGGCCGCGGCGGTGGTGAGCCCGGCGATGACCGGCCGCGAGAGCAGGTTGGCCACGAAGCCCAACTGCATCATGCCCATCGCCATCTGCAAGAGCCCCACCATGGCCGTCAGCAGGATGGCAAGGGTCACAAAGCGGCCCGTCCCCGCCTCCGCCACAGCCCCAATGCTCGCCCCCACAATCAGCATATCGATGGCGGTGGGCCCAATGGCCAACTGCCGCGAACTTCCGAACAGCGGATACGTGAGGAGCGGCACCAGCCCCGCGTATAGCCCGTAAATGGGCGGCAGCCCCGCGATGACGGCGTAGGCCATCCCCTGCGGAATGAGCATCACCCCGACGGTCAGGCCGGCCGTCGCGTCGTCCAGAAGCGAGTCGGCCGGATATTCGGGCAGCCACTCGGTGAGATAGAAGGCGTTTTGAAGTGCGGCCCATGCCCGGTTCAACATGGTCGTCTCACTCGCGCGAGTGGATGAGGACACGAAGTCGTTCGTCGCTCCCAGCCGGGAAAATCAGGGTCCCGATATCAATCATCTCCAACGGACAGAAGGCACGAGAGATGAGCGGGCACACTGTATGACTTCCGATTGCCTTCCACAGCCTCCTTCGAAAACACCGACGCTCAAACCGGCGGGTTCCCCTTCGGCCGAAAACCCAACCGATGACAGACTGAAAATCCCAGCTGACCCGGTGTGCACGTTTTTTGCGTGTTACGTCCCGAAATTCCCGCTGTTGCCGGTTCACGCGGATCCGCTCAAGGACATCGGTCCTACCCCGGTAGGGACGACCCGCCGGTCGTCCCTACTCTACCGGAAAAACCAGGGGTATCGGCTGTATTCGGTTGCGCCAGGGCGGATTGTGCCCCATTCTGGAGAAAAAACGAGGACGGAGACGTGCATACGCCGTTCGCTACCGGATGGTTGTCGACGATAATCGGTCCGTATCCCGAAAAATCCCGGATGTTGGGCACGTCATCCCGAATGCGTTCGTGGATCCCTCCGAAATCGGCGAGGCCTCTCGCGAAACGAGTCCGCATCTGGGAATCTGGGATTCCCTCGTGCGGAATGACCCGTCAAGAGATTTTTCGGGACGACATGCAAAACGGTCCGGTAAGTAGCTAAAATCTTCCGTGCTGTCCGTCATGGCATCAGCCCGGAGGCGCCCCCTTGGCAGCGGCCGACGTCTTCCTGACGAGCGGTGCCTACAATCGTTGAGTTCGTCTACGAAGCTGCCGGTGTCGACTTCCTCTTTTTCGGCTCCGTGGTAGCGAAGTAGCGCTCCACCCGATCCCCATCATCCGCCGAATCCCACCGTTCCAGCACGCGCACGACGGCCTCGTGGGGATCGAGATGGAAGCGATTCTCCCCGAGTCGAGCGTGGAGGCCCGAGCGGCGCACCACCTCGCGCACCGGCCCAATCAGGCCCGTCAGGTGCAGCTCAATGCCATCCTCCTCCAGCGACTCGATCACCGACACGAGCGCCCCAATGGCCGTCGAGTCGAGGTCGTTGATGCTACTTCCATCCACGACGACCACCTCCACGGTGCGTCCCTCCCGCTCGCTCTT
>CAYULG010000198.1:0-5046 GCA_964445365.1 uncultured Salinivenus sp. | reverse complement strand
GGGACCATCCGCCGATCTGACAGATCCAGTAGGCACGTGTCTTATTCACTGTCTGCTATTGGCTCATTCAGAGTGGACGGCGAGGAGGAAGGCTGTTTCCGCAGGCGGTCAGGACCGGAACGGGAGGGACTCGCTGCGGACCATATGCGTGCCCCCCCGAGGCGTGCGGCCACGGAGACAGAAGCGCCGCGTGCTCGCGCTCCCGGCTCCAGCGTGCCGGTCAGCGCGTCTCTTGTTGCCGGGATCCTGGCAGGCACGTTCCGGTGAGGGGAGAAGTCGCGTCGGTGCAGCAGGTCGAAGACCATTGCGTCGTGCCCGACCGTCTTCATCGGGTTCTGAACGTCAGTCATGGCACGACGGGGGGCGACCGCCGAGCAATGCGTCATACAGCATAAGGGACCGTCCAGACAGATGGAATTGATCTTTGACGAGCGGAGGCATCGTTCGCTGAGCGGACTGTGTTCTCCGTCAGTCGACCCGCTCGCTCTAATCGAAGCGGGACAGGACGCGGCACGCAGGCGATCTCCCACGATTCTGATCGTCCGGTGCACCAACCCGTCCGTGAGGAAGAAATCTTTCCCACGCCGAGCGCTCCGCGCTGCGGCTTCGTTCGTTGTAGACGGCCAACAGGAGCGAGAGGGCCTCCCGGTTGAAATCAGCTGTCGGATCCGCCACGACGTTCGGTTCCGGACGCTTTCCATTCATCAGGACGGAAGACCGCCCGTAGAACGCAAGCGCCATTGGTCAAAAAGCACTTGCACGAATATGAGATTGCCCGTAAGCTTACAGAGTCGTATCAACGGACACCAGTGGCTGAGGAAACTGTGCGCTTCGCTGCGATCTCTTCGAACAGAGTTGTTGGGAGGCGCGCCCCGCGACGGGCGTTCTCATCCATGCGGCTCGACGAGGTGCGCAACGATCTTCCCCTGATGGTGTAATTGCTGTCGACCGGTGGCCTCCGGCACAGGCGACCGAGGCTACGGGCTTCGGTCGCCAACCGAACCCCTCCTTCTATCTAGAAACTACTTACGATGCGCCTGCCCCACGCTTGGTCTGTCGTCCTACTTGCGGTCCTCATTCTCAGCGTCGCCACCGGTGGAGCGCCCAGCCATGCCCAGGAGATGGCGTCCTACTACGAGACCACCGACCTTCTCGGTGCGCCTCCCGCCAGCTTCCGCGAGGGGCTGCTTGGCTACGCCAATCCGGCGCTCCCTGCCCTCACGGACAATCACCTGGTGACGGCGTGGTCCACAGAGAGGCGCGACGCCGCGTCGGTTCGGGACTGGGGGCTCTTCTCGAATCTTGGAGGACTTGGGTCGTCGATCGTGCGCCGGAATCGAGGATCCCTCTCCGTGACGGGCTACCACGTGAGCCTGGCGGGCGGCGCCGGCGATTTTGCCACGGGCGTCGGCTACCAGGGCTACTCGGGCGACGCCACGGCGCTGGGGCGCTACAACCGCCTCACGGTGGGGACGATCGCCCGGCCCACCTCGTCCCTCTCGATCGGCCTGACCGGCACCGCCTCGTTGGAGACCGACGACCGGGAGGTGGTGGGGGAGATTGGGGTCCGGCCCCTCGGCACCGAGCGCCTCACCCTGTTTGCCGACGCGGCATGGGGCGAGGGGGAGGCCCTGGCGGACGTGCCCTGGAGCGCCGGGGCGGCCGTCGAACTGCTTCCGGGACTTAACGTCCGGGGACGCGTGTTCGAGAGTGAGGCGGTCTCCGTGGGCCTTCGTCTCGGGCTCGGGCGTCTGGGACTGGGCAGTCAAAGCCGCGCCGATCCGGGTGGGGACTACGCCCGACAGGTCAATCGCGTCCGGATCGGCGACTACCAGCCGAGTGCCATCGCTGAGCGCCTGCGGACGGGCGGAGAGCATGTCGAGCTTTCACTGCAAGAGCCGCTCTCGTATCGGGAGTCCCCGCTGGCCAATCCGTTTGATCAGGAGCCGGACCGCTTCTACGAAGTGCTCCGCACCGTACGGCAGGCCGGCGAGAGCGATCGGGTCCCCGCCGTGGCCCTCAACCTGTCGGGCCTGGAGGTCCGTTCGGAGCAGGCCTGGGAACTGCGCACGGCGCTTCGGAAGGCTCAAGACGCCGGGACGAAGATCGTAGCCGTTCTTGAGGGCGGGGATATGACGACCTATCACCTCGCCAGTGTGGCCGATGTCGTTGCGTTGGACCCGCAGGGCACGCTCTCACTGCCGGGTTACGCGCTCAGTCGGACGTTCTTGAAGGGCACGCTCGACAAGCTCGGCGTTGGCGTGCAGGCGTGGCGCTTCTTTGAGTACAAGTCCGCGTTCGAGCGCTTCTCGCGCACCGAGTACTCGCGGGCCGACAGCCTGCAGCGGCAGCGTTACGTGAATGACCAGTACGAGCTCTTTCAGGGCGACGTGACGGCGGCCCGCCGCCCGGGCCCGGACTCGCTCGACCGCCTCGTCGACGAGAAGACGATCCTCACGGCACAGGAGGCCAAGCGAGCGGGCCTCGTGGACACCCTTGCTCGCTGGCACGACCGAAGTGATCTCCTCAAAACGGTCACGGGAGACGAGACCTCGTCGCTCGCCCCCAACGGCCTCGACCAGGTCGCCACGGCGACCCGCGAGTGGGGAGCGCCCTCCGAGATTGCCGTCGTGTACGGCATCGGCGCCACGTCGGTGGAAAACGGAATGGGGAGCCGGGAGCTCAGCAAGAAAATCCGTGGCCTGGCCGACGACGAGGACGTGGCGGCGGTCGTCTTCCGGGTCGACTCGCCGGGCGGCTCGCCGGTAGCGGCCGCGCAGGTCGGCGAGGCCATCAAGACGTGCGCGCAGACCAAGCCCGTCATTGTGAGCCAGGGCCAGCTGGCCGCGTCGGGCGGGTACTGGGTGTCGACGCACGCCGACGCGATCCTGGCCGGCCCCAACACGATCACCGGCTCCATCGGCGTCATCGGGGGCTGGTTCTACGACAAAGGCTTCGGAGACGAGACGGGCCTGTCGAGCGACGTGGTGCAGCGCGGCGAGCGGGCCGGCCTCTTCAAGGGTGGCATTCAGCTTCCCCTCGTAGGCGTCTCCGTGCCCAGCCGCAAGCTGTCGGAGAACGAGTTGGCCCGCGTCGAAGACGTCATCCGACAGGGCTACGACGAGTTTGTCGCCACCGTGGCCGAGGGCCGAGATACGACGGAGGCCCACATTCGGGACGTCGCGGAGGGACGCATCTACTCGGGGTGGGACGGCAAAGAGGTCGGCCTGGTCGATGAAATCGGCGGCCTGCCCCGGGCCATCGAGCGCGCCCGAACGGCCGCGGACCTGTCCCCGGAGGAGGCCGAGGTCCGTGAGGTCAATCCCCAAACGGACTTCAGTCTCAGTTCGCTGCTGCCGGGGCCGCTGAGCGGTGTTGTGAAGGCCCTTCGGTCGGACCCGGCCCCGACGCCTGCGCTCCAGAGCGATCCGACGGAGATGTACCTCCGGCTCATGCTTGAGCACCAGCCCGGCCCGCTCGTCCTGCTGCCGCCCGACGTGTACCCCCACGCGAAGTAGCCACACGCCCCCGACCGTACGCCTTTGCTTCTACCCGAACCGTTTTCGCGATCTACGTTCCCAACCGATACGCGACCGATGCACACGTTGATGCAGGCCCCTCGATTCGTCCTCGTAGCACTGCTCGGCCTTCTCACGGCTCCTCTCGCGGCGGCCCAGGAGGGGCCTGACTCCGTTCTGGTGAACGCCGAGAATGCGGAGGCCCCCGCCGTTGAGTACCAGGGTGAGCCCCCGCCGCTCCTCGACCGGCAGACGTTCTTCGGCGACCCGGAGCGGGCCGGGGCGCAACTCTCGCCCGACGGGGAGCAGGTATCGTTCATCAAGCCGTACAGGGGCGTGATGAACGTGTGGGTGAAGGGCGTAGACGAGCCGTTTGACGCCGCCGAGCCGGTAACGGCCGACACCACCCGACCGGTACAGAGCTCCTTCTGGACACAGGACAGCGAGCGCATTCTGTATCAACAGGACAAGGGCGGCAACGAAAACTACCACGTCTACGCCGTCGATCCGGATTCGGAGGAGAAAACCGACCTTGGCGTGCCGCCCGCCGAGGACCTCACGCCCTATGAGGACGTGCAGGCCCGCATCTACGACGTACCCGAGGGCACGCCGGGCGAGATCGTCGTCGGCCTCAACGACCGCAATCCACAAAACCACGACCTCTACCGCATCGACCTGGAGACCGGGGAACGGGAGCTTATCTTCAAGAACACCGAGGGCTACGGCAGCTACACGTTCGACCACGAGGGCCGCTTCCGCCTCGCCACCAAGCAGACCGACGACGGGGGCACCGCAATCCAGCGGGTCGACATCACCGAGGAGGACACCGCCTTCACGACGGTCTACTCGTGCTCGGTGGCCGAGTCGTGCGGCGCCTATCAGTTCCACACGGACAACGAGCGGGTCTACCTCTCGACGAACAAAGACGAAGACCTGCAGCGGCTCGCGCTCCTGAACGTGGAGACGCAGGAGACGGAAATGATCGATATGGATCCGGAGGGGGAGGTCGACTTCGGAGGGGCGATCTTCAATGATCGAACCGAGGAGCTCGTTGCCACCGTCTACGTCGGCGACCGGCAGCGCGTATACCCGAAGACGGAGGCATTCGAGGAGACGTACCAAACCCTGAAGCAGAAGCTGCCGGACGGGGAGCTCTCACTGCAGTCCTCGACCGAGGATTTTCAGACCCACATCGTAAGCGTGGAGCGGGACGTCAATCCCGGGGCCACGTATCTGTTCGACGAGGAGAACGGCACCACGGAGAAGCTCTACGAGTCCCGTCCGGCACTGCCGTCGAAGCACCTCGCCGAGATGAAACCGATCACCTACGAGGCGCGCGACGGGCTCGAGATTCCGGCCTACCTCACGCTGCCGAAGGGCGTGGAGGCCGACAACCTGCCGACAGTCGTCTTTGTCCACGGCGGGCCGTGGTCGCGCGACACGTGGGGCTACGACGCCCAGGCCCAGTTCCTCGCCAATCGCGGCTACGCGGTCCTCCAGCCCAATTTTCGGAGCTCCTCCGGGTACG
>CAYULG010000197.1:0-5050 GCA_964445365.1 uncultured Salinivenus sp. | reverse complement strand
GGCGTCCGCACGTCGATGGAGGTGGGGGTACTGACGGTCGGGGTCGACATGCCGTAGCCAAGCACCTTCGTGACATTCAGGCGGCAGGTGGGGGGCACAGCCTCCGTCGAGCAGGACTCTACGCCCGCCTGAATCCGGACCGTGCCCGGAGACATGCGACTCGAATCCGAGCGCTCCTGTTGGTCCTGAGCTGTACTCGTCTCCGCATCGGACTTCGACGGTGGCCCCGTGCACCCGAGGCCTACGATCACTAAAGCAGTGGTGCAGGCCACAGCAAAGATGGAGCGGACCGTCATTGAACTTTCGTCAACGTGAAAAGAGTGCGAGGCTAAGGTAGTGGTTTACGGAGAAAAAATCTAGCGCTAAGCAATAATGACAGGAAAACCGCGCGTGAGAATTTTGAATCGGCCGTGCGGAGTGCCGGCCTCGCCGAGAACGCACGGGACGTAAGAGGGAAGCAACAGCCACCGGGACACGTCTGCCCCGGCAATCTAAAGTTCGCCTCGAATCGATCCGACGGGGGATGGGGGAGTATCCCCTATGTCGGAACCTATACGAAACGATGGCCGAGGACGACGGCCGAGGAGGGAACCGCCCTCGTGTCGTTCTTGACGCGATTCAGGCTGACACAGCGGGGTCCGTCAGTGGGAAGATCTGTCCGGCGAGACCGCCACTGTTTCCGGGCCCACTGGACGGTCCGCCACCTAGCCGAGGGAATAATGCTTTGGGCCGAGAAAAAAGAGGGACGAGCCGACGGATCGACGCCTACGCATTTCTGGTTGTGGCCTTGTCCTTAGGGCCCGTCTCCGCGGCGAGGGCGTCGGCGAGATCGTCGCGCTGAATGGGTTTGCTGAGGAAGGCATCCATCCCTGCGTCCAGGCAGTTCTTGCGATCCTCCTCTGTAACCGAGGCTGTGAGTGCCACGATATGGGGCCGCTCCCCGGGGGGGAGTGTCTCGCAGAGCCGACGCGTGGCCTCCAGCCCGTCCATCTCCGGCATCTGTACGTCCATCAGGATCACGTCGTAGGTTCTTTCACGGACAGCGCCCAGTGCCTCGGCGCCATCGGTGACGGTGTGAACCGTATGGCCCATCGTCTCCAGCAGCCGGGTCGTCATCTTCCGGTTTACAGCGTCATCCTCCGCAAGCAGAACGCGACAAGATTCAGGATCAGAGGTAGTCTGTTCCGCGTCGGCAGTCAGGTCGGTCCCCTCGCGGGAAGACGAAAGCCGTGTCAGCGTGTCGTGGAGGCTTGCTCGTTTGATCGGTTTGTGGAGCCGGGAGGTCGGCGCCGAGAGGTTGGATGAAGGGGACGGGCGAGCGGTACTGAGCACGATGACCGGGAGGTCGGTCACGGGGGATCGCTCGCGGATTTGAGCGGCCAGGACCTGTCCGTTCGTCTCTGGCAGGTGCTCGGCCACTAAAACCATGTCGTACGGCCCGTCTGCGTCGAGTCGACGGAGCGCCTCCGCTCCCGACGCGAAGGCGGTGGCTTCCATGCCCCACTCTTCGGTCTGTTGCCGAAGAAGCGCGCGGTTGGTCTCGTTGGCCTCGACGATGAGGGCCTGTAGCCCTTCCAGGACGGGGGACGGCCCGGCGGGCAGGTCGCCGTCCTCAGCCGACTCGTCCGCCGTCGCCTCAAGGGTAAAGTGAAACGTGGACCCTTCACCGACCTCACTCTCGACCCATATCTCTCCGCCCATCGCCTCGACGAGTCGCTGCGAGATGGAGAGGCCGAGCCCCGTCCCGCCATGCTCCCGGCTCATCGACGCGTCGACCTGACTGAACGACTCGAACAGCCGGTCGCGTTTCTCGTCTGGGATGCCCATGCCGGTGTCTTGCACACTGAAGTGGAGCCTGCATTGCCCGTCCGACGAGGCGGGCGAAGCCACCCGGGCCCGGAGCGTGACCTCCCCCTCATCGGTAAATTTGACGGCGTTGGACAGCAGGTTGAGGAGCACCTGATGGAGCCGCGTTTCGTCGGCCTCAATGACGGGGGGCACGTCCGAATCGATCAGGTACG
Source organism: uncultured Salinivenus sp. (assembly GCA_964445365.1). Classification (GTDB taxonomy): domain Bacteria; phylum Bacteroidota; class Rhodothermia; order Rhodothermales; family Salinibacteraceae; genus Salinibacter. Next base: position 3,029 of record CAYULG010000197.1, on the reverse strand, counting down.
TCAGTTCGATGCCCTTGTCCGCGGCCGTGGTGGCGAGCGGATCCAACGCGTCCTCAACGCACGTCTGAACGCGAAGGGGCTCCTCTTTCAGTTCCGTCTGGCCCGCCTCCAGTTTTGAGAAGTTGAGGATGTCGTCGATAATGGAGAGCAGGGTTGAGCCGCTGCTCTGGATGGCGTCCACAAACTGTTGTTGGTTGGAGGTCAGCTCGGTGCCGGAGAGCAGATCGGCAAACCCAATGACCCCATTCATCGGCGTACGGATCTCGTGGCTCATGTTGGCCAAAAACTCGCTCTTGGCCTTCGAGGCCGCCAGGGCGTCCTCGCGCGCCTCCCGGAGCTTCCGGGTGCGCCGCTCCACTTTCTCTTTAAGCAGGCGTTGGCGCCGGCGCAACATCCGGGTGCGCCACTGAAACGCCCCGACCACGAGGCCAACGGCGGCCAGTCCGCAGAGGAGGTAAAACCAGGTCGTCTGCCAAAAGGGGGGCGTGATGGTGAACGCGTAGGTCGCTGCCGTCTCGTTCCAGATCCCGTCGCTGTTGGCTGCCCGCACCCGAAAGGTGTACGAGCCCGGCGGCAGGTTAGAGTAGGTGGCCTGCTGCTGGGCGCTAACGGGCGACCATTGCTCGTCGAGTTCGTCGAGCCTGTACTGAAACCGCACCTGCGTGGGGGTGGCGTAGCTGAGGCCCGCGAATCGGAAAATCAAATGGTTGCGGTCATGAGGAAACGTCGGATAGGCAGGAAGGTGGTCCCACGGTGTTCGCCGCTCCGCGTAGCGGGTGTCCCCCAGAGCCTTCGAAAAGAGGCGCACGTCGGTAATGCGCGGTTGGGGCGGGACAGAATTGGTTCGATCCTGCGTCGGGTTGTAGCGCGTGGCGCCGTCCACCGTCCCAAACCAGAGGGCGCCGTCGGAGGCCTCGTAGGCGGCGTGAGCAGAGATTTCGACCCCAAGAAACCCATCCGCTCGCCCGTAGGAGCGGATGGGCATGCGCCCCGTTTGCCTGTAGCTCTCGAGGTCGAGGCGGTTGACGCCTTTGTTTGTGCCGGCCCAGAGGTGCCCGTTCTGGTCGAGGTGGAGCAGGTAGACGGACCTATTGTTCAAGCCGTCCTGGGTCGTAAACGAGGGCAACGAGTCCGAGGGGCTCGCGCCCGGCCGGCTCTCCTTCGCGTATACGCCCTGCTCCGTTCCAATCCAGGCAGTGCCCTCCGCGTCCAGCGCCAGGGCGTGGATCCGGTGGTCCGTAACATTGTCGGGGATCGACACGGGAGCAAAGGTGGTGCCGGTCCACCGGCTGATGCCGTCGAGGGCGCCGGCCCACAGCTCGCCCTCGGGCCCGGTCGCAAGCGCTGTGATTTTATTCTGTGACAGGCCGTCGTCGGTCGTGTACCGATCGAACTGGGTGCCGTCGTAGCGGAGGAGCCCGCTTTGTAGCGTCGCAAACCAGACGGTTCCGGACCCGTCGTCGAGAATGTGGTGGGCGATGCCGAGGGGCTCACCGTCGACCGTGTTGTAGGCCGTGTACGTGGAGCCGTCGTAGAAGAACACCCCTTCACGCGTGGCAATCCAGAGGCCCCGAGGGGTTCGGTGAAGATCGAGGATAGAGGCGTCGACGGCCCCGTCAGGGCCCGCCACTGTCGCAAAGGAGGTTCCATCGTATCGGCTGAGGCCATTCCGGGTTGCGGCCCAGAGGTCGCCGCCCGGGCCCTCCGATACGTCCCAAACGATCTCGCCCGCAAGGCCGTCGGCCGTGGTGAAGTGATCGAACGGGGTAGGTGTGTGCTTGTAGAGGCCTTTCCCGTTGGTCCCGATCCATAGGTTCTGCTCCCGATCCCGGAAGAGGGCCCGAACCGAAACCCCGCGCAGCCTTGAGGAAAAGCGACGGAGGCGGCCGTTCCGGTGCCGGTAGAGGCCAGACTGGGCTCCGATCCAGAGCGTGTTGTCGCCGGTGGGAAGCAGGTCATACACCCCCAGGGTATCCGTGCCGGGCACCCGGGAAAACTGACGGCCCTCTCGGCGAAGGACCCCCCGGTTTGTTTCGACAACCAGCCGGTCGTCGGGGCCGAGGGCCAGTGACAGGGACGCGTCGGTCTCCAGGTTGTACTGTTCGTCGATCGGCGTCAGGGTAGAGTCGACATATCGGTAGAGGTGGTCTTCCGTCCCGACCCACAGGGTATCCTCGTGGGCAGCGAGGCCGCGCTGGTAGGTAGACGTGATGCGATCGGGCGCGATGGGGCGGAAATCGGTTCCATCGTAGGTAAACACCCCGGTCGGGGTCCCGAACCAGAGCGGCCCCTCCTTCCCCCCGGCAATGACCTGGACCTGCGAATCTGGGAGACCGTCCTCGGTCGTCAGCGTTTGGAGATCCGTGCCGTCGTACCGCACAAGCCCCCCCGGCGTCCCAAGCCACAGGTGTCCGGTGGAATCCTCGTGCACGGCCATGACGGTATTGTCCGGCAGTCCCTCCTCCACCCCGATGCTCGTAAAGGAATGCCCGTCGAACCGGGCCAGCCCCCCTGCGTACAGGCCGATCCAGAGGTAGCCGCGGCTGTCTTGGAGGACATCACGCACCTGCGATTGGGGAAGGCCTTCCTCCAGGGCGTATGACGTGAGCGGCTGGCGCTGCGCGAAGGCCGGATCGGAGAGAAGGAGACAACATCCGGCAAAGATACACGCCGACGTGAAGCAGTTCCACCATCCGGAAGAAACGTATCGCATCCCTGTAGCCGTGGTTGTGCGGAATGTCGTGGAGTCGATTCCGAATTCAGTCTGCCTCCTCGTGCGCCCAACCGGATGGATTGCGCTCAATCGAAAGAAGCGGACGGTGCGTAGCGAGAGGAAAAGCAAATATGAGGCCAAACTTGAGTCGTTGCCACGCCGGCGGAAGACTGTTCGCTCCAGGCGAGACGGACGGGGACAACCGATCTACAACGCGCTGTGCTATGGTTCAAAACAGGGCACCTGACTCCGATCCTCAGAAATGGACCTACATCGACGCTCCAGGCTTGCTCGAAAACAGTTCAGATTGTCGGAG
>CAYULG010000196.1:0-5073 GCA_964445365.1 uncultured Salinivenus sp. | reverse complement strand
CGCCGGCCATCGTCGCCGCGACGGTCGAGGTCAGCATGTCGCGGTTCTTGATGTGAGCCAGCTCGTGCGCGATCACGCCGGCCAGCTCGTCGCGGTCGAGCGTGTCCATGATGCCGCGCGTGACGGCTACGACGGCGTTTTCCGGATTGCGACCCGTGGCGAACGCGTTGGGCTGGTCCTGCGGGACGATGCAGACGGTCGGCATCGGAAGGTCGGCCCGCTTGCGCAGGCGGTTCACCATGTCGTACAGCTCCGGTGCTTCGGCGCGGCTCACCTCTTCCCCCCCGTACATCCGAAGGACGATGGAGCCGCTGTACCAGTAGCTCACGAAGTTCAGCCCGAAAGCAAGAATGAAGGCCAGGATCATTCCGCCCGTCCCGGCAATCGCCTGCCCGATCAAGGCAAACAGGACGAGCATGACGGCCATGAGGGCAGTGGTGCGAAAGGTATTCATGATGGTACGGGGCACTGATGATCAAGGTGCTACGTCGTCGCTACTACTTATGCACAAAGCGTGTGCCACGGTCCCGTCGACTGCCGATCTGGCAGATTTTTCGCAAGTCCGAAGCTTTGCCGGTCACTTTATCGGTCCTCGGCCGCTGAAGATGCCTCCTGATAATTGATGCGGGGTGCCCATTGCCGATCATCCAGCGGACACTTTGGGGAGGAAAGCTCGCTGGGGCTCGTTTTTGTGCGAATCTGAACCCCGACCTTCCGCGATCCAGCAACGGTCCGCTCCTCATCGTTGCCGACTCGGGGGGCTGAGAGACCATTTTGCCTTCAAACAATGGTGCGTCTGGGCGAACGGGGGAAGGCGAAGAGGGGTATCGTCGGGGCGGCCATGTGAAAGCTACTGTATGTTTGCTACGGGGGATTGAAGAACAGATTCCCGTTTGATCCGTCGCTCCCCCCTCGCCACCTGACCCTCAGCAAGGCAGCATCTCTAACGGCCAAGATGAGATCGAGAGACTGATCGCCCCGAGACGGTCGACGGGCAGGGAGCAACGAGGGGCAACCGGATCCCGGAATACTTCTTGCCGCGGTGTAGAGCGCATTGACCCCTGATTTTCTCTCTGATCTCATGGTCCTCCGCGCACGCGCCAATCAACCGGTTCTTCTTCTGATGGCGGTCCTCCTCCTGATCGGTGGCCTGGGATGTGACATCGGTGGGGGCGGCTCCAATGGGGCAACCGTGTCGGGTCGGGTGTTCAACGCGGTTGACGACCCCGTCGTGGACGCGCAGGTTATTCTACAGTTCGACGACGAATCCGGCGAGCAGGTCGAGCAGACGACCACAACCGATTCGACGGGTCGTTTCACCGAGACCATCGAGTTGGAGGAGCCCACCCAGGTCGACGTGATCGTTTCAAAGGAAGAGGCGAGGGTGCAAGACGCGCGACAGGTATCCCCGGATGCGGGAGCCTCCAGCTTAACCTTTACGCTCGACATCGGGGGAGAGGAGAACCGTGAGCCCGGGCGCCCCACGGACATCTTGTTGCAAGACCAGTCGGTCGGTTCGATTCGCGTTCAGGAGAGTGGCGGCACAAGCATCGCCCGCTTGACGTTTCAGGTCGTCGATTCGACCGGAAAAGCCATTCAGGCGGATCAGGCCGTCGATGTCGACTTCCGATTTGGCCAGCAGCCGGGAGATGCGACCTTGACGCCGCGTACTGTGCAGACCAACGGGCAGGGACAGGCGACGGTGAACGTGTCGAGTGGGACGACCGCCGGGGTCGTGCAGGTGGTGGCAGAAACCGAGCGACCCGACGGGACGACCTTTCAGTCCAAACCCGTAAGCCTCTCCATTCATGGCGGTCTGCCGAACAAATGTCACTTCAGCCTCACTCCGGAGCGGTTTAACTTCCCGGGCCTCGTGGAACTCGGGGTAACGACCTCGATCCAGGTGTTTGTGGGCGACAAGTACGGGAATCCCGTGGTCCCGAACACCTCGGTCTCGTTTAGTGCGAACGCGGGCCTCATTGGGGGCTCTCTCCAGACCGACGACCAGGGCCAGGGATCTGTTGAGCTCACGTCTGCACGGCCGCTTCCGGCTGGTGGCGTCGGGACCGTACGAGCCGAGACGGTGGGAACCGATGACGTGAATACAATTCTGGATCCCAGCAACTGTCCTGATCCGGCGGACTCCGGCAACGAAAACACGATTTCTGAGACGATCCCCGTTGTCTTCTCGGGGCGGCCGGAGGTAAAGGTGGATCCCGATTCAGCGGAACTGGGAGCAACCTATGACCTGAAGGTCTGGGATGTGCCGAACAAGAACCCGCTTGCGCCGGAAACAACCATCCAGGTGAAGGCGGAAGGGACAAAGGTGAAGGCTGTGGGCAATACGGACGTCACCCTCGACGATACGGCCCTCAGCGACGACGACAACGACGGGTTTGACGCGGGAGACATCGTCAACGTGGATGAAACGACATCCTTTACCTTCCGAGTGGTGGAGGATCCGAGTGCGGAGGTGTCCGAAGAACCGACGGTGGAAACCGTCACAATCACTGTGGATGGACCGAACGGGAACCTAGAGGTCGTTCTTACTCCCACGCCCACCGGTATGGACGAGTCGACCGTCGGCTCGTCCCTGACGCCCACGAAAGGGGCGACCGTGCAACGGACCGCTTCCGGCGCAGTCGTGATTCGCGCGCCTCGCGAATAGAAACACTCAAGCTGACGCCGGTTGCGACCAGGATGAAACCTCTTTTTGCTTCCGGGACGGAACCGGGCCCGGTTTGCCATCCCATCTCCCATGCTCCGTCCCGGTCATCCGAACACGCCGGTGACCACCATCACGTCGTAGAGGGCGTGGGTCCAAGCGGCCACGCCGAAGCCGCGCCAGAGGAAGAGGACGTTCAGCGCTAGGCCGAACGCAAAGCGAAACGTAAACGACGGAAGCGCGAACGGATCGCCGAGGGGGCCGAGGTAGTGGACGAGGCTGAAGAGGGCCGCCCCCAGCAGGGCGGCGAGGAGGTAGCCCGCGTTCGGGTTGTCGAAAAAGGGGTAGAAGAGAAGCGCGAGGCCGCCCACGAGCAAGACGCGGAACAGGAGTTCCTCGTAGAGCCCGGCCCCAACCGAGAGGGCGAGTTGGGTCCAGAGGTTCCCTGTCGGGGGCGGGGCGACGGCGAAGAGGGCGGCGACGAGGTTCGACACCAGAAGCGCCACGACGACGGCGTACACGGCACTTTCCCCGACAATCCCGGCGAGGTATCGTCCGCGAATTGGAATGGTCTTCTCCCGGTCGAGGAGGAGGGCGGCGACCCCGGCCAGGACGGCGATGAGGACCAGAAGGAGCCCGCCTCGCGCCCCCGTCGTGGACAGCAGCTCTTTGATCCACACGTCCGCGCCCACCCGTACCGGGGCCTTCGTGCCCGTGTTGACGGCCACAATCATCGCCTCGTAGAGCACAAAGAGGGGAAGGGCACTGAGCACGCCGTAGGTCGCCGACCGGGTCGTCTGATGGTATGCGCGCAGGTCGGTCGAGGCGTCGTCAGGCATTCGCGAAAGGCGAGAGGGGAGGGGTGAAGGAGGAAGAGAGAGGGGGGGATCGGTCTAGTCCGAGTCGGATGCGATCCACACGATACGGAGGGCGACGGACGACGCCTCATCGGGATCGAGGGCGAGGGTCTGGGCCACGGCGTCGGAGACGTCCAGGAGCACCCCCTCTTCCACGGGCCCCCGGTCGATGACCCGGGCAAAGGTGTGGCGGGTAGCGTCCTCTGCGGAGAGCAGCAGGACGCTGCCGAACGGGAGCGAGGGATGGCTCGCTACGAAGTCGTCGGGGTCGTAGGTCGTGCCGCCGGCGGTGAGGCGTCCGGCGAACGCGTCGGGATAGACCGCCACGCGGCCGGTCGAGTCGGGGGCGGCCCACTCCCCCAAAGCGGGCACCTCGGGGGCCGACCGGCCCGGAATACGCAGACGCTGGCCGGACCGAAGCACGTTCGTCTGGAGGTCGTTTTCGGCCTTCAGGGTGCGGGCACTCACGCCGTACTCGCCCGCGATGCTGTAGAGCGTCTCGCCCGGCTTCACGACGTGGGTCGGCGGGCCGAACCGGCGCGGGAGGCGGAGGGCGCGATCGGTCGCGAGGGGCGCGGTGGTGCTGTCGTTGAAGCTGAAAAGCGTGTCGGCGGTGGTGCCGAGCCGGAGGGCGAGGGTCACGAACGTATCGCCGGTCTCGGCCGCGTGTCGACCGTAGGGGGCGGGGCTGCTGGGCTCCACTGTCTCCGTATCCGTCTCCGTCGTCTGCTGCCGCGACGACTCGGCGTTTTCGGCTGGGGGGGCGTCCTCGGACTCGGGGTCTTCAGGCGGGCGCACGAGCAGCGTCTGTCCCACCTCGATCGACGGATCGTCCAGGTCGTTCCACCGCATGAGTGCCCGCACCGACACACCGGCCTCACGGGCGATGCTGTACAGCGTGTCGCCGGACTGCACGGTGTAGGTCGAGTCGGTGTTTGCCTGGCCGCACGTGGGAGAGGGGACTGCGCTGCACGCCAGGACCAGTCCGAAGACGAAGACGGCAATGCGCATCGCTGACTGGGCAACGAAACGGAGAACGGGAGCGATTCTTCTACCGACGTGCACGTCGTCGGTCCCTGGAAGATCCTCAGTCGAAGCCGACACCTTCGGCTTTGAGTTTCGCGTCCTGTAGCTCCGAGAGTGCCTTCTGCTCCTTCTGCTTGCGGGCCACCTCGATGCCGCGCTCGTAGGTGTCGAGAGCATCGTCCGTGCGGTCGAGGCGCTCGTAGAGCTTGCCGAGGTGGTAGTAGGTGCCCACGTAGTCGGGATCCGTTTCCACCAGCTCTTCGAAGAAGGCAAGGGCCTCGTCGGTGTGGCCCGCCTTCAGGTGTTCGCGCGCGAGGGCAAACCGCGTGAACCGATCGTCCGGATCCTCTTCGTAGAATTCCTTCAGCTTGGCCAGTCGGTCGGTACTCATCGTTGGGATCAGGCACTCGTTCGAAAGAAAGAGGGCGCAGGCAGACTACCAGGAGCCGCCCGCTCCGCCCCCGCCAAAGCTCCCCCCGCCGAAGCCGCCAAAGCCTCCGCCGCCCCCGGAGAAGCCGCCGCCCC
>CAYULG010000195.1:0-5078 GCA_964445365.1 uncultured Salinivenus sp. | reverse complement strand
CCTCGATGGCGACGGTGGCCGGCTCGTTCTTGTCGAACACCTCCGGGTTGATGTCGACGTGGACGAGCGTGTCGGGCACGTCCATCCCGTAGCTGCCGGTGGCGAGCTCTGCGAAGCGGGCGCCCACGGCCACAAGGGCGTCGCAGTCGGCAAAGGCGTTCTGGGCGGCGGGCACGGCGGAGGGGCCGTAGCCGACACCGGTGTGGAGGGGATGGCGGGCGGGCACGGCGCTCTTGCCCTGGAGGGTGGTGGCGATGGGGGCGACGAGGCGCTCGGCGAGGCGCGTCGTCTCCGCCGCCGCGTCCACCGCGCCCCACCCCACGTAGAGGCCCGGCTGGTCGGCCGCCGTCAACAGATCGACCGCCCGTTCGATGGCCTCGTCCTCGACCGTCGGTTTGGGCGACGGGTCGGGCTCGAACGACGGCATCGCGTCCACCTCGCCCCGAAAGAGCTGGATCTCGGCGGGAAGTTCCACGAAGACGGGCCCGGGCTCGCCCTGGTGGGCCGCGCGGTAGGCGTCGTAGATCGACGGGATCACCTCGTCGTGCGATTCGACGAGCGTGTACTGCTTGATGAGGCCGTCGAGCACGCGCTCCTGGTCCACGTCGTGCAGCTGGAAGTGGTGCCCGGTGTCGCGCCGGATGCCGCCGGAAATCACGATCATCGGGATGCCGTCCAGATGGGCCTCGCCGATGCCGCTCATCGCGTGGGTCATGCCGGCGGCGGGGACGATGACGAGGGTGCCGGTCTGGTCGGACGTGCGCGAGACGCCGTCGGCCATGAAGGCGCCGCCGCCCTCGTGGGTCACGAGCAGGGGCGTAACCTCGTCGGAGGCGCCGAGGGCGTCGTAGAGCTCGGTGTTGTGCACGCCGGGGATGCCAAACGTGTGGTCGATCCCGAGCTCTTCGAGGGCGTGGACGGCGAGGACGGCTCCGGTGCGTTTCATTCGGCGTGGGGGAATGGGAGAGAGGGAGAGTGGGGGCGTGGGAGCGGCAGCCAATCAGCCCGCGCTGTGTTCAACAGCGTCCTGCATTGCCTCCAAAGAGACGGGCGTGCGATCCGAACGGTCGAGCATTCCATCGAGCTCCGTAATGTCAGCCCCTATCCGGCGCAGCACGACCTGATCGTCTTCCAGAATGAATTCGACACGGTCGCCCGGTTGGAGTTGAAGGGCCTCGCGGATGGATTTTGGAATGGTCACTCGTCCACGGCTCGTCAGTGTAGAAGTTGACATATCCGTTTTGGATCCCAATTCCAGAAGTGCAGCAACGAAGAAAGCAGCAGTCCGCTTCCCAATGCCCCAATGGTCGCAATGAGACAATGATCAATCGACTCATCCTCCGTCGGCGATGGCCTGTCCGGCCAGGCGCCCGCCGAGAATGCACGTACCCAGGAAGGTGCCCTCCAGCGAGCGCAGCCCGTGGATGCCGCCCCCACCAAAGCCCGCCGCCTCCCCCACGGCGTAGAGGCCGGGGATTGGGTCCTGGGTGCCGTCGGCACTGGGCGGCCGGAGGACGCGCCCGTCGAGGTCCGTCTGCAGCCCGCCCAGCGACTTGCGCGACAGGATAAACTCGCGGATGGCGATGAGCGGTCGCGCGTCGGGGTCAAGAATGCGCTGAAATTTGCAGGTGCGCGTTCGGTCGCCCCGGTACTGGCGGAGGTGGGCGAGGCGACGCAGCTGGTCGTCGTTGTGGTAGGTGCTTCCGCGCTCGACATTTGCGTCATAACGCTCGATCTCGTCGCGGAGGAGGGCACCGTCCACCTCGTCGTCGCTGATGCGGTTCATCTCGCGGACGAGGCCGTCGAACGTGTCGGCCGCCACGATGTCCGGGCAGCGGTCGATGAGGTCCTCCACCATCGCGTCGGCTCCGGTCAGCAGGCGCCACAGGAACGAGAGCGGCTTCTTCTCGCGCATGGCGTCGTTGTACTCCGAGCCCGAGATGGCGAGCTCCGTGGTGGCGATGGCCCAGTTCATCACCTGCCAGGAGTACTGCTTCTCCTGCCGGCCGATCTGCTCGACGAGGTCGCGCGTGTCGAAGCCGGAGACGAGCGGGGGCGGCCCGATGCGCTCGCCGCGGTGGTTCACCCAGAGCGCCGACTTCGGCGGGACGACGCTGAGGGCGTCGTACGGTTTGCCCTCCGGGTCGGGGTGCTCGATGCCCGCCGCGTAGAGCCACTGCTTGTCGAGGTGGGTGACGTTCGCGCCGTGCGCTTCCGCCTCGTCGTGCAGGTCGCCGTCGGCGTAGCGGTGCGAGCCGTTGAGGACCGTCTCCGGCGGATCCCCCCAGTCGGGATACCAGTGCTGCTTCAGGCGCTCTACGTCCCCGCAGATGCCCCCGGCGGCGATCACGACGTGCTCGGCCTCCACCCGAAAGGGGGCCTCGGTCCGCTCGTCGACGCCGCGCACCCCGCAAATCCGCCCGCCGCTTTGCTCCAGGTCCGTCACGTGATGGCGGAAGCGGCAGGTGAGACGGTCGGCATTTCGGTGATTCCGGAGGGCGTCAATGAGGGTGGTCGTAAGCTCCTTGCCGGTGCCCCACACCATGTGGAAGCGGGGGACCGAGTTGCCGGGTTCGTAGAGGCCGCGCTCCACCCAATGCACGACGGGCACGAAGTGGAGGCCGAAGTCGCGGAGCCACCGGTACACCGCGTCGGTGCAGCGGTGCACGTACTGCTCGGCCCAGCGCGTCGGCCACGTGTCGTTGTCGCCAAACTCGGCGAACGCGTGCCAGTCCCGCAGCGCCAGTTCGGGCGCGTCGTCGATCCCCATGAAGCGCTGCTGCGGGGTGTCGACGAAGAAGAGGCCCCCGAACGACCACCGCGCCAGGCCCCCGAACCGGTCGCGGGTGTCGCGGTCCAGGATCAGGACGTCGCGGTCGTGGGCCAGCAGCTCCAGGGCCGTGGTAATGCCGGCGATGCCCCCGCCGATAATCGCCACGTCGGTCTGGTACACGGACTCGGCCATCGGGGAGAGGGGGGGAGAACAGCGGCACTTCAACGGGCAAGATAAGGGCCAGGCCGCACGATGTGTATCGGATCGGCACTCCACCGTGGAGCGTTGGGCAAAAGAGGGCGGCTCTTGTGTCCGTGCGACGGGTCGTGTCCGCTGGGCCACGGGCGAGAAGGAGAAGGGGACCACGGGCGGGAGCCTATTCCGCCCATTGCAAGCAGGCGGAAACGGTTGGTAGGATACAGTTGCCCGTCGGGCGACGTGACCGGACGAGAGATGCCCCCGACGGGGAAAACTTATCAGAGGGGGGGCGGTTGAAAGCAGCCGTCGTTCTGCTGAGTCTGTCGTTTTCGTTCGTATGCCGCCTGTTTTCGCCGTTGCGCTCGGCGGGGCCTGCGGGGCGCTGGCCCGTTACGGGGCCGGGCGCCTCGTGGCCCGCCTCGTCGAGAACCCGTTTCCCTGGGGCACCTGGACCGTCAACCTCGTGGGCTGCTTCCTGATTGGCATGACGGTCCCCCTACTTGGGCAGCTAAGCGCCGCCCGCGAGCTGCGCTTCTTCCTGGTCGTGGGCTTTCTGGGCTCGTTCACGACCTTCTCCACCTACAGCCTCGACACGATTGGCCTCTGGGGCGGCGGGCACGGCCTGCTGGCCCTCCTCAACGCCGTGGGCAGCCTCGCGTGCGGCCTCGTCCTTGTGGCGGTCGGGCGGGCGTTCGCGGCGTGGCTGCTGGGCCTGTAATCATCTCGCTACGCCCACTCGTCCAGAAGCGCCGAGAGATCCTCGGGACATGGCGTCACGGGAGCGTGGCGGACAGACCCCTTCCAGAGTTGACGATCAAACGTCGCGAACGTGACTGCCTCCTCCATCCCCTCTGCCCACGTGAGGGCTGCTTCCGTCTCGGCCCGGCTGATCGTCGCGCTCCCTACGAAGTCGGCCCTGCGCCGCATGTTGGCGACACGTTCCCTCCCCCTTCTCGTCCGTCACATACTCCTTTACGAGCGCACTCGCATCCAGATACAGATTCATCGTCGATCTTCAAGGAGAAGCTCAGAAACGGTGCGATCCCCCTTCACTTTCGCGACCGGCTCGGAGGGGCTGAATTTCTTTCCACTCCACTCAGCAACGCCCGCCTCCTGGAGCGCCCGGAGCTTCTCTTCGCGGGAGCGCCCATTCGCCTGCTCGGCGCTTCCCCCGTCCGACGGTACGAGACGACCAATGGGGGTCCCCTCTCGGGTGACTATGATCGTTTCCCCTGCCTCTACCCGCTGAAGATAGTCGGCGAGGTGATCGGCCAGATCCTGAACGTCTGCTTCGTGCGTGTTGGACGGCATCGCGGTCGGGGACGGGATTCGGAAAAGACGTATTTTCTAAACGGCAGACGGACAGAGAAGTGCCATCGTGCCGGGCGCCTCGACACGCTCCCCACCGTTGCGCATACAAAGAGGCAGCCCGGCTCTGGTCGCCGGCCCCCGTAACGAAACGATCTTCCGTTCCACGCACCCACGCCGCCCAGCTCATCGCCTGCAGGGCGAGCGACCACGCTTCAGCGACGGGCATCCCGGTCGGATGCACCCTACGCCCAACCTTCAACCGTCCAACGTTCAACGCGAACGCGGCACGCCCTGCCGGGCGAACCGCCCTCGACGGCAGAACGGCACCCTCGCTCGAATCAACGCCACGCTCAACGCACAAATCCTCAACCGAGTACATGTACGACTGCTGTCCCACCCACCTCACCGAAATTGAGTCCGTCGACCAGCTGCTTCAGCACATCGAGGCGACCGGCGACCTGCAGGAGGTCGTGGTGCAGGGCCTCGACCTCACCGACGACCCGGCAGAGGCGGCGGTGACGGCCGTCTCGGCCGAGGACGCCTGCTTCCTGGGCTGTCGGCTCACGGAGGCCGCCGAGGACCACGTGCACGAGACCGGCGGCACCGTCTTCCCCGCGTTCGTGGGCGTCCCGTTCAATCCATACCGCGCCTGCCTCTACACCCCCGACGAGCTCATGGACGGTTACGAGCGCGGCACTCCCGAGACCCGCACCGAGACGACCGACGCCCGGATCTACGAGTACTTCAAGAGCCGCCAGCTCGACGGCCGCGACGCCCCGGTGATGGACGCCCTGGC
>CAYULG010000194.1:0-5103 GCA_964445365.1 uncultured Salinivenus sp. | reverse complement strand
CACTTCGGCGCCATCCTGGGACCCACGCTCTGCGGCTGGCTCGGGGAGGGGTACAACTGGCACTGGGGCTTTTCGCTGGCCGGCTTCGGGATGCTGGCCGGACTGCTCTCCTACAAACTCGGGGTCGATAATCTCGGACAGGCCGGCCTGCTGGACGCCGACGACGAAGAGGCGGTGCAGCGAAAGAGCCGACACTTCTACCTCACGACGGCGGCCGTGGCCGCGGCGATCGTGACCTTCGCCTTTCTCGCGACGTCCGGTGTTCTCAGCGTGACGCTTACGGCGGTCGCCGAAGCCGTTGGGTCCGGCATTGTCATCGTGACCGTGCTGTTTTTTGCCTATCTGACGCTCGGCGTGAACGGCGCCCTGGGAATGGGGGCCTTCTTTGTAGCGGCGACAGTGGTGACCAACCAGTTCTTCGACGCACTGGCTCTATCCTCACAGATCGCCACCGGTGTAACGGTTATCTTCTTCATCCTCACGACCATAGGGCGACTGTTAGCGCCAAAGTACGACGTGTCGCTGAAGAAAAAGCGGCTGTTCGTGATCTTCTGGCTCTTCATCCTCTCGGCCCTCTTCTGGTCGGGCTTCGAGCAGGCCGGCTCGTCGCTCAACCTGTACGCCCGTGACCTGACGGCCCGTAACTTTGGCCCGTACGCCTTCTCTCCGTCGCTGGCACTGGTCATCACGCTCTTTGTGATTGGCCTACCGGCCGCCTACATCGGGTACCGGACCTTCCGTCGCGAGGATGTGTGGTGGGTCGGCAAGGCCGGCGTAAGCTTGATCGGGGTTCTCCTGGTCGGCTTTCTCGGCTACGTTGCGTACCAGATTGCGGGCGGCTGGGAAGTGCCGGCCAGTATGCTTCAGAACATCAATCCCACGTTCATCGTCCTGCTGGCGCCCGCCTTCGGCGCCCTGTGGACCTGGCTCTCGCGCCTCGACGCGAATCCGTCAATCCCGATTAAGTTTGCACTTGGGCTCTTCGGACTGGCCGCCGGGTTTTTCGTGGTGTCCTGGGGCGCGGCGCAGGCGACGGCCGACAACCCGGTCGGGGTGCAGTGGCTCGTCGTGACCTACTTTCTCCACACCTGCGGGGAGCTCTGCCTCTCCCCGGTGGGCCTTTCGTCGATGACGAAGCTCGCGCCGGAGAACCGCGTCGGGCAAATGATGGGCATCTGGTTCGTCTCCACGGCCCTCGGAAATCTGTTCGCCGGCCTCATCGCTGGGCGCCTGGAGGGCCTCAATCCGTCGAGCCTGTTCTGGACGGTGGCGCTCATCGTCGGCGGTGCCGGCGTCGTCGCCCTGCTCACCGCCCCGCCCGTCAAGCGCCTCATGGGCGACGTTGAATGAGTTCGGAATGGGGAGTTCGGAGTGAGGAATGCGACTCAATCTATCGCTCCTTGCCAACATTCCAAACCCCTCCGTGCCCATTCTCTCCCGCCGGACCAGAACACTCCACACTCCCCACTCCGAATTCTACACTCGAGATGCTTGACGTTACCATCACGCAAATGCCGCACGCCGACGGGCTGGATTTCCCGGCGTACGAAACGTCCGCCAGCGCGGGGATGGACCTGCGGGCAGCTGTGCCCCCGGACGAGCCAGTAACCCTGTCTCCGGGCGAGCGCGACCTCCTACCGACGGGGATCAAGATTGCGCTGCCCGAAGGGTATGAGGGACAGGTTCGGCCCCGGAGCGGGCTGGCCTACGATCACGGCGTCACGGTTCTTAACAGCCCCGGCACCATCGACGCCGACTACCGGGGCGAGGTGAAGGTGCTGCTCGTCAACCACGGCGCCGATCCGTTCCAAGTCGAGCGGGGCATGCGCATCGCGCAGCTCGTGGTGGCCCAGCACGCCCGCGTGTCGTGGGTCAAGCGAGAGGCACTCGAAGAAACGGTGCGTGGCCCCGGCGGCTTTGGCTCCACCGGCACGGAGTGAGGTGTGAGGGCTGTCCCCGGAATTGACCCTGGAACCGAGTGCTGCCCCACGGTGGCGGGACAGCCTCCGCGAGCGTTGGACTTTCGTATTGCGCATCTGGCCTTCCCCTCTTTGCCGCCAAACACGCAATTCGAAGTCCGCGCGACCCCGCCGCTCTAGGCACACGAGCCGGATTCGCAGGAACGGTCGGCGCGCTGCCCAATCCCTAAAAGTTCGGCGTGACGCGCAGCCGGATGGAGGGAGCACCCCGGTACTGATCCCGGAGCGGCCACACCACGTCGAGGCGCACCTGCCGCTCGTCGAGCCCCACGCTGACCCCGGCCGACGGCAACACGTCGTCGAGGCGGAACGACGTGTTCGGGCCGCCCACCCAGCCGGCGTCCGCGAGGCCGCCGAGGTAGAGGTCGTCGAGCACGTTTTCGAAGAGGGTGGCCCCGTCGATCAGGTACTCGGCATTGGCGAGCAAGGTGCGCGTGCCGCGAAACTGGTTCTGGCCGTAGCCGCGCATCGACCCCACGCCGCCAAGCGTGAACTGCGACTGGAGCGGCGCCCCGCTCGTGGCGTACCCGCCGCGCAGCCGGAGGCCCAGGCGCGTGTCGGGCGTCAGCGGCAGGAAACCGCGCAGGTCCGCCTCGTAGCGGTTGAAGACGAAGTCGCCCGCCCCTCCGCCGGCCACGGTGGCGGCCAAACGTGCCGCAGCCCCCGAGGGCAGGCCGTCCGGATCCGAAATTGAGCCCGCCGTCACTTCACCAAACACTGCGCGCAGGTCCCCGCGCTCGGCGGTCGGATTGTCGCGGAAGGTACCGCTCCCGAACACCGACCAACCCGTCTGGCGCGCGAGCGGGCGGTGCACCTCGGCCCGGATGCCCGCCGTCACCCGCACCGTGCGCGGAAGCGTCTGCGTGGCGTAGACCGAAAGCCCCTCCGCCTCGTAGTAGTCAAAGAAATCATCCTCGAAGCCGATGCTGGTGAGTGAGTTTTCGAGGTACGAGGTCTTCCACCGGTCCGGCGAGAGGGTCTGCTCGTGGTACGCAATGCCCAGCTTCAGGCTCGTAGACGCGGTGCGGTAGAGCCTCGACTCAACGCCCACCGTGTAACGGACGTCGTCGAGGCCGAAGGAATAGGCAACCTGTCCACGGGCACGGGTCCGCTCTTCGTCTTCCGGCTCCAGGCGATCGCGCTGGAGGCCGAGGACAAGCCCCTCGACGCGGTTGTAGCGGAGCGGCGGCGCGGCACGGTCCGCCGCCGACTCTTGTTCGTACAGGTCGCCGTGTCCGTCCCGCGCCCCGACGTAGTCTCCGGCGTGGTTCTCAACCGTGGTCCCTATGTCGTCCCAGAACGGCACGTCCAGGTCAGAGGCAGACGCCCCGGACGTCGGGGACACAATGCTGTCGGGCGACGGGGTTCCCACAGCAAAGGTTGACTGGGCCTTCGCCGGAAGGACCCCGAACAGGGCAATCAGGAGCGAGGCGACAGAGTAGAATCGCAGCATGACGCATTCAGCAGTTTTGCGCAAAAAGAAAATGAGAGTGGCTTGGGCCGCTGGTAGTGATGCCGCTGCACACTGGAAAAAAAGTTACGCTTCATCGCGCTCTTCTCTACGATTCTTCGGACTGTGAGGTTACAGCCTTCAACATTCATCCGAGGGATTCGCACCTGTGGGTTCCCCCAGCCCGGTCGCGGCCTCCTCCTATTCAACTCTGGGACCAGGAATGTGTAAGGGGAGATTGTTGCTCGTTGATTCTCTCGGCTTTTCTCAAAGTGACGGACGGTTCATGCCCCTCGCCGAGCGCGCCCCCGCCAAGATCAACCTGGGCCTCCACGTCCTGCGCAAGCGGACGGACGGCTACCACGACGTGGAGACGGTGCTCCACCGCATCGACTGGGCGGATACGATCACCGTCCAGCCCGCCGACACCCTCTCCATGACGTGCTCGGACCCGGCCCTCCCGACCGACGGGGAGAATCTGTGCCTGCAGGCCGCCCGGGGGCTGGCCGAGACCTGTGACGTTTCGCGTGGGGCGGAGTTGCACCTGGAAAAGCGAGTGCCCTACGGCGCCGGGCTGGGCGGCGGCTCCAGCGACGCGGCGGCCACGCTCCGCCTGCTGACCCAATTCTGGGACCTGACCCCCTCGGCCGATCAACTCCACACCGTCGCCCGGGACATTGGATCCGACGTGCCCTTTTTCCTCCACGACGCGCCCGCCGCCTACGCCACGAGGCGCGGCGATGCCCTCACCCCGCTGTACGGCAACGACCATCCCTACCGCCTTCCCTATCCCGTCCTCGTGGTCGTGCCTTCAGCCCATATCGAAACGCCCACCGCCTACGACAAGGTCAGGCCTCGGGAAGAGGGGCGGCCGGGCCTGCCGGACCTCGTGCGGTCGAACGACCTCGCACGCTGGCGCTCGGCCCTGACCAACGACTTCGAACAGCCCATCGAGGCGGAATACCCGCAAGTGACCGAGACGCGGACGTGGCTGGCGGCCGCAGGGGCGGATTACGTATCATTGTCCGGATCGGGCGGCGCCGTGTACGGCGTGTTCGAGGGCACCGAGCGGGCCGAAGCAGCGTTTGAGCAGGGGCGAGCGCGGGACGAGCAGGTACACCTCATGGCCGGCGACGACGCCCCCCATCGTCGGGTTGCCCCCAACGGATCGTGACTCGAAATTCAAGGGTGGACCACCGCGCCCCCCCGACCGACCGAAACCGCGCTGCGTCCCTGTGGGTTGAGTCATGGAATTGCTTTCTGCAAATCTCTTCACTCGCCCCATGCACGACGTCGTCATCATCGGAGCCGGCCCCGTGGGCCTCGCCGCTGGCGTAGAGGCCAAGCGCCGTGGTCTCGACGAACTCATCGTCGAGAAGGGCGCGCTCTGCAACTCGTTCATCGGGTACCCTACGCAGATGGAGTTTTTCTCCACGCCCGAGCGGCTGGAGATCGGCGGCTACCCATTTGCGACGCGCGACTACAAGCCCCAACGCGAGGAGGCGCTCGACTACTACCGGCGCGTGGCGACGGCCGAGGACCTCGACATCAACCTCTACGAGGCCGTCACTCGGCTGGAGGGCCGCAACGGCAACTTCACCGTGGTCACGGAGAACGACACCTACGCCGCCCGCAAGGTGGTGGTGGCCACCGGCTTCTACGACATTCCGAATC
>CAYULG010000193.1:0-5105 GCA_964445365.1 uncultured Salinivenus sp. | reverse complement strand
GTGAGGGCGTCGCGAATGACCTGCTCCACGCCCATTCGCGTCTTCGGCTGAATGTCGCGGCCCTCCCCGTGCACACGGGTCGGATTTTCGCCGAGAGCAAACTTTACGGTCCGGGGGGCGCCCTCCATCTTCAGCGCGTCCGGGGTGGTGGCGCCGTAGCGGAGCTTGATGGTCTCGTTGCGCCCACCGATGGGGTTGGCCGAGCCGTGCATGACGTGCGCGGCGGTCACTCCGCCGGCCAGCCCGCGGTAGAGGCCCACGTCGTAGGGGTCGAGCACGTCGCCCACGCCCACCTCGGCCGTGACGGGATTCGTGGCCTCGTTGACGTTGCTGAGGGCGAAGTGCTGGTGGGCGTCGATGATGCCGGGCATCACGTACTCGCCGCTGGCATCGTAGGTCTCCACGCCGCTGGGGGCCGAGAGGTCCTGCCCCACCTCGGCAATGTCGCCGTCCCGAACGAGGACGTCCCCGTTCTCGATGGTTCCGTTCGTGACGGTGAGGACGGTCGCGTTCTGAATAAGCCAGTCGTTTGGGGCGTCGGCGCGCAGCCGATCTTGGGCGAAGCCGGTGGTCGCCAGGAGGGTGGCCAGTAGAAGGCCGGCGGTGAGGCGAAGAGAAGAAAGGGCAGTCATTGGTAGGTCGTCAAGCGTATCCAAATAGATCGACAGAGAAGGAGGGGACAGATGTTAGCGCTCCGGGCTGCTGGTGCGCTCGCCGGTGATGGGAAAGGAGCCGAAGTCGCCCGACGCCGTGCCCTCGAAGGTGTCGCCCTCTACGGTGACCGAGATCGAGATTGTGCCCTGCGGGGACGACACCGAGAAGGAGAGGGATGTCCCGTCAAACGAGACGCTCTGGAGGTCTTCCTCCTGGCCTCGGGGGCCGGTGAAGGTGCCCTCCAGTCCCGACTGGTCGCCCTCGATTGTGAGGGTTCCTTCCAGGTCACCCTGGGGCGTTTCGAGGGTGTAGGACCAGGTGCCGACCACGGCGGACACGTCCGCGGTCACTTCTCCTCCGCCCTCATCCGAGGTGTAGTCGTACAGGGCGCCGTCCACGAACACGTGCTTCACCTCCGTGTCCTCCGCGAAGTAGTCCCCGTCGGTCACGACGAGGTTCGCGATTTTGCCCTCCTCGACGGTCCCGAGCCGATTGTCGAGGCCGAGCAACGAGGCCGGGCGCGTCGTGAGGGCGGCCAAAGCGGTCTCTTCGGGGAGGCCGTTTTCGATCATCGTGCGGAGGTTTTTGCGCACGTCGCCCGGCTTGGCCTCTCGCGTCGTGAAGCCGAACTGCAGACCGGCCTCGTGGAGCGTCGCGGCCGTTTCCAGGTACGTCTTCCGCTCCATCGCGTGGCGGAGCTCCAGGTTCTGTTCCTCCTCGTCCATCGCGTCCTGCGACGGCGTTCGGAGGTCCGGATTGTAGTATTTCGACGGCTGGTCGGTGGTGTCGGCCACGGTGGTGTCCGACTCGGCCGAGCGTTTCGGTTTCTCGGGAAGGTCGAGCGTCAGGAAGAGCGGCGCGTCCACTCCCTCAAGTGCGCCCACCAGTTCGTGGCTCTCGGCCAGCCCGGCGAGCATCATCGGGAAGCCGAGCTCCTGCCGGAGGTCGAGAATGCGGTGGAGGGAGAGGGCCTCGTCGGCGTAGAAGGCGAGGGGCGTCTCGCCGTCGAGCACCGGGAAGAGGGCGCTGTGGACGGGGTCCTGCGGGGGCTGTCGCATGCCCCTCGGGTTCTGCTGATACTGGGCCTCCAGCTGTTTCCGGCGCTCGGCCTCCCGGTACAGCTGCCGCATCTTGGCGATCACGGCCATGTCCGTGGCCGGATACATGTAGCCGGATGCCGTCGAGATTTGTGCAAAGAGTGCAGGATTTTGCTCCAGAACCATGTCGTCGGGCGAGTCGCCGCCGTAAAAGGCGATGGCGCCGGCGCCCGGGAGCATGTCGCCTTCCGGCACCACGTGGCCGGCGGTGAACCCGTTCTTGCGGAGTTTGCCGAGGTCAGAGCCATCCGGAGACAAGAAGGGGCGGACGCTCCGGTCCGGCTGAATCCCTGCTTTGTCGGGCGGCGGGTTGCCCGGATCGTCGGGCTGCTCTTGCTCGTCGTCCTCCGGCATCTCGACGCCTGCGTGCGAGAGCCCGTCGATGAAGCCGGCGTAGACGACGAGCGAGTCGGCCGCGATGCGGCGCGCGTCGTAGGGGATGTCCGCGTCGTCGTCCACCGCCGTGATGAGCCCATCCTCGACCACAACGGTGGCCGATTCGAGCACTTGGCCCGGCGCCTGCACCACGCGGGCATCCTCTAAGGCATAGGTGTCGGTGACGCTGGGCAGGTCGTCAATGCTCTGGGCGTGGGCGATCGGCCCCATTAGGAAGACGAGTGCCGTAGAGAGGAGGGCGGCGAGGCCGCGGCGGAGAGTCAGACCAGTCATGCGGAGGGTCGGCAGCCGTGAAGAATTGTGAGAACCGATTTTAATTTAAGCGGTCGGTCCCACGAAGTCATCCGACTCATCGTACGAGAGGTGCAATTCATCTATCGAGCGTGGAGGCTGCCACTGGGAGGAACTACATCGGCGACCCGACCATCCGCTTCAGTTCCTCCAGGCGTTCGACGACCTCGGCCCGCTTCATCGAGCGGAAGCGTTCGGGAAGAAGATCGCGGCTCGTGCACTCCAGCACGGCGGCCATCTGCTGGAGCTCGACCTCCGTGGGGTAGGTGGGGGGGATGAAGTCGTTGACCGTTTCTTGCAGGAGGGCGGGCGTCACTTCTCCGTCGTTCGAGCCGGCGGCGCGAAAGGACGCCCGCGTGAGGATGGCCTCCATGTCGGCGCCGCTGTAGGTGCGCTCCCCTTCCATCAGTTCAGGGGGCACCTCGTCCATTGGGAGGTCCACGCCCGTACGGTCCATCATCACCTGAAGGAGCTCTTCGCGGTCTGCGCGGGTGTGCGGGTAGAAGAGGGACAGGTGCTCCTCGGCCCGGCCCTGCCGCTTCAGGTCCACCGGCATGAGGTCCGGGCGGGCGGTGACGAGAAACCAGATGACCCGGCCCCGGTGCTTGGGGTCGCTCATGAAGGAGACGATCTGCGAGAAGACCCGCTGGTTGACCCCCGAGTCGCCCTGCATGTTGCGGTCGCCCAGGGCGGCGTCGGCCTCGTCGATCATGACGGCCACGGGCGTCATCGCCTCCAGCAGATTCAGGATTTTCTCTAGATTCCCCTCCGTCACCCCCTGCCACTGGGAACGGAAGTTCTTGAGCTTCACCATGGGGATGCCGATCTCCCCGGCGAAGCAGTTGATCAGAAACGTCTTGCCGCAGCCCACGGGGCCACTCACGAGGTAGCCCATCGGCATCACGTCGTGCCGGCCGGTCTGTACGGCGCGGGTGGCCTGGCGCAAGTGGCGCTTGGCCTCGGTGTGCCCGGCCACGAGGTCGAGCGTGTCGTCCGTCTCGATAAACTCGAGCATCCCGTAGGCCTCCGCCTCGATGAACTCTTTCTTGAGGTCGGAGAGGGTGGCGGCCGTGAGGCGGTTCTTGTTTTCCAGCACGTCCGCGAGGATGGTGCGGAGTTGGGTGAAGTTGAGCCCGGCGCTGGTGCTGGCGAGAGCGTTGGCCGTGACGTCCGAGTGGGCCTCGAAGGTGTCGTGCCGGTCCTCAATGGCCCAGTCTACGTAGCTGCGTCGATCTTCCTCTTCCGGAATTGGGACGTAGACCTCCGCCGTGTGCGGGCTCTGGACGAGCTGCTGGTTCAGGTCTGTCAGGTTTTCGGTGAGGAGCGTGAGCGTAAAGTCGCTCTCCAGGAAGAGCGAGTCGCGCGTCCACTTCTGGAGGTACACGAGCGCCTCCCGATCCTCTGCCGAGTACATGGAGGCCTCCGCCATCGGCACCACCGTCTCGGCGTAGTCGATCACGCAGGCCACCCGTACCCCGTTCGAGAGCCGCAGTCGGAAGTAGTTCTCCAGCAGCGAGAAGACACGGGGGGGGTCCTTAGGGAGATCGTTTTCGTAGCCGGTGCCGAAGACGTCGTCGTGGCCGGAGAGCGCGTGGTGGAAGTCGTTCTTTGACGCCTCGTCGGCGAAGTGGATGCCGGCGCTGCGGTCGTAGAAGACGATCACGTCCCGCGCGGCGAAGAGGTCGTCGGTCAGAAATGTGCGGAGCGGCGGGTAGATGCGGTTGCCCTGGCGGTCTTCGGTGGGCACCACGTCGCGGATGTCACCGTGGACGATAAAGGCGGAAATCGTCTTGGTGAAGTACTTCCGCGCTAGCTCCTGCGCCCAGGGCGGATAGTGGGCGGTGTAGGGTTCGAGGGCGGGCGGTGTAGGCACGTCTGTGTCGGTGTGGTCGGGAGGCGCCGTGCCGTCTGTGGGGGCGGCGGACTCTTCGGCAGACTCAGGGTCGGGCATGGTTGGGGCAGGGAATCACTATTCAAGAGGGGCTGCTCGAACGGGGGGCTCGGGAAGGGGTTCGAGGGAGGATTCTGTGTTGAGGTGTTCGGGCGTTTAGGGGCCTTATCAACCCAAGTTATGAGGTGCGGTCGCTTTATCAGAGGGACAGACGATCGCGGACAATGGACAGCCCCCAATGTCATATTCGGCGGTCTGCGGTCGGTTGTCCGTCGTCGGATCGAGTAACGGCCCGTAGGTCACAACTGAGGGTAATCAGGGAACCAATAGAAAAGCGTGCACCCCGCCGGGAAGCAGGATGCACGCTTAGGTGTCGAGCAGCCGTGTGTGCGACCACCGTTCGGGCTAGGCTACGGTAATGTCGTCGTTGAGGTACACGTCCTGAATGGCGTTCAGGATCTCGACGCCGTCCTCCATCGGCTTCTGGAAAGACTTGCGGCCGGTGATCAGGCCGGTACCGCCGGCCCGCTTATTGATAACG
This sequence comes from uncultured Salinivenus sp., assembly GCA_964445365.1. GTDB lineage: Bacteria > Bacteroidota > Rhodothermia > Rhodothermales > Salinibacteraceae > Salinibacter. The sequence continues at coordinate 235 of CAYULG010000193.1, read as the reverse complement.
GCCGTGCGCACGACCTGCTGGAGGTCGTTCTCGCCGCTCGAGCCACCGGAGTTGATGAGCCCGCAGCGGCCCATATAGTTGTTCGCCACCTGATAGCGCGTCAGGTCGATCGGGTGGTCCGTCGTCAGGTTCTCGTAGATGCCGGACGGGTCCTTCGCGTAGCCGTTGTCGGACATCTCACGGACGGCCTTGTAGCCGCCGTTCACGGTGGGCTGCTTGGCCTTGATGATGTCGG
>CAYULG010000192.1:0-5152 GCA_964445365.1 uncultured Salinivenus sp. | reverse complement strand
TCCATAACAAAAACGCCGGCCGACACCTGAGCATTCAGGGTCAATCCGACGTTCGGTTGACAACAATTCTCGTATCGAAATGTGGACCCCCGCGCAGAGGGGAGACGAAGGATACAGGCACTCGGTAGACGGTCAAGCAAACCGTGAGGTCCTCCGGGCATGCTCCCTCCGGAGCTGGTGCCGGGAAGACGCCTCCCGTCTTCGTCGAAAACGGCGTCCACAGGTCGAATTCGTGCCGGTCGATGCCAGGCACCGAGCCAGTGGGACCCCAGAGATCCGGAACGGGTGTACGCGAGTTCCGGATCGGTCCTCATCACGAATCCGACCCGATCTTACGACGCCTCAACGTTGGGAACGGTCCCGAGCACACCCAGCCGGAACCGCTGACGCGTCAGCGTTACCACTGACGCTCGGTGACGCGCTCAAGATCGATCGCGCTCAACCCCTTGTCGGTTTCTTCGATTTCGAATTCAACTCGATCGCCTTCTTCGAGGTCCTCGTCCGGGACCTCGCTGTGATGGAGAAAAACGTCGTCTTCTCCTTCGTCAGGTTCAGCGAACCCGTATCCTTTCGCGGGACTGAACCACTTAACCGTTCCTTGCACCATAATTCCAGTAGAGTGTTTGTCGTCTTTCTTGTTCGATGATCACAGCGGCCGTCCCCCAAAGGAGGAGCCCCTGATTTGTGATGACACGAATCTACAACGGGGGGGGCTGTCACGTGTTCTCACTCGCCTATTCGTTCCGTCTTTTTGCCGAGATCGGACACGACGCGCAGGGGCCTGCGTGTGCAACTTCTCTCCTTAACGGCTATGTTAGAAGCAGAAAATCCTCGTTCACGTATGCTCCCACCCATCCACCACGACATGGATTACGCCGTAATCATGGCCGGCGGCATCGGAAGCCGCTTCTGGCCGGCCAGCCGCAAGGAACGCCCCAAGCAATTTCTCGATGTCTTTGGCGACGGCACCCTCATTCAAAACACGGTGGCCCGCCTGCAGGGACTCATTCCGCCGGAGCGCTGCCTCGTGGTCACCCATGAACGGTACGTGGAACAGACCCAGAAGCAATTGCCCGCCGTCCCCGACGAGAACATTCTGGCGGAGCCGATCAGCCGTAACACCGCCCCCTGCATCACGTATGCCGCCGCAACGCTGGCGGACCGCGACCCGGACGCCACCATGGTCGTGCTGCCGGCCGACCACGTCATCGGCAACGTCGAACAATTCCACGAGACGCTGGAGGTCTCCATTGACGCCGCTCAAGAGCCGGGTGCCCTCGTCACCATCGGCATCCAGCCCACCTATCCCGCCACCGGCTACGGCTATATCCAGCATGATGGGTCGGACGCGGACGACGACCTCCAGGCCCACCTGGTGCGCACCTTTGCCGAAAAGCCGGACCAATCCACCGCCGAGCGCTTCATCGACTCCGGCGACTTCCTGTGGAACAGCGGCATGTTCATCTGGCGGGCCGACACGATCCTAAACCAGGTCGAGACGCACCTCCCCGACGCCTACGAAGCGTTCGAACCGGTTCTGGAAGCCGGGGACGACGTCGGCGCCGACACCCTCACCCAGGCGTTCCAGGCCAGCCCCCGCATCTCCATCGATTACGGCGTCATGGAGCAGGCCGATACCGTCTACGTTGTCCCTGGCGCCTTCGAGTGGAACGACGTCGGCGACTGGCGGGCCGTCTACGATCTCAGCGACAAAGACGAACACGGCAATGTCATCCAGGGCAACGTCATCATGCAGGATTCCAGCCGGTGTCTCGTTCAGGCCGGCGACCGCCTCATCGTGCTCGTCGGCATGCACGATAAGGTCGTGGTCGATACCGACGACGCCGTCCTCGTTTGTAACCGGGATAGCGCCCAGCACGTGAAGCAGGTTGTGGAGTACCTCCACGCCCACCAGTTCGACGACTACGTGTAACGACCGGCTCCGCCGCCACCGCTGGTTCATTTCGTGCCGCGCGCCGGAGCAACCCGTCACGGTCAAGCCCACCCCGTTTCCCTGGGGTGGGCTTTTCTATTGGCACAGCCTACACTCAGTCTTCGCGTCGTCTTCGCGCTTGGACTGAACTTTCCGTCACGAAGTGACGTACTGGTCATTCGATGACTGAATAGTCAGATTCTGACGACTCGTCCATCCTGGGTCCCTAAATCCCTGCTTTATGTCCGACTCCCCCGATTCCTCCCTTTCCCGCCGCGAGCGCGAGCGTCAGATGCGTCGCCAGGCCATGCTCGACGCGGCATCCGCTGTCTTCGCTCAGAAAGGCTATGCCCAGGCGACCCTCGACGAGATTGCCGAACGCGCCGAGTTCGGCAAGGGAACGCTCTACAACTATTTCGAGGAGGGAAAAGAAGGGCTGCTGTTCGCCATCTTCGACGAGGCCTACGACGATCTCCACGAGATCATTCGATCCACCTTCGAGGACGCGCCGGCCCAGCGCTCCTTTCGCACCGCCTTCCGGGACTTGGTGGTTCGCTCCTTCAGCTACTTCGAAGACCGGGAAGATCTCTTTCTCATTCTCGTCAAAGAGGCCCACCGACTGTGTTTTAGCGACGATCCAAGCAAGGCCGCCTACTTCCAGAATCAGCAGGAGCGCACGATCGATGCTCTCGCCCCGGCCGTCGAGGCGGCCATGGAAGAGGGACAGATAACAACCCTCCCCGCTCAATCCGTAGCGTACATGCTCCTGGAGGTCGTCCACGACCTAATCGTGCACCGCTGCCTCACCGAGTACCGGGAACCCTCCGACGCCGCGGCTTGCATGCCAGAGGCCTCTTTGCTCCACGATTCCGAGGCCGCGGCAGATTTTCTGACGGCCTTTCTCTTCGACGGCCTGGAGGCGAACAGCAACGGCCCGACGTGACGATCCCTTTTCGTGCAACGTCCATCCGGTAGAATGGCACACAGTCCCACGCGCCCCATGCATTGTCTTCGCTCCTCGCTTTCAATCTTTGCTTTCGCTCTAGGCATTGGAGCGGCCCTCTTCGGTCCCGCACTGAGCCGAGCCCAGAGCAGTGATCCCCTCCCGGCCGCAACCGAGCGGCCCTCATCGTCCGAGGTGGACGAGCCCGTCGTCCTGACCCTGACCGACGCCGTCCAGACCGCCCTGGACCGGAACCTCGACCTGCGCGGGGCGCAACTGACCATTCGTAACGCCGACGCACAGGTTAGTGAGGCCTGGGGCAACCTCTACCCCGCCCTCGACCTCACCGGTAGCTACACCCGCAACGTTGTCACGGCCAATCCCTTCGCCGGGAGCGACGCCGCGAGCCTCCTGGGCGGCGGCAATCAGGGCGACTGGGTGGCCTACAATGAGCGCCAGCGCCAGAGCGGGGGCACCCCGATCTCATTTAACGAATTTGTTCAGCGGCAGCAGCAGAGCCTTGAAGACGCCGGCATTTCGCCCGATGGGGGCGGCAATCCCTTTGGCGTCGACAATGAGTTCCGGGGCGGGCTTCAGCTCACCCAGACGCTTTACAGCAAGCAGGCCTTCGCGTCGGTGCGCGGCGCCCAGCAGTTTAAGGACGTGCGTCGGTTTGCCCGCGATCGGCGCGTTCAGGAGACCACCAACGAGGTGGTGACGGCCTTCTACCAGGCCCTGCTGGCCCGGGAGCGGTCACGGGTGCTCCAGAAGCGGGTCGAGCGGGCCGAAGAGACCGTGGAAGAAGTATCGACGCGGGTCAACCGTGGGGTCGTGCCCAAAGCGCAGCGCCTCAGCGCGGAGGTGGAGCGCTCCAATGCCCGAACCCAACAGATTCAGGCCCGCAACGCCGCCGACCTCGCCCGCGACAACCTGAAGCGCACCATTGGCCTCTCGCCCCAGCGCCCGGTTGAATTAGAGGGGAGCTTGGAGGCCCAGCGCGAGGACGGCCTGCAGCGGATCTCGCTCGAAACGATCTCGATGTCAAAGGCGGTGGACCGGGCGATCGAAAACCGGCCCGACCTCAAACGGGCTCGTCTCAACGAGGAGCTCCGTGACATCGAAAAGGAAGCAACACGGTCCGCGTTCTTTCCCCGGCTGGAGGCGGTCGCAAACCTCAACTACTCGGGACGGGTGCCCGACGACCGCAGTCGGGTACAGACCCAGGACCCGGATCGCCCAAATCAGCCCACGCCGTTCTTTTTCGCTAAAGAGCAGCGCGGCTTCTTCAGCGACGACTTCTGGAACCCGTCGTTCAGCGTGGGCCTGCAGTTGAGCTGGAACCTCTTCAGCGGCTTCCAGCGCACCTCTCGCCTTCAACAGGCCGAAATTGAGCGGAAGCGCGCTCGCCTCCAGCGCGAGCGGCTGCGCCGGGCCGTGACGGTGGAGGTCCGCTCTGCCATTCGCGACCTCGAGGACGCCCGGGAACGCATTGCGTCCCAAGAAACGAACGTGCGTCGCGCCGAGCAGAACTACGACCACGTCTCCAAGCGGGTCAACGAGGGAGTCGCGAGTCAGGTTGAGCTCCGGGAAGCGTCCGACCAGCTTGACCAGAGCCGCCTTAACTACCTGCAGGCGGTTCACGACTACCTTGTCGCGCGCAGTGATTTAGAAACAGCCCTCGGCCAACCCCTGACGCCGGCCTCCGAGTCGTACCTCATGACCCGCCGCTGACGCCTCGCCTCCGCTCTGCCCAATGCCGCTTTCCAATCCGGTCGCTTCGATGTTCACTCTCTACTCTCGCTTCCGACAGATGACCGTGTCTCCCATTCTCCGATCCTTGAGCGTTCCTGTGGTGCTAGTGGGCATCGCCCTTCTCGTGGGCGCCTGCAGCGACGGCGAGGCCTCGGACGAGGCCAGCGAGCGCGCGCCCCAGGCTTCTCGCGTCGAGACGCTCCAGCTCACCCCCACGTCGTTCACCGACATTATTGAGGTGACCGGCAGCGTCGAAGCCCTGAACGACGCCGACTTGTCGGCCCAGACGGGCGGCACGGTCACGATGATGGCCGACCGGGGCGCGCGCATCCAATCCGGGGATCCGGTGGCCACGATCGACGCGGACCAGGCCCGGGCGGCCGTCGAGCAGGCCCAGGCCCAGTTCGACCTCGCTCAGGACCGCTTCGAGCGCCAGCAACCCCTCTACAAGGACTCGATCATCAGTGCCCTGGAGTTCGAACAGGTGCGGTCGGAGCGCAACCAGGCCAAGGCCGCCCTGCAGC
>CAYULG010000191.1:0-5177 GCA_964445365.1 uncultured Salinivenus sp. | reverse complement strand
AGCCGCCCTCAATGGCCAGCTTCACGATGTTCTCCGGGTCGAAGTAGATCGGATTCGGGGCGAAACTGGTGCCCCCACTGTGCTCGATTCCCTGATCCACGGGGAGAATGGAGAGGTGGCCGGTGCCACCGAGGCGGCCGTGGTCGTAAATTTCTTGCATCGAGCGCAGGACGCGCGGGCTGCGGTCGGAGTCCTTCCACACGCGGTCCACGAAGTCGGGACCGGGCAGGTGGAGGTTCTCCTTCGGAATGGTCTCGCATTCGTGGTTCAGAAGGTCGTCGGCTTCATCGCCGAGCAGGTCGGCGGTGCGAGTGAGCGTTGCTTGGGCCATGAGATGGTTGTGGATTGGTGCGTCAGAAACGGAAAGTCGGGCGGCTTTTCGTTCCGGAACGAATCGGAACGTGAACGGAAACATCCTTTCGGATTCCTCAAGATACGAAATCGCCGCGCTTCCGTCCACGTTCCACCCAGCGCGAACCGCTTCCTCTCCACGAAATTATCGGAAAGAAATGGAAGCGCTTCCAAACTCCACGAATAAAAAACGATGCCCCGTACCGCGGGGCGGGGAGGGAGGGGGCGCGGCACGAGGCATCGAAAAAGTCGGCGTGGAGCCACTGGGATTCGAACCCAGGACCTCTTGCATGCCATGCAAGCGCTCTACCAACTGAGCTATGGCCCCGATGGCCCTTAATCCATATCACACGAGCGGGCGTCCATCAGGGAGCCCGCTCAAAATAGCACCGACTGTACTTTTGCGTAGGTCGCACGTTCCAGTCCAGGGCCGATGAATCGCCGATTCACAAAATTTGCGCGGCGGACCGAATCCATCTATTGCAGCTTTTGCACGCTGGCACCTCTTTACAAAAGGGCGTTCTGAGACGTAGTTTGGTTTGGAATTGTTTTCTCGACACAGACTCCATCGTTGCGTATGAAGCTCGCTCTCATCGGTACGGGCCAGATGGGACAGGCCGTGGCCGAGGTGGCCCCCGATCGGGGGCATGAGGTAGGGCCCCAGTTCGATTCGGAGCAGCCGTTTCTGGAGGCGGATCCGTCGGTGCTTGACGGGGCGGATGTGGCTGTCGACTTTTCGCTACCATCCCTCGCTCTTGAGCACATCCAGCGCTACTGCGAGTGGCAGCAGCCGGCCGTGGTGGGCACCACCGGATGGGCCGACGAGCGCGGTACCGTGGAGCGGTGGGTCGCCCAGCACGAGGCGAGCCTCCTCTACGCCCCCAACTTCTCGATCGGCGTCGCGGTCGTGCGGCGCGCCCTCTCGGCGGTCCTTCCCCTCCTCGACGAGCTCGACGACTACGACCCCTTCGTCCAGGAGGTACACCACACCAACAAGGTGGACAGCCCCAGTGGCACGGCACAGATGCTGGGCGACGTGCTCGTGGAGGGCCTCGACCGCAAGGACTATGTTGAGCCCGAGGCGCAGCACCAGCGCATCGATCCGGAGGCGGTGCACGTGACGGCGACCCGGGCGGGGACCGTCTTTGGCGAGCACACCGTGACGTTCGACGGCCCCTACGATCAAATTTCTGTGCGTCACCGGGCCAAGAACCGGCGCGGCTTCGCGGCGGGGGCTGTGCGGGCCGCCGAGTGGCTGCAGGGGCGGCAGGGGCTTTTCACGCTTGAAGATGTGCTTCGGGACTGGCTTGCAGACTGACGGGGCGGTGATCGTTTTCTTGAATCAAACTGATTGTTTGGACTATGGCTAGTGAGATGCTCTTTCGGGGCGTCGCTCCCGCGCTCGTAACCCCGTTCACCGCCGAGGATGAGATCGACGAGGAGGCGTTCTGTGACCTCATCGAGACCCAGATCGACGGCGGGGTTTCTGGCCTCGTGGTGTTGGGCACCACCGGCGAAAATCCGACGGTTACCGTTGAGGAGCGCTATCGCCTCGTGGACCTGGCGGTCGAGACGGCCGACGGGCGCGTCCCGGTCGTCGTCGGCACCGGCACAAACAACACCGAGGAGAGCGTTGCCTTCTCGAAGGCAGCCATCGACGCCGGGGCCGACGGGCTCCTCGTGGTGGGGCCGTACTACAACAAACCGTCTCAGTCCGGCTTCGTGGCCCACGTGGAAACCATCGCGGAGGCGGCTGATGCCCCCATCATCCTGTACAACGTCCCGGGCCGAACGAGCTTCAACGTCGAGGCCGAGACGACCCTGCAGTTGGCCGAAGAGGTGCCGCAGGCCGTGGGGATGAAGGAGGCGTCCGGCGACCTCGAACAGATCGGCGACGTGCTTCTCCACCGCCCGGACGATTTTGCCGTTTATTCGGGCGACGACGAGATGACGCTGCCCCTGCTCGCGATGGGAGGCGACGGCGTCGTATCGGTCCTCAGCAATGCCCTGCCCGGGCGGATGAGCCGGATGGTGGCCGCCGGGCTCGACGGCGACCTCGCCACCGCCCGCGAGCACCACTTCGATCTGCTTTCGGCCATGCGGGCCTGCTTCTTGGAGACCAACCCGATTCCGATCAAGGACGTGTGCGCGGCGATGGGCTGGATGGAGCCCCACGTGCGCCTGCCCTTGCTCGCCATGGATGAGCGAGCGCCGGTCCGACAGCGCATCCTGGCGGCCTTCGAGGAGGTTCTCGACGTGGCAGCGTAGGTCGTTTCCAATTCGACTGCTTAGGTTCGAACGCCTTGCGTTTGGCCGTTGTTGTGACGCTGCGCATTCCGTACAAATTTCGGCTGCTTCTCCGATGCGCCATACGGAATGCGCAATATTCTGCTCAGCAGAAAGCCCCTTCTCCTGAATCGAAGCGGGGTGTTCAAAAGGAGGCAGCGGCCATCATTGCATAAACAGCGACGTGACGTACGCCAGCCCGGCGGTATAAGTGGCCGAGCCGACCCAGAGGCCGTAGATCAGAAAGTCGTTCGTTGCCTCAGTCTGCAGGGCGAGCAGGATGACGATGAGGCCGTTGTGCAGAAGGGCAATGGTGAAGGCCCCCAAAAGGGCTTGCTGCGGCTGAATGAGGGGAGAGTTCCGCTCCTCGACCGCGAAGGAGCCGATCGTGAAGCCGACGAGCGTTTTTACCAACATGTGAATGCCCCAGGTGCCGTAGACCACGTCCATTGCTGTGCCCAGCCCGAATCCGGTTACCATTCCCTGCTGCCGGCCTTGATGAAGGGCAAACCAGACGAGAAAAAGCATCACCGCGTCCGGATACGTCCCGTAGATGCGAAGCCGACCGAGCACGAGCCACTGCAGAAGAAAAATCCCAGCGGCGGTCAGAAGCAGGCGGGTGGAACGGGACATGTGATAGGAAGAGGGAGATGTCGACGCAGATCGGCGCTAGCTAGGAGGACCTCGGTTCCAGTGGGCTAAGAGACTGTTTTGGTTTTTGCATTGCGGGCTTGCGAGATGCCGGTGTTCTTTGCCTGGGATAGGCCCCGAGCGTGTGAGGGTCAAAGACAGGTTGGGGAGGGCCGTTCTGCACTCGTCATGTGGTGCTTATGAGATCAACGTGTGAAATCAAAACAGTCTCTAAGAGGATGAGGCCACCGCGCGAACGATGTCATCGATGGTCTGAGAAATCTGGTAGGACGGGCCCGTATAGTTGTTGGCAAAGAGGGCGAAAGCGACGCGATTGCCGTTGGGGCGTTTCGTGTATCCACTCAGGCACTGCACAAACTTCAGTGAACCCGTTTTGGCCTGCACGTTGGTCCGAGACAGCCGGTAGTCGAGCGTCGTATTGCGTTCGCCTCCTCTCGCCAGGGACGCCAGGAACGCTTCACGCTCCTCGTGTTCCGTCATGTGGGCGAGCAGCGTGACCATTGCCTGCGGGGAGACAAGATCTTTGCGCGAGAGCCCCGAGCCGTCGTGAATGAGAAGCTGGCGGGTATTGACCCCAGCCGTTCGAAGGAAGGACTCCGTTCGTCTGCTCGCTCCTCGGGCGGACCCGCCCCACCCGTAGCTGCGAAAGACCTGCTCCGCGTAGAAGTTGTTGCTCTCCTTGTTCATGACGGCCGTGATTTCGGCCAGCGGACGGGAGAACTTGACGAAGAGCGGCGATCCACGCTCCGGCTTTTCGTCCAGGTCGTCAATGTCAACGAGATCCAACTGCGTTTCGATGCCGGCCTCCTCAAGACGACGTTCGAAGCTGCGAAGCACGAAGCGGGTCGGGTCGCTCACGGGCACGGCGATGCTGCCGTCGTAGGAGCGGGCGATAGATCCCTTCAGCACGAGCTCGTTGGTCGAGAAGGCGCGGTTCACCTGCAGGGTGTTGCCGCGCCAGCGCGAACTGGTCGTGGCCTGATTGTCGACGGTCACGACGTCTTCGGGCTGGACCTCCACATCGGGCGGGGCGCCGGGGCGGGTGGCCTCCACGAGGACGGGCACAACGTTGTCCCGGTACGCGAGCCCGCCGGCACTGCTGCCCATGTACCGGCCCTTCTGCGTGGTGATGTAACTTACGGACCACCCTTCCGGATACGGACGGTCGTCAAAGGCGTCGTCGTCACCAATGAGGCGTCCCTCGACGCGCTTTACGCCCATGTCGGCGAGGCGCTGCGCCCAGGCCTTCAGTGGGTCCTCGCCGCGGACCTGCGTGCTGCCAAACGTGGGGTCGCCGGACCCGTCGAGGATCAGGTCGCCCCGCATCACCGAGTCCTCGGCCGAGCCGTCGTGGTAGAGCGTCGTCTCGTACCGGTGGGTGCTGCCGAGGAGGTCGAGGGCCGCCGCGCTGGTAATTAGCTTCTGATTGGAGGCAGGAAGGAAGGACTGCTTGGCGTTGCGGCTGTACACCATCCGCTCGGCGTCCACGTCGTAGATAGCGACTCCCCAGAAGGCGTTCCCTGCCTCCCGGCGCTGGAGCAGGTCGTCAATCTGTCGTTCGAGCGGGGGGGTGGGGGCCGTGCTTGCCGTCAGAAGCACAGTCACCCCGAGAAGAGAGACGGTTAGCAACAAGGACGACGGGAGATGACGCATGCGGGGACGACCAGGATAAGAGGAAGGTGTGTGCGAGAAGTGGAACCTTCCGGCGCGGGCCTTGGTTTCTCGAATCGGCTTGAAGACAGGACCCGCCTCCCCCTGTTCGCGCGTCTGCACCGACCATCGATCAGTGGTTTTCGTCATGCCCGAATCCTCGACACAAGAAAGTCCTTCTCCCCTCGTTTTCGAGAAGCGCAACTACCTGATGCTTCTCGTCAGCGTTCTTCTCATCG
>CAYULG010000190.1:0-5188 GCA_964445365.1 uncultured Salinivenus sp. | reverse complement strand
GGGAGAAGACCGTTCTCGTCTCCGATGAGTCGTATTTGGCAGCCAAACGTAAGATCCAATCGCCCTGGCCCCCATTCGGAAGAGGGGATCACCGGCACGGTCAACCGCAGCATGATGTCGCTTCTGCCCCGCCCAGCCGTTGGGCGAAGGGTCGATGCACCACGACCGTGACGACCAGGATCGCGAACAGGTTGAAGATGGTGTAGGCGACGGTGCTGCCCGCAGCGATGTCGCCCTGTCCCCACCGGGCCGCGACGAGGGCCGTCACTGACTCGGCTGGGCTCGTGCCCGCCGCTACGCCCGCCCACGGCCGCTCAGGGCTACCTTCCGGCTGACCACGCGCTCCAGCAGGCTTGTCCCGGTCGATGCCACGTTGATCAGTAACGAGAGATCGATGCTGCCCCCCAATGAGGCCCCCCATTCACCAGGGCTTCTCCTCCCTTCTTCAGAAGCAGGAGTCCGCCGGGCCTTCCCAAATTGAGAATGCTCGTTCCCCCAACGGTCCGTTCAATGAAAAAGCCCCTGACAAACGCGCCTCCGTAGGCCACGCTCGCAGGGGACTGTTCGTCTCGAACGGTAAGCATCATCGTCGTCAGTTGAGACAGAGGACGCCGTGCGGGGTCGTGTGCACCGGCATGAAGGAAGCCGGTGGGGGCGTCGGAGCGAGCTCCTCCTCGTCCCCGTCCTCGGGTGTAGCCGGCAGATCGTCTTCGCTGGGCCGAAAGACGCCCATGGCTTCGGCCACCAGGGCGCCGTCATCCGTCCGCAGTTGGCCCTCAACGACGTACCGCGGCGGCTCCGCCATCACGACCTCAGCCGTGACGACAACCGGTCCCTCGTGGTCGGGATCCGTCACGTCCACCGTAAACTGCTCGGCCGTCACCACGTGCTCCTTCTCCAGAGAGCCAGCGGCCAGAGAAGCCGCGTCACTCAGAAGCCGGTGGTGGGGCATTCGATTGAGTACGGCCTCGGTCGCAACGGCTTCGATGGTCCCGTCCAGTTCGGCACGCCCGAAGGAGATGGCGACTCCCTGTTGGGGAGAATTCGACGACGCTGACGCGTACATCTGCTTGAGACGCTGAAAGTGCTGCTGAGCAACCATGCGTGATGTCGTTGATGAAAGAGGACAAAGCCCTGAAGGGCTGTCCAACGTCGACAGCCACTACAATCTAACTGCGCGAAAAGAATGCCAGTCCCCAACTGCCTGTCCAAATGGCGCAACCACCCCGGCCAACAAGGGCTACGCTGATCGGCGAACCGGCACACGTGCCTGACCGACAGGCCGTCCTGAAAGGCTGTCACAACCAAACGGGTAGAAGAAGGGCTCCTCGACTGGTTTGCACTGTTGGTCAGACGCACGCGAGCGGATGGGATCCACACACGAACGACCGCATCTCAGCAGAACATCCTTCTTGGCCACGGGGTCGGTTCCCCGTCACGTCAACTGACCCTCTAGTTACGAAAACCCTCCGCGGCGACCTCAGAACCGACGGCATCCCCTTCAGCGAATTGCGTATTGAAGGGAAAAGAAATGGTGTGGGGAGAACTGCAGGACCTCACCTCAGTCCCCCGGGATCTTATGCTTCTTGGAATGATGGACACCCCACAGTTCTACCCTTCACCAGACGACTCCTGCGCATGTCCTTCTGCTTCCTCATCCATTCCGTGCCTGTAGGTCCACTTCACGGCGTGCTGCAGCAATTCGGAGACCGTGTCGAAGCCAAGCTTCTCTTTGGCGCGGCGGCGGTACGTTTCAATGGTCTTGCGACTCAAATTCAGGCGGTCCTGAATCTCCTCCATGTTATAGCCCTGCCCCAACATCTGGAAGACCGCCATCTCTCGATCTGTAAGTTCGTCGATCGCAAAACGGGGTTTGGAGGATTGCCCCCGAGCCACGTTGTTGAGGATGCGGGACGACATCTCGTCGCTCAGATACACCTCTCCTTCGCAAACGCTCCGGGTGGCGTCAATGACCTTCTCGGTGGCAGCACTTTTCATTAGGTACCCAGACGCCCCGGCCCGAATGGCCCGCTCGGCGTAGACGGTTTCGTCGTACATCGAAAAGACGATTGTTTGCACGTCCGGATACTGGGCCTGCATCTTCTGCACAAGATCCAGGCCATGGGCGTCGTTGAGAGAGATGTCGATGATCGCTACGTCCAACTCCGTCTCTTCAAAGTCCCGAAACGCCTCGTCCGAGGAATTGGACTCCCCACAGATTTCTATGTCGATGGTGGACTCGACGACGTCCCGAATGGCCTTGCGGATGGCCGGGTGATCGTCAACCAGGTAGACGCGAATATGGTCGGTAGAGCGATCAACGGAAGACATGGGACGAGGAAGGGGCCTGGACGTGAATAGGTCTCCCAGTCCGGATGTGGCCGTACCGAGATTCCCAAGTAAGAAGCAAACAGACGTGGGGAAACCAGCTAGATCGGAACGCAAAGAAATATTGGATCCATCGGCGTCATCTTTTGGATGAGTCTTGACTTTTCCTTCGGGCGTACCGTGATAGGTTCCTCAGATGTCCCTACAGTAGAACGCGTTTGAAGTTTTCGCGTCCCCATTGGATGGGCCAGGGGATTCGTCAGACGACAACGATGTCCTTCTGATAAATCTCTCCTTCAAAGAAGCGACCAAAATCCGGCGTCGCTCCCCAGTCGTTTATCTGATCAGAAATGCCCTCAAGGGGATCAGAGACCGGTCGATCCGTCGCAAGGAGTTGACGCCCGGAAGGGTCCATCCACGTGTAAAATGCTCCCTACCGATCGCGTCTGGTAGATGAAGCCCCAGTGGCCCCCAGTCCCGGTTTCATTTTAACGAATACACAGCCGTCGGGGGTTGTATTCTGGATTTGATCTCTATAGATTAAAAACCAGATCACACCCTCTTCTCACAAGCCGTTCTCCATCTCGACTCAGCCCAGCGACTGCCGGGATTCCCCCCGATTCGTTTGGGTAGCGTCTGCGTGCAATCAACAGTCCTGTCCGCATGGACGCCGGCCCCAAGACCGAACGCCGCACCGAGACCGTGAGCAGCATCCCGTTCATGCGCGGGCAGGCTCCTGACGCCAAACTAGCCGATTAAGGGGGCAGGGAAGCAGCAGTGCGTCCCTCTTCCATCCCACGCTGTCGCTCCACGACGTCCCCACTTGTTGGACGGGCCCTTCGCCTCCCACGGGCCACACAGGCTGAGTCCCATGATCGAGGAAGCGCGCCCTTCCCCCTCACAACGTCGAGTAATCCGATGCGAATCGTTGTCCTCACGCTCCTCAGCGCCTTTCTTGCCCTTCCCGCCGGGGGCAGAGCGACATTGCCAAATGGCGCTCCGGTCTCTCAGGCACGTGGGTAGAGGCCGGCGACGCCCCGAAACTCCGCCTCACGATCGACACCACGGCCAACGCAGACACACGTCGGCTTCAGTTGGCTGGGCGTCACACGCCGCCGAGCGTTCATCAGGAAACCGTTGTGTGCGCCCTGCGATGGCCCACCGCCCAGGCACTCTCCATCACCAGCTGCCCCCGGACGACCCTCTCGCGCAAGGCGCCCCCCCGCGACGTGACACTGCGCTTCCCCCCGCGCTCGAAACCGGAACGCGGCCTCCGACAGGTAGTGCATCGATTCACGAGCGATCCCCGCCCGAGCAACGACACTTTGACTGCTGACTCCGACGACCGGTTTCGCCGTATCAAGCAACTGTAGGGCTGCGCCTTCGCGGTCTGCGTGCTCGTGATCGCCCGTAGTCACGGACGAATCGGTCCCGTCGCCGTCGCACTTGGATCTCCCCTTCGCTAATGCGCGCCTCCGATGAAAGAGTACCCGATTGACGGCGTCCTGGACCTTCACGTCTTCGACCCCTCCGACGTGGGCAGCCTCGTGCCCGAGTACCTGCGGGCCTGCCACGAGAAGGGGCTGACGGAGGTGCGCATCATCCACGGCAAGGGCACCGGCACCCTCCGCCGACACGTACGAAGCATCCTCGACGATCACCCGCTTGTGGTGGACTACAACAAAGCGACGGATGCGAGCGGGTGGGGAGCCACAATTGCGCACCTGATACAGGCGGCCGAGGAGAACTAAACGAAAAAGCCCGTCCCTTTCTTGGGACGGGCCTGTTGAGAGGAGCGTATCGAGCCCCTCCAGTTAAGCGTTTCGGAAACCGTTCTCTAGAACCCAAACAAGAGACCACCAGTAATTCCGAACCGACTAATGTCGCCTACGCCAAGATTGAGCTCAGCAAAGGGCGTCAATGCTCCCGCGTTGAACTTCGCCCCACCGACAATATTGAGACCCGCGTCGGTTGTGGTCTCAGTTTGCGTTGTTGCTGTTCCGCCAGGGCCAGCACTAAATCCGGTTACTTGCTCAAAGCCCACGATTCCGACCCCAACTCCTGCATAAGGGGACACTGGACCACTGACCGGAAACGGATACACTGCGTTGAGGTCCAGCGTCCAGATCGTATTGTCGGCGAAGAAAAACGTGAACGCGGCATTTCCGTCGACCGGAATGCCACTGAAGCCAACTCGGGCGTCAGCCCCAATTCCGAAGTCACCTCCTAAGTCCGAGATGTCACCAACGGATATCGTCGCCCGGGGTCCCAACTCAAAGCTTTGGGCCTGGATATTGGACGGAACGGCAAATACAAAGAGAAGGCCGACCGCGAGTGTAAATGCAAGTCGCTTCATGAGTACGGAGTGGTTGTTGAGAGAAACGTGAGAATGAATTGGGAAAGTGAAACATCGCAGATTTTAAATGCGATGGTTTCTGATTCGACAAGTTTAAGAATAGTGGAGTAGGGAGCGCTTTGTCAATTAATGCTTTTTTACGATGAGTACCACCGATTTTTTGGACCCGTTGGGCAGCTCACCTCGATTCACTAATAGCGGTGATTCTCGGTTCTGATTTGGAGGGAAAGAACACATTGTTCAGATGGTCACCAGGTGGCCCGTATCGGGGCATGGAATGCCGCCGCTCCTGGGTGTAGCACCAGGAGCATTCGCCCAAGACCTCTTGCGAAGGAAGTCAGGAACTGCCTGGACCTCTGAGAAGAATTGCGACGTCCGTACCGTGGTGCTTCCAGGCTGGGATGAACATCCGGAAGGGAGCCTGCAGGCCTTCGCGTGGGACGGCACGCCGGAGGCACTGCGGAACCGAGTACGAGAATCTGTAGGTCGAGCGCGTCCATCGGC
>CAYULG010000189.1:0-5204 GCA_964445365.1 uncultured Salinivenus sp. | reverse complement strand
CGAACCCGTCGCGCACCAGGAGCGCCTCGTAGGCGCCGGCCTCCTGGGCGGCCTGATTGGCGAGGACGTTGGGGAGGTAGTTGAGCGACTTGACGTCGCAGCGGGCCCACCGCTGGTCCGGCTCCAGGATGACCGACACGCCCTGCCTCCACTTCTCGACCGGCGGCTCGTGCGGATTGGCGCGCGCATACACCGTTGGCTCGACCGATTCGTCCGGAAAGGCGTGTTGGCGCGGCGCCGCGCCCCGGGTGATCTGAAGATACACCTTGGCGGGGCCGTCCTGCAGGTCGTTCTTGGGGAGGAGCGACCGCACGGCGTCGCGGAGCGCCTCCACGTCGATGCCCGCAATCCGAACGTGGTCGAGGCTGCGGCGCAACCGGTCGAAGTGATCGTCGCCCCGAAAGAACGCGCCGTCCCGAGCACGAAGCACCTCGTACACCCCATCCCCGAACACAAACCCCCGGTCGTCGGGGGAGATGGCGACCTCGCTTTTGTCGACGAACGCGCCGTTGAAGTAGACCGTCATGAAAGCACCCGTGCGTCTGTAGGAAGTGCGAAGCGGGAGTGCCCCCAGCAAGCCGGAAGACGCCCCTTTCAATGAAGTCGGGCGGGCGAGGATTCGGTTCGTGCCTGAGAGTAGATGTGGACGCACCGAGCGATCCTTTGTGGCACGCGGAGATCCGGAGCAGGCCGAGAGGCATCCGTCATTCCGAACGCCCCTGCAGACACGCCGGGCACGCGTGGACCCTCGTCGACCCTTGACGTCCGACAGCGCAACGCCCGAGGGCTGCGCGACAGGCACTTCCGGGGAGATGGTGCACCACGTCGCGGAGTATAATAATCCCGGCGGGCCGCTCGTTGACGTGATGTGGGATGGAAAGACTGGTCCGTAGGGAACAGCTTGGCAGCCCCTTCCCGACCGGTCTCCTCCCCTGGTGTAGCGATGAGTGGTGGCACCGCCGTCCGTGGCCGTAGGGTCAAGGGCGGCGGTGTTTTTGTTTGTGCCCGGCGGACTATCCCAGGAGGACCATCAGCAGGACCAGCAGCGCGGCGAGCGCCCCTAGGAGGAGGACCAGCCGGTACACCGCCGACGCCCATCCCTCCGTCGCGGGGTCTGCGTCGAGGGTCGCCGCCGCCTGCTCGTTGCCACCCTCGGGCAGGAGGCCGGCATCGTCCAGAAGCGAGCGGGCCCGCTGGGCCGTCCCGCGCATGCCCACCAGCTTCACGCCGTGGGGGCGCTGCATCTGCGGGTGCATGCCCCCAGCATCGTCGGACGACACGAACGCCCGAATATCGGCGTCGGCCAGGTAGTCGCGGGCCATCTCGGCGTTGCGGCGGGCAGAATACGTGGCGAGGACCGTCGTCTCTTCGGTGTCGCGGGCATTGGTCATGGCAGGCGAAGCGGCATGGGGGGAGGCGGTAGAAGCGTGTGTCTCGGATCCCAACTCACTGTGGAGAACGTCAACGAGAGACGCCCCTCATTGCTCCGGACGGGCAGCCGAGGCTCCCGTTCGCTCGTCCCGCCCCACGCCTTCGCTCCCTTCCCCTGGGCGCCCTCTCCCCCGTACTTCCTCTCCCCCACGCTCACTCCTTCCACCGCCGGTCCGTGAGTTCGCGCACGTCGGTCTCCGAGATCACGTTCCAGTAGGGGCTGCTCAGGTTGCCACTTTTCGTGCGGTTGAAGGTGGCACGGAGGAAGAGGGCTTTGTCGGCGTCCGGGTTGGCCCCCTCGAACGAAAACCCACCCCAGTGCAGGACCCAGTAGGCCGTTGTCGGGTTGAGGCCGAGCCGGCGCCCTACCAGATCAGCCAGGTACTGAAAGTCTTCGACCGTCGAGGGCCCACGGTTCTCCGCCAACTCCTTCACCACGACGGTGTGGGTCTCTTCCTCGTCGGGCGGCCCCGGATACACCTGCACGGCCGCCGTGCCGGTGCGGCTGTAGCTGCGCCAGGTGACGGTGGTGTCGGTTTGCGGCTGAGCGAGGACCGACAGGCTCAGGCAAAGACCGAGAAACGCGAAGGAAAGAGCGCGAACAGCAAAAGACACGGCGACTACGGACCGAGCGACGAGACGACGGGAATTGGTATGACGTAGACACGTCCCGGTCCATAATTCTAACGTCGACGGGTCTCGTTCGGACGGAAACAAAAAAAGCCCGCCCCAGCATCCGAACCGTAGGGCTGGAGGCTGGGGCGGGCGAGCATGAAGCAAGCAATGGTGGATGGTTTAGTAGCCGCCTCCGTCATCGTCGTCAGTTTGCACCGTTCCCTCCATGGAGGAATGGAAGGTGCACTGGTAGGCAGCCACCTGGTCGGCCAGCGTCTGGGTGTACGTGAAGGTTATCCCTTCATCGTCCTCCTCGTAGTTGATGTCAGAGTTGTCCTCAAGGCTTCCCTCACTGTCGGCCTCTTGGTTCAGCAGGTAATCTCCGTCGGTCCCGGTTTCGAGGGCAAACGGATGTGCGTTGCGCCCGCCCTCGTTGTCGACCCGGTAGCGCTTGCCAACCTCAAGTGTGAGGGCCGGATTGTCGCCGTTGCCAGCTACGCCGTCGGCCCCTTCTGCACTGGTCACCTCCCATGCCGAGGTGCCCACGTTGTTGATGGTAATCGTAACGTCGGCCGAGCTCCCGCTCCCAGCGTTGGCCCCGATGTTGCCCTGTGCGAAGACGTACTGCGAGCTGGCGTTGCTCTGGTGAATGTTCACGTAGCCGTTGTAGCTGGTCAACTCGTCGTACTCAGCCTCGATGATGCGGCTGCTCCGAGCGGCCGGGTCCGTCGGGGCGATCGATCCGAGGTAGCCAGAGAACGGATCGCTTACGACGCCACCGCCTTCCGAGACGGTGTTCTCGTGAATGTGCCCGATCTGGGCGACCTCAACGGTACCATTCGTGGCACTGTTGACCGACCCCCCTGTGTCAAGCGAGTAGGTGACAAGCGTCTGCGAGGAGGTCAACTCCTCGAAGCGCACCGTGCCACTCACCCCACTTGACAGGACACTTCCCCCCGTCGTGCTAGGGTTCAGCGGGTATGTGGTGGTGCTTGGATTGTCTACGAACGAGAGCCCATCTCCACTTGTCCCTTCCGCGTTGGCACCGATGTTGCCCTGCGCTACGACATTTCCGAGGTTCGCCGGGCTCTCGTGAACGTTGACGTGGCCATCGAAGTCAGCGAAGAACTCGATGGACTCCCCGATTTTGCGGGCCGTGGTACCGTTCGGGCTGCTGCCGTTGACGGCACTGAGATACCCATTGAAGGGCTCCTGTACGATGCCGTCGTTCTCGTCGTCCGAGACGCTGTTGTTGTGAATGTGAACGGGATGAGACACACCAGGAAGCGTCGCCTCTGCATCCAAATTGAGCGTGACAAGGGTGGTGTCGGCACCTGCTCGCCAGAAGGTAACACTCCCACTGATGCCGTCGTCTGTCTGCGCGGTCAGGTCGTAGCTGATCTGATCGGGGACGGAATCGTCCATTCCTTCATCCATTCCGGAGCCGCCGCTGTCACAACCCGTGAGGCCTACAGAAAAAGCAAGAGCAAAAATGAAAAGGGCGGACGGAAGACGCTGAAGGATCGACATGGTGCGAAAACAATTCGGTTTGGGGAAGTAGGGTCCGGACGGTTCCAGGCCGTTCGTGACCGCATGGAACGTGACGGACGGCTAATGACCACTCGAAAATGTGTAGATGGAAACCCATCGGGGGATGGAAGAGCCCATAGTTCACCACACATTTTCGGGGGAGAATGCCTACCCTAGCATCCCCACGAAGTGCCCAACCGCCTGCAACCGTCCCGTAATACGACGTAACAGGGGAGTGATCCCACCATGGTGACGGTCACTTACGCGGCACTCCCCCCTTCTTCCCTACTTCCTCCGTTCTGCCTGGGGCGCTAGAGCCGCACCGAGGCGCCGACGATCAGCGTGCGGCCCGGCAGGGGGGCGTCGAAGATTTCGCTGTATTGCCGGTCGAAGGCGTTGCGCAGCTCCAAAGAGACCGTCGTGCGAGCGCCACGGAGTCGGGTGTCGTAGCCCAGGCGCGTGTGCATCACACCGTACTGATTCGTGGCGAGGCCCTCGTCCCGGAGGCGATCCTTCCACAAGCCCTGCACGCCCAGCGTCACCGCACCCACGTTCACCGATGCACTCCCCTGCACGAGATGCCGGGCGTTGGTAAGGGCGTACTTGTAGTTCTGTTCGGAAAACGCCGCGTCGAGTTCGGCGTCGAGAAGCGTGTATCCCCCGTCGAGGGTGATGCCAACAGAGCCCAGTTGCCGACTCCACGTCATTTCGGTTTCCAGGCCGGTCGTTGTCGTACGGTCCAGATTGCGTGCCCGGAATGGGGTAGGGGTCTCGGATGAAAGGGAGTCCGGCTTCTGGAGGTAGTCGATGGAGTTTTGAGTGGTGCGTCCGAACCCAGTGATCGAGAACGAGAGTCCAGCGGGCAGGCCCACGTTGACTCCCAGCTCTCCAGACCAGGCCGTTTCGGAATCGAGGTCGTCGTTCCCTCTATTCGTAAGCGTATTGATGAATCGCTCCACGTAATTCGGGGCACGCACAGTCCGTCCTCCACCGGCACGCAGTGTTGCCGGCCCGAGGTCGTAGGCGAAGAAGAGCTGTGGCGTCGGCTCCACCCCGTAGACCGGGTCGTAGTCAACCCTCGTGCTTTGATTGACTGTCAGGCGCGACGTGGCACGCCATTGAAAGCTGAGGAATGTGCCCACCGACGGATCACTGTGCACGCCTTCCCGGGTACTGTTGAGGCCCCGGAGGTCGCCCGAGGCACCACCGGTCGCACGCACGCGACCAACCTGGTGGGAGGCCTGTCCCTGGAGTCGGAGCCGACGGCTGACGTGACGCTCGGGGCCCACCGGCGTATTATAGGTGTAGCGGTCGCGGTGCTGCTTGCCGAAGAGCTGAATCTGCCACGGCGTCTTCGTGTCGCCTTCGCTGGCCAGCCGACTCTGCACCCAGAGGGTTGTCGTGCGCTCGCGGGCCCGGTCGCCGTTCGCTTTCGAGTAGAAGTGGAACGCGCCGAACTCGCGGTCGTCGACCCCGGCTCGGGTATAGAGTGTCGTGCCGCCGAGATCGCGCGCCACCGCGGCGGTCGCCACCCGACGGTCGAAATCGGTCTGTACCGTGTTTGGGACGTCGAAAAACTCAGACTCAGGGGCCGACACGGTTTGCCCGTCGCTGCCCTGCACCGAGGC
>CAYULG010000188.1:0-5232 GCA_964445365.1 uncultured Salinivenus sp. | reverse complement strand
AGGGGGGAGGCTCGGTCTTTTCCGGATCGCTCGTCGCAAAGGCCGTCGGGTTTGCCCTGCAGATCGTTCTCGGCCGGAGTTTCGGTAAGACCCTGTACGGCGTCTATAGCTTCGGGCTCTCTATCCTCCGGGTCGTCCGCGAGCTTGGCACCCTTGGACTTCAAAACGGCGTGGTCCGGTTCGGGGCCGAGCACCACGAGAGTGGGGATGAGGCCGAACTGAAGGGGACCTTCCTGGCCGTTGGCGGGCTCGGAATTGGAACCGGACTTCTTCTGAGTGTAGCGTTCTTTCTGGCGGCCCCGTGGCTGGCCGAGGTCGCCCTCAACAGCACGAACGATCCGCTGGTCTTCCAGCTTTTTGCGGTCGGGCTGCCGTTTTACATTCTTACCTACCTCGGCTCCCGCATGGCCCGCGCACTCGGCAAAATGCGGGTGGACGTGCTCCTCGACTCGATTCTACAGCCGGCTCTCTTCCTGCTACTCACCGGCATTCTCTTGCTGTTCGGATGGGGATTCACGGCGGCCCTGTATGCCTTCCTGGCCTCCACCGTGCTGGCCGCTGGGGCGTCGGTGTACGCGGTCTACCGTCTGTTCCCGCCGCTCTTCTCGTCCTTGGACCCGACCGTCGACCTTCGGAGCCTCCTGCGCTTTTCCCTCCCCATTGTGGGGGTGAGTCTCGCCAGCATGGGCCTCGCCCGGGCCGACCGGATCATGCTCAGTCCGCTCGCCGGGGAAGAAGCCGTAGGCCTCTACACCGCCGCCTCCAAAATGTCGGTCCAACTTCGGTTTGTCCTGTTCGCGCTCACAGCCGCGTTCTCCCCCGTCATCTCCGAACTGTACCACAGTGACCGGACCAACGAGTTGGCCCAACTCTACGCCGACACGGTTCGGTGGATTACAATCGGCACCCTTCCGCTGGCCGTGGTCCTGATCGTGTTCGCCCCGGACATCATGGCCCTCTTTGGAACAGAGTTCCGGGAGGGCGCTATTCTGCTCCGGCTGCTGTCGGTGGCCTACGTCGTGGTCGCTGGGTCGGGATCGGTCGGGCACATGCTGCAGATGTCGGACCACCAGGACTTCACCTTCTGGGTGAATGCCAGCATAGCCGTATTGAACATCGGCCTCAACTGGATTCTTATCCGGTGGTATGGCGTTGTGGGAGCAGCCCTCGCAACAGGCACGGCTCACGTCCTGGGAAATCTTCTCCAGCTGTGGGGCCTCTACCACTTCACCCGCATCCAGCCCTTCCGCTGGAACCTGTGGAAACCCCTTGCGGCGGCGGGCGCGTCGGGGGGAACGGCATGGATGCTCTTCGCCCAGCTCGCAATTCCGGGCCGCTGGATGATTGGAATTCCGGCAGCCCTGCTCGTCTATGGCGGCATCCTGCTGGTATTGGGTCTTTCCCCCCGCGACCAGGCCATTGCAAACAGCCTGTGGTCGGAACTGCGAGCACGAGTGGGCACGTAGATCAATCGCGCCGCGGGCCCAAGTCCCCGTCGGTGCGCTGCGCGACTTTTCCCGAGCTCCCCCTTCCTATGTCGGTTTTCAGCGAGGCCGAAACCTTCCTTCGGCGACAGTATCTGTTGGTCCGCCAGCAATTCCGGCACCTCCAGGCTTTGCTGAGCTCTCTGTCCGGCCGGCCGCTCCCCGACACACGGTTCGTCTTGTTTGGACGAGGGCGCTCGGGGACCACGGCACTCGTGAGCATGCTCGACGATGTGTCGGGACTGCAGTGCGAAGGAGAAGTGCTCCACGACTACGTCTCCTTCCCCTACCGGCACGTGCTGGGCCGTGCGGCCCGGGTCTCAGCGGGGGCCTACGGGTGCAAAATTCTCAGCTACCAGATCAAAGACGTACAACATCCGCCCGGTCCGCGGACGGACTTTCTCCGCATCCTCCACCACGAGCACGATTTCCGGATCCTGTACCTGCGGCGGAAAAACCTGCTGCGCCACGCGCTTTCCAACATTCGGGCGCGACGGAAGACGTTTCACCGAAAGAAATCCGACCCGGATGCCACGCCGACAGCCCTCAACGCAGATCCCAGCCTCGTGCTGGAGTGGATCCAAAGCAGTGAGGCCCTCAGCGACTACGAGCACTCCCTCCTTGAGGGCGTACCGCACCTCTCCCTGACCTACGAGGAACACATCCGCCACGCCGAGGACCACCAGTCGACCGTCGATCTCATCTGCGATTTTCTGGAGATCGAGTCGAGCCCGGTCGAGAGCAGCTACCGGAAGGTAGCCCCCCGCTCCCTGAAGGACCGAGTAGCAAACTATGACGAGTTGGCCCAGCGACTCGACGGCACACCATACGCCAAGTATCTCGACTAAGACCGAAGGGCTCACCCCTCCGTCTGAAGCAGAGCATCATCCAGGACGGCGAGCCCGTGGATGCAGACGTGGACGTCCGACGAATACTGATATGCGTCTACCAGCACTCCGGTGGACACGTCGATCTGCAGGATGGACGCAGGCGAGACGCCGATGAACAGCGTATCCCCCTGCCGAACGAGCCCCCGCACGAAGAGCGGCTTCGCGATCGAACTCTCGATCATTCCAACCTTCCGCAGGACCTCCTTTCCCCAGTACCGTGGAATTTCCCAGCGAATGAGGTCGCGGACCCATGCATAGTCCGTCAGGTCGATCGTCCGCCGAAGCTGCCCGGTGTCCAAATCATAGAACCGGACGGCTTTGCCGAATGAGTCGCTGACGACTGCGAGCCCGTCGTCCCCGATGACAAGGTTGTGCCCTCCTTGGAGTCGCTCGTGCCGCAACACCACCTCTTCGGTCGTCAGGTTCACCACCACGCCGTATGCATTAAACAACGCATAGAGCGACCCGTCATGGATCTCGACCGTGTTGAGGTGAAGGTGGTTCTCGGAGTCCGTTGCGGACGGGTCAAGAAACCGAAGCCGGTTGTCAGCGCTTTTATCGATGTCGAGAGGGTTCACCCCAAGAGCGTTCTGGAGAGCATCCATCTCTCGGGGCCAGTATGCACGAACTCGCTCCCCGGTTTCCAAATCGTACTCCACTGCTGCATCGATCGCCGTGGACGTTACCCACACTGTCTCACGGTCGGTCAGAGTAATCTCATGGAGCCCGACCATCAGCCCATCACTGACGGCACCCACTTGGTTTAGGCAAGCGTCGTACAGTTCGAGTGTGTGGTACGTGGACGCAACCACTCGCTCGCCCACCTGCCGGAGGCCCCGACACCCTCGCCCGTTGCCTCGTGGATTCGGATCCTCTTCAATGGTGGGGTTCCGCGGACGGACGGGGACGTTCGCCTCAACCGTCTTCGAATCCCAGTCGAGAATCACCAACTCGCCTCCCTGAGCAATCGGAGCCGCCCGCACGACGGTCCCGAATGCCAGTGCGCGTTGTCCCGTCGGAGAACCCTCAGCCGCCGACTCTCCTCCCCCGAACATCAACGAAAAGTCACTCAGTGCCTCGTCTAAGACTTCAGGATCGATCATTTTGGGGAGAACCAGCCACGGCTGTGACGATGAAACGAAGATCGTGAAGACAGCGCTTCACGCAGATGATTTGTTGTGGTTGTTCCTCCTATTCAGGCAGGTACGAGGAATCTCTGAGCCGGGAGTCGTTGTTCCGATGACATGTATCCTTCGATCCCTCTTCTGATCATCCCAACGCGAACGTTCATGGATCGCCCGATCTTTATTGTTGGATGCCCTCGATCCGGGACGGGGATCTTTCACCAGCTGGTACGACTTCACCCACAGGTGGCCTGGATCACGCCCTTTACGAACTGGATCTGCGGAAAGACGTGGTTCCGGAACGTCCCTCCTACTGCTGCCTGGCACGCGGAACGGGTCCTCCGGTGTTTCCCAACCTTCGCCCTTCCCCCCTTTCTCCGGGGGCCTTTCGACGGATCTCTTGGGCTTTCCTCCACCTTTGAGACCTGCGAAGGCCACTCCATCTGGAGCCAAGCTCTCCCACGTGCGGAAAACCATCGGGCAACGGAGGCCGACGCAACCGCTGCCGTCCAGTCTTACGTCCACGACGTAGTGCGGTGGCACTACCGTTACCACGATCGTCCCCGATTCGTCTGGAAAACTCCGAAAAACGCGTTCCGGCTCCGGTTTCTTCACGCCCTCTATCCCGAGGCCTATATCGTACACCTAATCCGGGACGGCCGAGCCGTCGCGGCTTCCATCCTCAAACGACGCCGCGCGAGCGGCGGTCTTCATCAGTGGTGGGGCGTACGTCCCCCAGGCTGGCAGTCCGTACAATCTGCCTCCCCCATTGAGCAGGCAGCGTGGACCTGGGAACAATGCATCGACCAAATTCGCACCGATGCAGCCCGCTTCCCGGAGAACCACTACCTGGAGGTCCGGTACGAGTCATTTCTTAAATCCCCCGGCTCAGTGCTTCGCCGCGTATTTGCCACTGCAAATCTCTCCCCGGAGACATTTTCTACGGCAGAAAACCAGCGACAACTGGAGAAGGTACACCCCCCTCAGAAAACCTGGCGGGAGCGACTCCGAGACGAGCAGATCGACCTTCTCGAAGAGACTCTGGGCTCAATGCTTCAGGAATGCGGGTATGACAATCAAGCAAATCCAAAGTAGTCTCGGCGTCCCCCCGCGGAGCCATTACTCCGGATCCTCTTTGTTCTCTTCTTCCACCGGTTTCCTCCGACGACGCACCCGCCGTCCGACGATCATAAGGACCCCTCCGTAAACCAGAATCGTACTCGTCCACGCGATCCACCGACCGTATCGGTCGGCCTTCGGTTCGAACCGCATGACGAGCGTATGCTCGCCCTTCGGCACATGCACGCCACGGAGCAGATAGTCCGTGCGGTGAATCGGCACTTTTTCCCCATCCAGGTACGCATTCCATCCGGCCGGATAGTACACCTCGCTCGCCACGAAGAAGCGCGGGGCATCCGTGTTGACCGTCCACCGGATTTCCTCCGGCTCATAGTGCTCCAGGGCGACCTCGGCCGTGCTGTTGCTGTCGATGGGCGTCACCGGCTTGTCGAGGGGCTCGGGAAGAAGTGCCGTCTGCCGTGGATCGAACGACGGGGACCGGAGCCGCGACCACATCTGTTTCGGATCCTCGACGACCTCCGTCTGCCCCGCGAGGAAGCCGCGGGGCACCGCATCGGTGTTTTCGAGCACCAGCACGCCGGACCGCTCGCTGCGGTGGACCACCTCGGTCCCCGGCAGCTGTTGCCGCGCCACGATGTAGCGGGTGTTCATGAG
>CAYULG010000187.1:0-5241 GCA_964445365.1 uncultured Salinivenus sp. | reverse complement strand
TTGAACTCGCATTCTCACTGCGAAGGAGCCTCGAACCGACAGGTTCACCGGCGATGTGACACCGCCTTCCCCGGCTGAAAGCCGGAGGGTTTAGGACCGACAGGTCCACGCTCCTTCGCGCATCCTCAATACTCTAACTGCAGATGGGCCGCTCCGCATCGACCATTTTCCTGCGCTGATCACTTTTCTGGACGGATCATTTTCCTGCGCTGCTTGACGAGAAGTTTTCTCTCCTGTTCGAGAACTGGCCTATTCGAGAACTGGTCGCCACTCGCGATGAGGAAGGCTTGGATACTTGCGGCTACTGCACTTCTCCCTCTAGGTCTTGCGCTCGGGTGTGGGGGAGACTCGGGCTCGACCGGCAGTGCGGCGGGCTCTGACACGGCCTCGTCTGCGGCAGTGCAGGAGGAGGAAGACTCGCTAAGCGACTCAATAGGCGACTCGCTAAACGAGATGAATGAGAGCAGGTTAGGAACGACGCCGTCTTCGAGCCAGCAGCCGTTGACTACAGCACAGAAGAAGCGCCTCGGCCCTGCGATACGGCGCTTGCTGAGCGGCGACAAGAGCGCGACCAGGCCTGATGAGCTTCAGCAGCCAAGCCCGGCCGGAGAGCGGGATGGAGAAAAGGTTTATGCTGTTCTGATTCAGGGAGTTGAACTGGAGGCGCTTTGGGAGGCAGGCATCCCTCATGTGAGCAAGGTGGGCGAGACGGTCACTGCCCGCCTTACCTCTGAGGAAATCCGAAAAACCGCCTCCGTGGAGGGCGTCCAGCGCATTCGCGCCGCGAGGGAAGACGAACCGCACTGAAGCCGGGCCGCTCCGAAGCGACGGGACAGTGAGTTGCTTCGGTGATAGAGCCCCGAAGAGCAGGACCGACCTCCGAGCTAGAGACTACGCGCTCCCACCCTACTTCACAAGTCACGCTCAAACCGCAATGATGAACGATTCCGGTAAACTGTTGACCCGTCCTTTCACGGTACGTTGGATCTTCTGGCTGGCCTGTCCTGTCCTGATTGCCGGGTTGCTTGGTCCGAATACGGGCCAGGCGCAGGACCCGCAAGGCTCTTCCCTTACCGCCGCCGAACGGTCGAAGCTCGACGGTCGGTTTGAGCGGGTTGTCCGAAAGGCCCAGGACAGGGAGCTGCAGTCTGCCATTCAGAAGATGGAGGAGCTGACCCGGCAGGCACGACCTCAGACCCGGACGCCGGATGTCTCCCGGCCCGCAGGTGAACAGGCGGCCGAGCAGCTTCGTCGCGGTGAGCAGACGGCGGCCCTATCTGGAAGAACCGAAGCCTCCTTCCGCAACCTGCCGATCGACGTGCGCCCGGACGGCCGGACGGCGGGTGGAACGCCGATATACAGTGCCGTCGTAGAGGCCGAGTCGCCGTCCGCCCTGCAGGCTCCTGGAGCAACGGTCATTTCGACGTTTGACGGATTTGCGACCGTCCGGGCCACTCCGCGCGGGCTACAGGCCCTCGTCCGGTCCGATGTGGTGACCAAGGTGCGGTCGCCCCGCGTGGCGGAGCCGCACAACGACGTCGGCGCCGCGGAGGTCGGGGCCCGCACCCTCAATGGCGGGGCTGTCAATGGGACCGAGTACAAGGGCGAAGGGGCGATGGTCTGCATCATCGACTCGGGCATCGACTGGTCCCATCCGGACTTCACCGACGAGGACGGCAACACCCGAATTCAGGCCATCTGGGACCAGGTCGACGACTCGACGAGCGTAAACACGCCCGTGGAAAACGATGCGTCCCGCTTCCGCCAAGACTTCAACCCGGACTACGGGTCCGAGTATCTTCGGCAAGACATTCAGGCGGCCCTCGACGGGTCCGGGTCGGTCAACGAGAAGGACGTCAACGGCCACGGCACCCACGTCGCCGGCACGGCGGCCAGCAGCGGCGAAGCCTACGAGCGGTCTGCCGGAACCGAGCGGTACAAGGGCGCCGCCCCAGAGGCGGATATCATTGCGGTCAAGGCCGGGAACAGAGCGTTCAGGTCCGTCAACTACATAAATGGAATTGCGTACTGCCAAGACGTAGCCGAGGCCGCGGGGAAGCCGGTGGTCGTGAACATGAGTTTAGGAGGAGACTTCGGGCCGCACGACGGGTCGGCCCCTCGGGCCCAGGCCGTCAGCCAGCTCAGCGCCCGAGAAGGCTCCGCCGTCATCACGTCCGCCGGAAACAGCGGCTCCCCATCTAGCCCGATTCACACCGCCGCGCCCCTGCCCGCCGGAGATTCGGTGGACGTCGGAATCGATGTGTCCGAGTATACCCCAAACGCCGGAAACCAGAACGACTTTTACGTGACCTCGCTTTGGGCGTACCAACCGGGGCCGTATGAGGTCTCCGTCTACACTCCACAGAAACAGGACACCCTCACCGTCACGATTGACGGGAGCCAGCAGGTCCGAGACACCTCGTTGGCAACGCCTCGTGGAGCGATCCTTTTGGAATCCTCCGTTTCGGGGAACGGCCGTTATTTTCAGCTTCTCGCCCTCGACGCGGCCGAAAGCATCCCGCCGGCAGAGGGCCAGTGGACCATGCGCATCCGCCAGAACGGCGACAACGACACGCCGGTCCACGGGTGGTTCTCGCGGTCGGCGCTCGGAAGTGGAGACACGGCCGGATCGGCGTCGTTCAGCAACGCGGACAACCGGTCTACGGTCGGCATTCCGGCCACCGCCAACGGGGTGGTTGCCGTGGGCAATTACTGGCATCGGGCCCGGTGGACGACAAGCGAAGGGCAGTCACGCGGGTTTTCTGAGCTTCCCAGGGGGATCATCACTCCGTCCAGCAGCCGTGGCCCGACGGTCGACGGGCGCACAAAGCCGGACATCGCTGCGCCGGGAAGCTTCACGCCCTCCGCGCTTTCCGACGACGCCTCGGCCACATTGGGCGCCAATGGAATTGTGGGCGATGGGGAGCATCATATGCTTTTGGGCACGAGCATGTCTGCACCGCTTACGGCCGGGTCGGTGGCCCTCTTGATGCAGGAGGATCCCTCTCTTTCGACAGGGGAGGTTCAATCCCTTCTCCGGAGCACGGCCCGCACGGACCCGTTCGTAGAGGCACGTGGCGTTCCAAGCCAGACCTTCGGGGCGGGCAAGCTGAACGCAGAGCGTGCCCTGAAGAGCCTGACAGGCGAGGCCGCTCCCCTTGAAATTCTCACTTACAACCAGCCGGTTCCCTTCGGGGCAATCGGGTCTGTGACGCTCGGTTCCGGGGGGGCGGAGCGCGCGGCCCTTCGCTTTACGCCGACGCAGAAGGGGACGGTTGCGGGCGCATACCTTTCCCTCGGGCCGAACACACAGCAAAGCCCCGCAAATGAGTTGAATGGGCCCCTGCGCGTGGAGGTCTGGTCCGACGACGGCGGGGTGCCAGGGAGCCAGATCGGATCCAGCGTTACCGTCGAGCCGTCCGCATTTCGCGCCTTCTCGCCAACCTTCGTCGACCTTTCGGGCGTCGGGGCGCCCGTGGAGCCCGGGGAGGACTACCATATCGTTGCGTACCCGGACGATGGATCCGGCTCGGTCGACCTGCTAGCCGAGACGACAGGACCGGCGGCCGAGCGGTCAAAGACGTTCGACGGAAGCTCGTGGAGCGGCACCGGGAGCGATTTGGTCGTCCGGGCGCAGGTAAGCGGCAACGTCGATACAGAGGTAGATGATAACACGCCGCCCATTGCGCCGGTGGCCGACACCTCCCAGGAGGCTGGAAGCGAATTTCGGGTTGACGTCAAGATCGGCAGTGAGGACGCTCCGGTGTCGAACCTGTTCGGGACGAGCTTCGCGCTTGACTACGACGAGAGCATCCTGTCGGTCGTCGACGATGAGGCCGGGAGCTTTCTGGGCGACGATGTCGTCTACCAGGCCGACAACGACACCTCAGCCGGAAAGATCGGCATTGGCGTAAGCCGCAAGTCCGGCGCGGGGGGCGTCGATGGAAACGGCGTAGTCGCGCGAGTGCGGTTCAAGGTCGCCGAGGACGTAGAAGGGGGCACGGCATTGACCTTCTCGCTCGAGGACGTGACAGCGAACGACCCGAACGACGACCCGATCACGCTCGCCCCGCAGCCCCTAGAGGTCACCGTCAGGCAGGGCCTAGCCGTTTGGCCGGGGGACACGGACAACAGCGGAGAAGTCGACCAGGCCGACGTGCTTCCGCTGGGCCAGTACTGGGGCACGACCGGCCCGGCCCGAGATTCTGAGACGTGCCAGTGGCAAAGCTATACGGCCCAGCCCTGGTCGCCGGAGCCGGCCACTTACGCGGACGCCAATGGGGATGGCGAGGTCGACCAGGCCGACGTGCTCTGCATTGGGCAGAACTGGGGACGAACTCACGACACGGGCGGCACGGCGGCCTTGGCGAAGGGACAGGCCTCCTCGCAAGGATCGGTTCGCCTGCGACGGACGGAGACTTCCGGCCGGGAGGCCTGGTTTGAACTGTCAGTAGAAGGGATCGGCCCGGTCACTGGCGTATCCGCCGCGCTTTCGATTCCCTCGACGTCGGCCTCGGTACTGAAGGTTGAGCCGGGCCCGGCGGCCGGCAGCAACGCGCTTTTCGAATCGAACGTCGACGACGAGGAGGGAACGGTTGCCTTTGGTGTAACCCGCAAGACCGAAACGGCACCCGAGGGAGGAGTGCTCGGCCGCGTGAAGATACGCTTCGAGGAGGGTCCGGGGCAGTCCTCAGCGGTCACGGTTCGGGAAGCGACTGCCGGGCTCAAATCCGGGCGTCTCCTCTCGCTCCGAGGCGGGGCCGCGGAGCTTCCAGGCGAGATCGCCCTGAAGACCGTAAATCCGAATCCGGTTCGGTCGGAGGCGCAGGTCCGGTACGCCCTTCCGGAGGCGAGGGAGGTACAGGTGATCCTTTACAATGCCCTCGGGCAGACGGTGAAGACGCTCGCGGAGGGGACGCGGCCGGCGGGCCGCCATCAGGTGCAGTTGGAGACGTCCCAGCTTGCCAGTGGCCTGTACTTCCTCCACCTGAGAGCGGGCGGCACCACCAAAACTCAGAAGGTGACCGTCGTAAGGTGACCGTCGTAAGGTGACCGTCGTTTGGTAGGCTCGTTTTCCGCAAGTCCCCTTCTCCGCATCGGTTCCCGCGTCCCCCTTTTACAGCCATGGTCTCCACCGAAAGAGAACCTGCAGGTTTGAGCTGCTCATTTCGCTGCGGACCATCCGCTGACCCCGAACGCCTTTTCCCTGCGCAGTCGCTCGGGCGAATGCTCGTTCTTATC
>CAYULG010000186.1:0-5342 GCA_964445365.1 uncultured Salinivenus sp. | reverse complement strand
AGGAGGCGACGGTTAAGACCGGTAGGCCCGTCGCAAACACGAGCACGAAATAGTCCCCCAGAAATCGAAGCGCGCGAGCCCGAGAAACGCTGGCTCCTTCCTCCGCCGCCAAGTAGCTTTCTATGAAGTTGCCCGCTGCACCCGTCTGCCAGAGCATCAGCTGGAGAACGGTGGCCGCAAACAGGAAGTACTTCGCCGGATTCAGATAGGGTTTTGTGCGTCGTCGCCAGTAGTCCCGCACCACGCGACCGGGCGCGGTGGAGAGGCCGACGACGGTTGCGAGGAAGCCGCTCTCCAGGTCCACCACCTCCTTCAGCAGCGCCGAGAAAATGGTCCCAAGCGTGAAGCGCTTCTCCTCGTATTTCTGGCCGCAGGACGGGCAGTACGTCTCGGGGACGGCGGTACCGCAGTTGGGGCACGTGTTCATGCGGGGACGCTGCGATCAATGATCGGGACGGTCGGGCACCACAGTGCCTACCCGGCCGACGCGGCAGTTGCCTCCGAAGCCTGCCGGCGCCGCAGCACCACGGTCCACCCGAGCGCCACGGCCAGCACGAGGGCCATCGCCAGCAGTTCGCCCGGCACGGCGTACGGGGGCGCGGCGGTAATCACGGCCTTGGCCCCGCGCAGCAGAATGACCCCGGCGGCCATCATCGGCACGAGGGCGCGGTCGTGGCGCCACACCAGCCCTGCGGTGGCGGCGAGGAAGAGGCCGATCACGGCGCCCTGCGCGGCCCACGTGGGTACCGTCTCGGCCGGCCCCACGCCGGCAACGACGAAGCCCAGCGCCCCGGCGCTGCCGAGCCCGGCGAGCACGCGCCGGGTCCCGGCCTGCGTCCAGCGGTGCAGGGTCACCGCTATGAGCAGGAGCACGACCGTGAGCCCGGCGAACGTCAGCAGGCGGCCCGGCACCGGCGCCAGCCACGGCAGGGCGGCGTCGAGCGCCCCGTAGCTCGCCCACGGCGGCGAGAGCGAGGGGCCCGCCGTTCCGGTCAGCGACAGAAGCCCGGCCCCCAACACGCCAAGCCCGAGCCCAGCCGCGGCCGAGCGAAGGAGTGGCGTCGGCTCGCTGCCCCCGATGCGGTCGTGGGCAAAGCCGGCGACAAGGCCCAGCCCGCCGCTCGCGAAGACGCCGAGCACGAGGGGACCGACCAGGCCCAGGATCACTTGATTCAGGTACGGCTGCGCCGTGTCAAATCCGGCCACCATCTCGGGCCAGCCGTTGGCGAGCCCCACGAGGACCAGGGCGAAGATGCCGCCCGCGACGGACAAGAATGTCCAGAGCCGAAACTGGCCGCGCGCCCAGTACACGATGGCGGCCACCGCCCCACCGAGAATGAGGAGGACGCCGATCAGGCCCGAAATGAGCCCGACGATCTGCATGGTGGTCTCGCGGCGACGCGTCTCCCGCTCCCACGACTCGGGGACGTGGACCAGCGAGGACGCATTTGTGACCTCCGATCCGGCGAGCTCGACCTCAACCCGGGCCTCTCCCTCGTCGAGCGGGTAGTCCATCGTATCGGCGTAGGTGAACGTCCAGTCGCGGCGGTTCGGGCGCGCGTCAGGCTCGGCGCCCACGCGCTTCAGCGCATCCGGATCGTGACCATACCGGGCCTGCACCACCGAGTCGGCGATCGCGCGGGCCGCCGGTTCCGCAAGGCTGTCCCCGGGGGCGGCCTCGGGCAGTTGATGCGTGACCTCCGGAAAATCAGACGACGGCCCCAGGTGCACGTGGTATTCTTCGGCCCGCTCCTCAACCGGCCCCTCGAACGTGAGGAAGCGAACGTCCCAGTACGGCGGCGTCAGGTACGCCCCCATGAGCTGCTGGTAGGCCGCCCGATCGCCCTCCTGCCACACGAACTGATCGTCGTCGCCGTTCGGGACACGGACGGACGAGACCATCGTCCAGGCGTCCGGGTCTACGTCCCGTTCCTGCACCAAAGACCGCGCCTGCGATTCGGCCTCGCTCCGCGTCATCGAGAGCGGCGCCTCCACCGTCGAAAAGTCGCCGGTCCCAATCCACGCCCCGAGCCCGATCAGTCCCGCCACCGCCACGCTTCCGGCCGTGCGCCACGAGAGCCCGGCCCGCACCGGGAGCATTTCGGCCTCCGTCGCATCCTCGTCCTCGGTGGGCGACCAGGTTCGATTGTAGAATCGCTCCGGGAGTGTCCCCCACTCGCCCGTCCGCAGCCGCCCGTAGAGGACGGCGCCGAGCGGGAGGAGGGTGAGTGCGACCACGAGCGTCTGGGAGCCCCACACGCCCGGCGCCGTGGAGACGAAGAGCGGCAGAGCCATCCACACCACGTCGAATACGAAGTGAAGCACGACGGCGGGCAACAGGCCGTACGCGAGATACAGCAGGCCAAACCCGAACGACGGCAGGATGAGCTCCACGAGACGCGCGTAGGCCGGCTGGCTGGCGTAGCCGGCGTGCCCGGCCCCAAAGATGACCGCCTGCAGCACCAGCGCGCCCCCAATCCACCAGCGTCGCCCCCCGAGCCGGCTGCCGATCAGCGCGGCCCCCGCCAGTGGGACGGCCCGGAACAGGCACTCTTCCCAGAAGCCGGCCTGGAGCGCGTTGGCGATGGGCGGGAGCCACGGGGCGTACTGCGCCAGAATGTTCGGATCGAACAGCAGACTGGCCGGGGTCCACCACCCCATCGCATCCTGGGCAAACGAGTACAGCGCGACCTGATACGCGAAGAACACGGCCACCAGCAGGTATCCAGCGACGGTCTGGCCGGAGACGGTCGTCGTCCCGGCCGCCTTCGGATTCCAGAGACGCCAGAGGCGCGGATGGTGCCCGAAGGCCAGCCGGGTAAGGCCCTCCGCCGCCATGAACGACACGGTTACGAGCAGTCCCATGCCCACTGCCCCCACGACGGCCGTGAGCACCTGCTGGATGAGGAAGCTCTGCGAGGCCAACGCGGTGTCGTAGTTCATCCAGGACAGGGGCAACTGGTTGAGCCCGGCCAGCAGCTGAAGGCCCGCCACGATGCCGCCCCACACCACCGCCATCCGCCACTTGAGCGCGTCCTGCCTCAGCAGCCAATAGAGCCCGAAGAGGCAGCCGCCCAACACGTAGACGAGAAACGTGGTCGCGAGGCCGCCGAGGTTGATGGTGCTGTTGGCCGAGCGCATCTCTTCGTACCGGCGGGTAAAGCCCTCCGGCACCTTCACGAAGCGGGTCACTTCGCTGAGCGACGCTCCGCTCACCCCCAGACGCAGGCGATACCGTCCCTCCCCCACCTGCACGTCCGGGCGCTCGTAAACGAAAGTATGGTCCACCCGTCCGTTGGGCCGCTCCTCCTGAGAGGCCGACAGGCGGTCGTACCGGCTCAGATCGACGTTCCAGCGCGACGCGGCTTTGCGCTCGGCAATCGTCCGGGCCGAGTCGGCGGAAAGAGCCGGCCCTTCGGCGTCCTCCGGCCACTCTTCTTCGAAGCCGTAGCCCCGTCCGTCGGGCGTGAAGCGGACCTCCGTCTCGCGAGGCTCCTGCTCCTGGTAGTGCCGCACGGCCCACTGGTAGGGCTGGTAGCGGCCGGTGTCGATCATCCGGCGCAGCGTGTCGCGCCCCCCGGCCTCCAGCTCCACAAAGTTCTTCACCTCACTGTCCGTGCGGAAGGCGGCCGCCTGCCGGAAGCCCTCTGGACCCAGGCCCAGCCGTTCGGCGCGGGCCTGAGCACTGTCCATCGCCGCGCTCCGGCTCATCGAAATCTCAACGTTCACGATGGGGAAGGCCTGCGGGAAGACCTGCCAGCTGTACGCGGCGGCGCCGAGGCAAACGACGACGAGGAGAACCCAAAAGACCGGTCTTCGAGACATGGCACGAGGGGGAAGGTGAATTCAAAATACAGGAATCATTCCTGCACAGGACCGACGGGGACGATCGTCCAGGACGGCTAGCGGGTGCCCGGGGCCGATGTCCCTCCCGGCTCCATCGACGACAGCGTTTGCGTAATTTTCTGCGTCCCCCGCGCCGTCGATCGCTCAACTGTTGACTTGACGACGTGATGCGGCCCCTCCTTGCGGACGTGCCAGGTGCCGGTGGTGCTGCCCTCACCAATGTCGACATCGACCACGTAGGTCTCAAACGTGCCCGCCGGCGTCTCGACGGTTTCCGTGCCCGTCACCTCGAAGCGAGCCACCTGTGTGTCCTGTTGCTGGGCGGAAAAGACCTGGAAGGCGGTTGAAAAGCCCGATTCCAGAGGCATGCTCCCCAGAGCAAGCTGATTGTGGGTCCCACCGGCCAGGGTCGGGGTGTCAAAAGAGGCCTCCAGGGGCACGGTCTGGCCCCGCATCTTCATCTCGCCCGTCGCCGAGGTGTCCGTAAACGCGAGGTCCATCGTGAGGGGCCCACGGCGGTGATGCGACACCGGCATGAGGCTGGTGCGCTCCGCAATCAGCGAGTCGGTGACGGTGCCCTGGGGCGTCTCCGTCTTGCTGACGACAGTCCAGGCCTCGGTCCCATCGACGGTCGTTGACGCGATGGTCCGGACGCTGGAGAGATCCAGGGATCGTCCGCCCATTTCCATGGACGCATCGTAGGAGAGCGTCGCCGGCTCCAGCGTCGTGCCCTCGATCATCGAGAGCCCGCTCGCCACGTCGGGTTCCGCCTCGGCCGCGGCGGTCGTGTCCGGCATCGAGACTGAGTCGGGATTCACCGTAATCTCCTGGAGCCGCGTATCGATGCGGTCGGTGGCGTCCTTCTGGTATCGACCGCCGAGGTGATCGGCCAAGAATTCCTCCATCGCCGCCGAGAAGGCCAGCCGGTTGTCCTCGTTGCTGAAGCCGTGGCCCTCATCGGGGGCCACGATGTACTCGACCGGGTGGCCCTGCTCCTCCAGGGTCGCCACGATCTGATCGGACTCCTGCTGCTTTACGCGCGGGTCGTTGGCGCCGTGCACCACCAGAAGCGGCGCGGTGATTTGGTCGGCCTTGAAGAGGGGCGACTGCCGCCTAAGGCGTTTTCGGTCCTCGTCGTTGTCCGGGTTACCTACGCGCTCGTACCAGGTGCCCTCCAGGAACGGCTCCCAGTAGGCTGGGAACGATTCGATGAGCGTAATCAGGTTCGACGGGGCCACGTACGGCACGCCCGCGGCGTAGAGGTCCGGCGTAAAGGTGACCCCGGCCAGCGTCGCGTACCCGCCGTAGGAGCCGCCGAAGATGCCGACGCGGTCCGGATCGGCGATGCCCTGATCAATCAGATGCTTGACGCCATCGGTAATGTCGTGCTGCATCGCGCCGGTGCCCCACTCCTCGTTGCCGGCGTTGAGGAATTCTTTCCCGTACCCGGAGGAGCTCCGAAAATTGGGCTGGAGGACCGCGTAGCCGCGATTGGC
>CAYULG010000185.1:0-5366 GCA_964445365.1 uncultured Salinivenus sp. | reverse complement strand
GGTGCCGGGCAATCTGGACGCGCTGCCACCGCGTGAGGTTGCGGTAGATGGAGGTACGCAGCTTCTCGACCCGTTCTTCCAGGGCATTAATTTCGTTGGAGAGGTCATCCTGCGTTTCCGCGTTAAGCTCGCGCATCTCGGAGAGCTTCTCCTCCAGCTCCACGAGCGGCTTTTCGAAGTCCAGCAAGTGCTTGTCGTCGGCCATGAGGGCGGGACAGATGGGTTTGTACGCAGTACTACAAATATACAGTATGCATTTCGGGAACGGAAATGGCAATTTTTGGTGTGGGGAACCCGGGTCATCGAGGCCAGAAGTAGACGAACAACACTGCCGAGCGACTCTCCTACGCAGAAAAATCGAGAAGACGTGGCGTGATCATTGTGGGCCTTGACGAAAAAGGAGAGTGCTTCTTATCCTATTCATAATCCGTCGTCTACAAGAAGAAAGCAGCCGCTCCATTTCCTTCACTCCGGCGGTCGAAGAGCACGACGGAGCCGCGCCCTTCTTTTTGGACCCGCCACGCACCCATGTCACAGGCGCAGCGCGGTTTTCGCTACTCGGGTAATTCACGATCTCAACGCAGACCTTCACGATTTATGCCTGTTAAGCTGCAAGTTGTCAAAGAGGGGGCTGACGAGGGCGAACCCGCCGACTATCTGTTCGAACAGGATCGGATTACGATTGGTCGAGGCAGCAACAACGACCTCACCCTCCCCGACCAGAAGGTGAGCACGGAGCACGCCGAGGTCCGGCACGAAGAGGGAACCTATCTACTCCGCGATCGCGAGAGCAAAAACAAAACGTACGTCGACGGGCGGCGTGTGGGAGAGGAGGAGCCGTACGTCCTCGAAAGCGGAGATGTCTTTCGGGTTGGCGACTTCAAGATTGAGTTTGCGCCGCTTTTTATGCCGTCGTCCGAGCAGACGGCCTTTGCGGAGGAGGACGAAGACGCCAACCCTTTTGAGAAGGACGCGCGTCAGCTTGCCGCCGCACTCGAGGGGCTGGCGGAAACCTACAAGTTTGCCCCCGCTGAGGAGCGGGAGGAGAACTTTGCGGCGGCCGTTGAGGAGCATGTCGACCCCGAAATTGGGACGGAGGAAGGCGTGCAACGCGTTCTGGACACCCTCAAAACCAGTGCTGTGTCGGACGAGAAGGAAGATGATGTTCAGTCAGCCGGTGCGACCCACGACGAGGCGGTGGCCACTGTCCTCGACACGCTCCTCAAGTCAGTGACTCGCATGATTAGCATTCCCAACCACTTTTGGCGAGAGTTTACCGGGGACACCCTGGACCACTCGCCCGAGAAGCAGGCCCTCTACGACGCCGACGTCGGCGAGCTGCACGAGCGGCTGTTGGGGGACGATGTGTCCGAAGCTGATCGAAAAGAGCGCCTCGCCCACCTGAGCGAGGCCGTCGATAGCCTCGTGACCCACAATGTGGCGATGCTGGCCGGGTACAAAAAGGCGGTCATGACGGGAAGCAAGGAGCTTTTGCGCCGCGTCAATCCCGCCGATGCCGTCAACGAGACGGATCAGACAGACGACAGCGGCATGATGGGCGGCTTCTTCGGTGAAGAGAGTGAATCCGAGCTCGACAAGCTCCACGAGGAATGGAAGTCGCTTTTCCACGGAGAGTGGGGCAAGATCGAGAATGAACTCTTCCGCCCGACCTACGTCGATGCCTACGTGGACCGAATGTCCCAGACCTGGGACATGGACAAGGCCGAACTTCTGGAGGCCGACGGGGTGTAGGAGAGAGCTGGAAGAAACAGCGATGAAGTACATTGATACGTATTCCCTATCTTGATTGTAATACTGAACCCGGGAGCCTGAAGGTATGAGCGACGCCGTCATCGGGACAGAGGTAGATGGCTACCGCATCCAGTCGGTCTTGGGACGCGGGGGGATGGGTACGGTCTACAAGGCTGAAGACGTAAACCTCTCCCGCACCGTTGCCATCAAGCGGATCAATCCTGGCCAGCAGGAGCGGGAGGCGTTCATTCACCGGTTTCGATCGGAGGCCCAGGCCTTGGCTCGCATCGACAGCCCACAGATCGTTGGTGTCTATGCCCTCCGTGATACCGACATTGGCCTCCTCATCGTCATGGAGTATGTGGAGGGGGGGACGCTTAAGGATCCTCTCGAACGAGAGGGGGCGCTGGCGCCGCATCAGGCCACTCCCATTCTTGAACAGACCCTCAAGGCGTTCGATGACGCCCACTCTGCCGGGGTTATCCACCGGGACATTAAGCCCGAGAACATCATGCTGACGAAGGACGGCATGGTGAAGGTGACCGACTTCGGGATTGCGAAGCTGCGGCAGCCCGACTCCGGCGAGACGGTGACCCAGGGCGGCCAGGGCGGCACGCTCAAATACATGTCGCCCGAGCAGATCTCCAGCATTGACGATGTGGACGCGCGGAGTGACGTCTACTCCCTCGGCATGACGGCTTACGAGATCCTGGCGGGGGACCTCCCGTTTGCGGAGACGGATACCGACTTCGATATTATGCGGAAGGTGGTGGAGGGCAAGATCCCACCGCCCGACGAGCTCAATCCCGACATTCCATCGGGCCTCGCGCAGTGGGTCGTGGGGGCCATCCAGAAGGAGCAAGGCGAGCGCTACCAGAGCGCCGAGGAGATGCAGGACGCGCTCCACGAGGCGGATCAGCAGTCCAGCGAACAGACCGTCACGCAGCCGGACTGGGAGGTCGATGGGGACAGCTCCGACGTGGACCAGACCCAGACGGCAGTGCCGGGAAGCGAGGATCGGACGCAGACGGTGGTTCCGGGCGAAGAGGAAGACGACGAAGACACGGTGTCGGATCCGGGGGGGCAAACGGTCATGAACCCGGATACGGCAATGGGGACGGAGGGGGCCACGCAGCCCGCCGTGCCGGAGCCGGAGGCGGAAGAAGACGTGCCGGAACCGGCCGCCACCGAAGAACCGAAAGAGGAAGCTGAGGAGGACAGCGAGACGAACTGGGCTCTCGTTGGAGGGGGGGCGGTGGTGGGTCTGCTCGTGCTCGTGGGGGGATACGTGGCCTTCACTCAGTTTGGTGGAGACGCAGGGGGCGCCGCGGCCATGCTGTCCGTTACGACCGCGCCGGAGGGGGCGACGGTGCTCGTGAACGGCGACACGGCCGGGACGACGCCTATCAACGGCTACTCGATGGAGGCCGGGGCCGTACAGCTACAGATTGATAAAGAGGGGTACTCGTCTGCGGACACGCAGCTTACCGCGAGTGCTGGGGGACGCATCTCCCTTCAGGACGTGACCCTGGCCGAGGCGGGCAGCGACGAGGGCACGTCCTCAGACGCCACGCTCGCCGAAAACACGCAGGAGCGGTCGTCTGATCCTGACCCTGAAACGACGGATCCGGCCCCCGATCGAACGTCCTCGTCGTCGAGCTCGGACGAGTCTGTCCCATCGGAGAGAGAAGAGCCCTCCGATCCCGCTCCACAGGAGAGCGACGCCACCTCCGAGGAATCTGCGTCGGAGTCGACGACTGGGAGCAACGCAGCCACGGGCCTCGTCGAGGTGACACCGAAGCCGTCCGGCACTGTCCTCGTGGATGGGCAAGACCAGGGGGGAGGTGGCGCCATTACGCTGTCAGAGGGTACGCACACGGTCACGTGCCGGCACCCGAAGCACGGTTCCATCGAGAAAACTGTTGCCGTGTCGAAGGGACAAACGCAAAGCCTAACGTGCTACTTTGAACACTCGGTGACCGTGAATACGAGGGGAGCATATGGCCGAATTTGGCTGAATGGAAGGAATACAGGAAAAAATACCAATGCAAGCGAACCGTTATCCCTCCCGCCTGGCAATCACCGAATTGAGGTTCGAAGGAACTCCATAGACAACTACCAAGTGAACGGCGGACAGGTGAAAATTGAACGCGGAGGATCAAGCCAAATTGACGATTTTTCAGGAACAGCGTATCGGATTGAGGTGGAGCCGTCCTTCGAAAAAGTGGAGTACGCTGTCGTCTTCAATATAGGAAATTAGGGGCTGGCCTTTTCTCCACTTGTTCACCTTCGCCGAACGGAAGACCCGGTTCAGGGACACCCCCAGATCCTTTTTTCTGCGTGTTGACGGGTCCGTCGACTACATTTCGTAGTCAAATTCAGCACCAGGTCGTTTTTGTTGGCTTCATTGAAACTAAATGTCCGGTTTTCGCTTCACTTCTCGTTCCCTATCAATGAAGGTCAGAAAGGAAGGATAATCGGTTTCAAAGGCCTGCGCGGGTTTTCGTTAACCGGGCGGCCGAGTCGACTGATGACTCTCTGATCCCCTTCCACCTTCAACGCGCGAATCCCCATTCGTCAACGCAAGAGGTGACTTATCATGTCCACGCCACGAAGGCCCATCGGTTCGAACGTTCTTTCTCATCTTCTCCGCTGGTTCGGCATTGCCGTAGCGGGGGCCGTGCTTGTCGGAACGCTGGGAACCCTCCAGCCGGCTGCCGCGCAGCAGTCTACGTTAGAAGAAGCGAAGCAGAAGTACCAGTTCGCTGAGTACGGGCAGGCCACGTCGCTCTTCCGAGAGGTGGCCGACGATCAGCAGGCAGACACGGAGTTGCGTCGCGACGCGCTTCGCTACCTGGCCCGCTCCTACATTGCTCAGGGACAGAAAGACAAAGCGCGGTCGGTCATCAAAGAACTCGTTGACACGAACCCGCCGACTGACTACCTGGACCCGGATGTGGAGCCGCCTGCGGTCATGGATATCTACTACAAGGTCCAGAAAGAGCAGCAGGGCAGCTACAAGGTTGGTCAGGAGAAGCAGGGACTGCAGACGATGGCGGTCATGGACTTTACAAACAACTCGATCACGAGACGGGAGGACTACGAGGGGCTTAGTAAAGGGCTTCCTTCCATCATGATCAATCGCCTGACGGGAGGGACGGACCTGCAGGTGATTGAGCGGGAGCGCATTGAGTGGCTCCTGAACGAGCTAAAGCTTCAGAAGCAGAAAGACAAGGTTGACCAGTCCACGGCCGTCCGTACCGGGAAGCTCCTGGGTGCGAATGCCGTTGTGTTCGGCAGCTTCATTGCGACGGAGGAGGAGATGTCGATTACTGCTCGGGTCGTGAAGGTAGAGACCGGAGAGGTCATGTTTGGCGATCAAGTCCGTGGCAAGCCGGATAACTTCTTCGACCTGATTGGCGAACTCAGCCAAAAGGTGACGAAGAGCATCAACGTCGAAATGGAAGAGACGAAACTGGGCTCAGAGGAAACGAAGTCCCTCGATGCGATGATGGCGTATTCCGACGGGTTGAACCTTCTTGAGGCCGGGAAATATCGGGAGGCCCAGCAGAAGTTTAAGAAGGCTGTTGAGTACGACGAAGAGTTTGCGAAGG
>CAYULG010000184.1:0-5406 GCA_964445365.1 uncultured Salinivenus sp. | reverse complement strand
GAACCCCAATAACGGCCGTCATGACGGGCGCCACCCAGTTGGCAAATACGATGTGGGCGAAGCCAAAAGTCAGGCTGCTCGCGGTGATTTTTCCCCAGCGCGTGGGAAACAGGGCCTCGTAGCGATGAAAAAAGAAGGCGCGGAAGATAATCTCCTGCGGATACACCGACAGAATCGGGTAGGTAATCAGGAGCACGAGCCACACCTCCGTGTGGGAGCGTGGAAACGTCAGAAGGAGATCGGGACGAAGAAGCGCAAAGGCCCCGCCCACAACGAGCGCTCCCGGCAGAAACCACCGCAGGGTCCGACTCAGATGCTGCCGGAAGGCCTCCCCGTGCCAGAGCCGACACTGCTTGAAGCTTGCGTCGCGCCAGAGCAGCACCGTGCAGCCGACGGCAAGGACAATGAGAATTGGCATGAGCCATTCCTCAAGCGCGTGCCGCTGACTGTAAAGCACCAGGGGGAGGCCGAGATACAGCAGCGCAAGTTCGATCCACAGGTACAGGCGATCCATTACCCCAGAGACGAGAGGGGCATTGTCCCGGCGGCTGTTTCGAACAGGAGACCGGACTGTGTGTGACGGGTCGGCGGAAGCAGGGCGGTCGTGGCGGCGATCTTCAGACATCGGTCCATCCCCCAGCGGCGATCTGTCTTATTGTTGAGGCTAGCGCGTTGGTCTTTAGGTTGTCGCTTGGAAGAACCGTTACTTTAAACGCGCCGCCCAGATCGGCTCTATCGATCCGGTGTCCGTTTTCGTTTCTGCGGAGGGACGCGGTTGTCTGAGCCGGTCTCGGGCCCATCTCATGGCGTCTTTGTTCCCGATCGGTCTACCCGTTTCAGCCCGCAGTCGTGAACGGCCTCACGAGAGGACGTCCGCGATTCGACGGGCCGTGTCGGCGAAGGGCCGGAACGAGCAGCCGAGTTCCGTCCGGGCCCGTGTGTTGTCGTAGCGATGCGTCTGCGAGGCAGTACGGGCAGTAGCCCTCGGCAGCACTGGACGGGTGCGGGTAACAGTCGCCACCGCCTCAGCCACGACGGCTCCGGTCTTCAATAGAAATGAGGGTGCCGTGTACGAGGGCGGCTCTACATGAAATGCTTCGGCGAGAATTTTTGCAACGCGGTCCCAGGGTAGGTTGTCTCCTGCGAGCAGATAGCGGCGGCCTGATTCCCCGCACGCCATGGCCCGGCGCTGCCCGGCCACCACGTCCATTACATCCACAACATTCGTGCCACCCGCAGGAACGGCAGGGAGCCATTCTTGCCGAATGGCGTCCACGATGCGGCGCGTGTTCGTGCCGGGCCCGCCCACCCCAAACACAAGCGACGGATTGACGATGACGGCGTCAAGCCCCTCGGCGATGCCCCGATGCACCTCCAGTTCCGCCCGCCGCTTGGAGCGGGCGTAGGCCGACCGGTGTCCCCCGTCGCGCCACTCCGTCGTCTCGTCGATGGTCGTGTCGGCGGCGACGGGCCGGCCGAGAGCGGCAATGCTGGAGGTGTGCACGACACGGTCGACGTTGGCCTCCAGGGCCGCGTTGACCACGTTGGCCGTTCCGTCCGCATTCACGCGGCGAAGCGCCTCTCGGTCGCGCCGATCAAAGCTGACCATGCCCGCCACGTGATAGACCCGATCGATGTCCGTCATCGCCTCGTACAGGCTGCGAGCATGGGTGAGGTCGCCCACGGCATGCTCCACCTCCCCCGCCGCATTTTCGAGCAGATCCAGCGACGAGTCTTTGCGTCGGAAGATGCGCACGTCAGTCTCCTCCGCCACGAGCTGACGCGTGAGTACCGACCCGATAAATCCGGTTGCCCCGGTCACCAGAATTTTCCCGTTCGCGGCCATGAACGTACGTTCCGTTCCTGCAAAGAATAGGTCGCCCCGCCGGCTCCCCAACTCGTGACTCATTTTCCCATGACTCCTTTCCTCGTAACCCTCCCCCCTCAGAAACGAGATCGCCCCTGATTGAACTGTCCATCCACCGGGGAAAGAGGTCGTTACGCCGGTTCAATCTCGATCAGCAGCGCCTCCTTGTCCACCGCCTCGCCGCTCTCAACGTGAATGGCCCCGACGACCCCGCCCGAGGGCGCCTTGAGTTCATTCTCCATCTTCATGGCCTCAAGCACGAGAAGCCCCTGTTCGGCCTCCACCTCGTCGCCCTCGTCCACAACCACGTCGAGCACGAGGCCCGGCATGGGCGCCCGCACGACGCCGCCGGCCACCGCGTCCTCCCCAAGGCCAAACTCGTCGACCAGCAGGTCACGTTCGTCTTTCACCTCCACCGTCGTCCGCTGCCCCGCGATGGTCACGCGCATCGTTCCCTCCCCCGCCGGCTCTACGGACACGGGCACGCTCCTGCCGT
This sequence comes from uncultured Salinivenus sp., assembly GCA_964445365.1. Classification (GTDB taxonomy): domain Bacteria; phylum Bacteroidota; class Rhodothermia; order Rhodothermales; family Salinibacteraceae; genus Salinibacter. The sequence continues at coordinate 3,043 of CAYULG010000184.1, read as the reverse complement.
CCACGATGAGGGACACGTACCCGTCCCGCAGGACCTCGAAAGTGTACGGTTTCGGTTCTCCATCTACAAGCAGCTGGTCGTCCTCAACCGACAGGTCGAACGATCGGTCTCCGACGACGGCGCGGTAGCTTGGCGTTTCCATGCTGTGGTGATGCCTTGTACATTGAGTGGGAGGGTGCGTTGCGCCTCCGGGCCCGTCCACCGGCCGCTGAAAAATCATGAGTGCAACGCCAGAAACACAAACTCTCCCCGGCGCACATAGTTTGTCAATTGAATGTGCTTCGTTTGTCCCGAATCGCCCCCTCCCGCCCGTGGCCGACGACGTTCGTCTGACCCCCGACCTTCTAATTCGAGCCTACGTCAACGGCATCTTTCCGATGGGCGACGACCGCACGAGCACAGTGCGCTGGTACTCGCCCGACCCCCGGGGGCACCTCCCGCTGTCGGACTTTCACGTGCCCCACAACCTGCGTCAACGGGTGCGACGCCGCGAGTTTGCGGTCACGACCGATCAGGCCTTCGGGCGCGTGATCCGAGCCTGTGCGGATCGGGAGCGGACCTGGATCACGCCGCGCATTGTCCGGGCCTACACCCGGCTGCACGAGCGTGGGGCCGCCCACAGTGTAGAGTGCTGGCAGAACGACGAGTTGGCGGGCGGCCTCTACGGCGTGGCCCTAGGCGGGGCCTTTTTCGGCGAATCGATGTTTTTCCGAGTCAGCAACGCCTCCAAGGTGGCGCTCGTACACCTCGTGCGTCAGATGCGGGGCGGCGGCTTTGCGCTCCTGGACACGCAGTACGCAACCGAACACCTGGAGCGCTTCGGCGTCGTCGAGATTCCTCGAGGCACGTACATGGAGCGGCTCGAAGAGGCCCTCTCGGTCGACACGACGTGGTGGCCGCTCGCGGAGGAAGAGGCCGCCCAACTCGACCGCCCCGCGACGGCGTTTGCGTCCGCTACGACGACGGGTGGAAACGAGGGCGCGCCAAATGGGTGAAATGGGCGAGTCGCCGCCTCCCATGCCGATCGACGCTGCCATGCCCCGCCAGGCTCTTCTTGCGTTCGGTCTTGCCCTGGCGACCGGTGCACTGCTGCTGGCGGGGTGCCAGCCTGCCTCCGACGCTGCGCCTGAGGCAGCCTCCGACTCGACTGCCGGCCTCCCCGATAGCGTCCTCACCCCGTCCGATTCCACAGCCCAGCGCTTCGCGGCGGCCATGGAGCATGCCTCGTCTCGGGCGACCGACACGATGGCCATCGGGCGCCTTATCCAAGAGATCGGCCTACACTTCCGAGGACGGCCCTACCTCGAAGGCACGCTCGACGCCCCCGACACCGAAACGCTCGTCGTGCGGCTCGACGGCTTCGACTGCGTGACGTTCGTCGAGACGGCACTGGCGATGGCCCGCGGCGTGACAACCGGCGACACCACCTACGCCGGCTTCGCCCGTCGCCTCGCCGGACAACGCTACCGAAACGGCACGATGCAGGGCTACTGCAGCCGGCTGCACTACTTCACCGAGTGGCTGGCCGACAATGCGGAGCGGGGCACCGTGGAGCGCCTGGACGACGAGCTCGGGGGCCGCCGGCTCGCCGACACGCTCAATTTTATGAGCACCCACCGCTCGGCCTACGACCGGTTCGCCACCGACGATAGCCTCTACGCCTGCGTCCAGGCGATGGAAACCAACCTCCAGGCCCGGCAGGAGGACCGACCGGTTCGCTACGTGCCGCAGGATTCGATCCGCGCCGTCTACGATCAGCTGCGGGCCGGCGACATCGTGGCCCTCGTCACGTCGATCGACGGCCTCGACGTGTCTCACACCGGCCTCGTGTACGCCCACGACGACGGCTCACGCGGCCTTCTCCACGCGTCCCTGTCCGACGGCGTCGTGGTTTCGCCCGATCTTCAACGCTACGTTCAGACGATCGATCATCAAATCGGTATCGTGGTAGCGCGGCCCCAGGGTGGGCCGTAGGTGGTCGTTCCGCTCCCCCTTCTCTCCCCTCCCAGGGAGCGGCCCACTCCGGACGCCTGTTCGCTGAACGCTCATCGACTCGTCACTCCGCACCACTCACCATGCAGGACTTTCAGCACCTCGGCGTGTACACCAGTGGGGGCGACGCCCCCGGCATGAACGCGTGTCTCCGGGCCATCGTGCGGACCGCCCTCTCCAACGACCTCGACGTCACTGGCATCCGTCGCGGCTACCAGGGGATGATCGAGGGAGATTTTGTCCAGATGGACCGGCGCTCCGTCTCCAACATCGTGCAGACCGGGGGGACGGTTCTGAAGAGCGCCCGCTCCGAGGATTTCATGACGGAGGAGGGACGAACGCGCGCCGCCCACGAACTTGGTCAACATGGCATCGACGCGCTCGTCGCCATCGGCGGGGACGGCACCTTCCGGGGCGCGTCGAAGCTCCAGGAGGAGCACGACATTCCGGTCATCGGGGCGCCCGGGACCATCGACAATGACCTCTACGGCACCGACGCCACGATCGGCTACGATACGGCCCTCAACACGGCCATAGAGAACATCGATCGCATCCGCGACACGGCCGACGCCCACAACCGTCTCTTTCTGGTAGAGGTGATGGGACGGGACTCCGGCTTTATCGCCCTCAACTGCGGCATCGGGGGCGGGGCGGAGCTCATCCTCATCCCGGAGACGATTACGGAGATGGAGATGGTCAAAGAGCGCATCCTGTCGCTCATGACCGCTCAACGCCGCTCCACACTCGTCGTGGTGGCCGAGGGCGACGAACTCGGCGGAGCACGCGGCATTGAGGAGGCCCTCCGCGACGACCCGGAGTTCAGCGACATCGACCTCCGCTCCACCATCCTCGGCCACACGCAGCGGGGGGGCGCCCCCTCAGCCAGTGATCGCGTTCTGGCCAGCCGCCTCGGCGTGGCCGCCGTGGAAGCCCTCATCGACGGGCATACGGACGTGATGGTGGGCGTCGTCAACGGGGAGGTCAAGCTCACGCCCTTAAACAACGTCTATGGCCGCCGGAAGTCCATCGATTACGACCTGCTGAAGCTGAC
>CAYULG010000183.1:0-5414 GCA_964445365.1 uncultured Salinivenus sp. | reverse complement strand
GAGCGCCTGCAACGGGAGGTCAACCGTCTGGGGGATCGCGCCCAGATCGACGGATGAGACGGTAGCGATGCTACCGCGAGTTCCGGACGCGATCCTCGTCCACCTCTCCCATCATGAGCACGGTGCTCCCGTCGATCGCGCCGAGGTACTTGCGGCCGATGCCGAGGGGGGTGGCGTCCGTCTCGTAAACGTGCACGACGACCTCGCCCCACGCAATTTGGGCGCTGCGGTTGAGCTCCACGAGGGCGTCGATCAACGGCTCCTCTGCCTTAAAGGGACCCACCCCTTCAATCGGCTCGCCATTCCGATGAAGTTTGTAGAGCCGATGGTCGGGCACGGACGGGCGTGGACGGGAGACGAAAGAATGACGGATCCGAGGCGGTCGCTAGGCAGAATGTAACCCTTCGGGCGTCCTCGGAGCGCCCACAATCTATAAAAGCCGCCCCCCGAGGTGTCAAGTGACGACGGTCACAGGGTGGGGAGGGTCGATCTCAGATCGCCAGGGGCATGAGGATTCGGCGGAGGGAGAATCTCTTCTGTCTAACACAGGCAATAGGAGCAGACGCGCCAGAGAAACGGTGGGCCCGGCAGGATTTGAACCTGCGACCAGCCGATTATGAGTCGGCGGCTCTAAACCACTGAGCTACGGGCCCAGAGTCAGATGTCTTCGGCAACGTGGCGCATCTGGACAGAACCCCACGACCCGAAACCGCGACAGTTCCAATCGCCCCCCCGTTCATGAATAAGGCGAGCCCGTCCTCTTCCGCAAGTTCCTACTCGCCCTAGACCGCCCACTCCCAACTCCACGAAAATTCACGGGGCTCTCCCATATGCCGTGCAACATGGGCGGGGCGGATCGATAGGGCGTTGCGGTATAGCAATTATGGTTCACCCCTGTTCTTCTCACGCACCCGATTTGCCCCTATGAAGTGGAACAGCGCCAAGGACCTGATGACCATCGACGTGAAAACCGTCGAGGCCGACTGGCCGCTCGACCGCGTCGCTCAGTTCCTCATTGACCACGAAATCTCCGGCGCCCCGGTCGTGGACGACGACAAACTCGTGGGGGTTATCTCCCTCACGGATCTCGCACGCCATAAAAGCACCGCAGGCGAACCGGCCACCGAGCGTCCGTCTGCGTACTACCGCCACGAGCTGGAGGCTCAGTACTCGGAAGGCGATCTGGAGAACCTGCGCGTCACCGAGGGCGATGAAACGACGGTGCGACACGTCATGACTCCTCAGGTATATGATGTGAACGAGCGTACGCCTATCCAGCAGGTGGCCCGGGTCATGCATCGGGGGGGCATCCACCGCGTGTTCGTCACCGAGAACGAAGAGGTCCGCGGCATCATCACGGCCATGGACATGCTGCAGGTCGTGGCCGAGGAACTGTAGTCTCCCCGCCCCCCCGACGCTAAACGAAAGTGGGAGCGGAATGTGCATCTCTCCCGGCCGCGTCGCCGTCGCTCGTTCTACTTGCATTCATCGCTGACCACCTGTCCCCCGCTCAGTACCGTGCAGGCGTGCGTGGTGTACTCGAACGGATCGCCGTCGAAGAGAACGAGGTCGGCCGCCTGACCGGGCTCGAGGGTGCCCACGCTCTCCAACCCAAGAATGTCGGCGGGCTCCCGCGTAATGCTCGCCAGGGCGGCCCGGCGGGGCAGGCCGTTCGCCGCGGCGATGGCCGCTTCGTAGAGGACGATGCGCGTCTTGGGCACGTACGGCTCCCACCCGCTCTGGATGGCCACCGGGACGCCCGCCTCGTGCAGAGCGGCCGCCGTGGTAAAGGTGGCGTTCTGCGTGGTGCCCGATGGGCGCGCCATGGTCGGATGCAGAATCACAGGGACACCCGCGGCCTCGATCTCATCGGCCACAAGATACGCCTCGGCCGCCCCGTCTAGAATCATCTCGAACCCAAACTCTTCCTGGAGGCGGAGTGCCGCTTGAATGTCGTGGGCGCGGTGCGCCGTCACGAGCGCGGGCACCTCGCCGCGCAGCACGTCCTGGAGGACGGCCTCTCCCAGATCTGGGTTCGGCTCTTCCGCGTCCATGGAGGCCCGGGCGTCAGACAGTGCCTGCCGGATCATGGCGACCCCTTTGGCTCGCGTCCCCGGCGACTCGAATCGGGCCTGCGCGTCCGGCCCGATCGTAAACGCCACCGTCGTGAGCGAGTCGTGGAGGGCCTCTTCGACCGTCCCTCCAGTGGTCGAAAACGTGGCTGTCTGGCCGCTGATGAGGGCACCGGGCGCGTGGCCGCTGTGAACGGTGGTAACCCCGAGATCGCGGACGAACGAGACCAACGCCTCACGGGGATTGTACGCGTCGATGGCCCGGAGGGCCGGCTGCATGGGCTCGGAGGTGTCGAGTTGATCCTGGTCGGCCGGCACGTTTTGGATGCCCGACAGGCCCACGGTCGCCCGGGGGTCGATAAGGCCCGGCGTCACGACGGCGGCCTCATGCACGTCCGCGCTCGATGGGATCGAGACCTCGGAGGCCGGCCCGACGGCCTCGATCGTCGTGCCGTCAATCACTACGACCCCATCCACGATCGGCGCGTCGCCCGTCATCGTGTAGAGCGTATCGGCCCGAACGACGCGCTGTGCATCGGCGGGGTCGGGTGCGAGACCGACCAGCACGAGGGCGACGACGAGGAAAAGGCAGCGGAAAAACGAAACGGAGATCGGCATAGCGGGCAGTTCGTTTGAGGACGGATACAGAACGGAGGAGTCGGGCAACGGTCACTCGTGGACGTGCTGGACGGCGTCGTCGTACACCCGGTAGCCCCCCGTCGCAAACTCGCGGTCGTCGGGATCGGACCGGTCGAACACCGTCTGGCCCTCAACCCACGTCTGCTCGACCTTGGTGTACACGCTCAGCGGGTCGCCGGACAGCACGACGAAGTCAGCGTCCTTCCCCTCGTCGAGCGACCCCACCTCGTCCGCCATTCCGAGCATGCGTGCCCCCGCCAGCGTCACCGATTCGAGCGCCGCCGACCGCGACATTCCTGCGCGCACCCCCATCGCCGGCGACCGCAGAAAGACCCGAGAGTCTGTAATGGGATCGTCGGTGTGGTAGGCCACGTCAACCCCCTCCTCCTCGAGCACGCGACCAGTGCGGTAGGCCAGGTCAACCGCCTCATTTTTGCCGCCGGGCGAGTCGATCATGATGATCGAGGCCGGGACGTCCGCCTCGGCGATCTCCTCGGCCACCTTCCAGCCTTCGCTTACGTGGTGGAGCACCAGGTCGAAGTCAAACTCCTCGCTCAGCCGGATGGCCGTCAGCACGTCATCGTGACGATGCGTGTGAAAGTGCACCGTCCGACGCCCCTCCAGCACGTCGATCACCCCTTCCATACGGAGATCGCGGTCCGGCGCCTCGTCCGGCGAGTCCGCCTGCTCTTTCTTTCGGCGGTACTCCTGCGCCTGCACGAAGAGGCTGCGGGCCATGGCCGCCGCTCGGGCTCGCGTCCCAGGAAACGGGCCGTCCTCGCGCTGCGGGTTCGTGCCGTTGGCCATCTTCATCCCCCCGCAATCCTCCACCGGGCGATCGTCGCAGGCGTTGAGGTCCGTGATCGTCCCGCCCTCGCGCAGCTTCAGGTAGGTCGTCTGCCCACTCATCAGGTGGCCCGATCCCGAGATGGCCTGCACCGTCGTGATGCCCCCGGCCCGGGCCCGATTGAGCGACGGGTGCCGCACGTTGATGGCGTCGATCGTCCGGGCGTCCGGGTGCAACGCCGCCGACCCGTCGCCGCCGCTCACTTGTCCAATGTGAGAATGTGTGTCGACGAGCCCCGGCATGACCACCTTGCCGTCGAGGTCGTGCTCCACGGCATTCTCCGGCACGTCGACCGCGCCGGCGTCACCCACCGCCTGAATCGTTCCGCCCTGCACGACCATCGTGCCCCCGTCAATCGGGGCCGACGAGATCGGATACAGAGTGGCGTTGCGAAAGACGTGGGGCTGATCCTGTGCGTGAAGCGGAACCACTAGGCACAAACTCAGCACGGCGAGAACACAGAGACGAGCGCGCATGGAAATCAGTAGCTGTTTGGACAATATAGAAGGAAACCCTACACAGTCCCCCCGAGATTTACAAGCGGCCTGCGCCTATCCCCGGGCCGCGAACGCCGACCTTACAGATTTATCCCAGCGTGGGTCACTTTCGGCGCGGGCCGTATCGTGCGGGCGTGCCCTCCTCCGGAATCGAGTCCTTAATGAACTCGCGGAGGTGCTCGTTGGACGTCTTCAGGTCCTCCGAGCGCAGGTACATCATGTGGCCGCTCCGGTACCCCTCGAAGCGAAGCCGGTCACGCATCGTCTCCCGCGCGCCGAGGTTCCACATCACGTACTTCGCCGAGAAGTAATCCGTGGCGCCGTCGTAGTAGCCGGACTGCACCATGACGTTCAGAAATGGGTTTTGAGCCATCGCCTGCTTCAGGTGCTCACCGGTGTCGTTTTCCTCGTCGTCCCACGGCCGCACCGGGCCGAAGACGTGGTACTTGAGGTCGGTCTCGACGCCGAGTTCGTCGCGGAGGTAGTGGTTGATGGCGGGCGTGAAGGCGTGATTCCAGGACGTCAGCTCCGCCGGATAGTCGTAGCTGTTGCCCGCATTTTTGACGTCCACGCCCTGGTAGCGGGAGTCCAGACGGCCCACGGTGTGCCCCTCGTCCTGAAGAAGCTCCTTCCAGAAGGCACTGGCGGGCACAGCGAGATTGTGGTCGAGCACGAACGGCTCGGCGAGGCCCGAGTAGCGCGCCACCTCCTGCGCCACCGTCTGCCGCCGCGTGCTGTCGATGAAGCCGCCGCGCGTGAGAGCAGGAATATACTGCTCCACCGTGTAGTCCTCCACCTCGGACAGGAGGTCCGACAGATCGCGGTTCTGGAGCTCCGTCGGGAGCTGGTCGTGGTACCAGGCCGTGGCGGCGTAGTAGGGCAGCTTCAGCGCCTCGGAGCGGGGCGAGGGGCCGGCCGGCTCCAGCCCGAGGCCCGTGGGCGAGACGAGGATTACGCCGTTGAGGTACGTCCAGTGCCGGTTCTGGAGCTGGCCCGCCAGGCCTGCGACGCGGGTCGTGCCGTAGCTTTCGCCGATCAGGTACTTCGGGGAGCGCCACCGATTCTCGCGGGAGACGAAATTGTCGATCCAGTCGGCCAGGTACTCGACGTCGGCGTCCACGCCGAAGAATTTGTCGCGGCTCACCTCCTCGTCCAGAATGCGGGAGAAGCCGGTGTTAACGGGGTTCACGTATACGATGTCGGCCACGTCGAGGATGGAATGCTCGTTGTCCTCCACCCCGTACGGCTGCACCGGGAAGCCCTCGTCGCTGATCTTCAAGTGCTTGGGGCTGGTGTAGCCGAGGTGCATCCAGAGAGAGCCGGAGCCCGGACCGCCGTTGAAGGAGACGACGAGCGGGC
>CAYULG010000182.1:0-5431 GCA_964445365.1 uncultured Salinivenus sp. | reverse complement strand
GCGCCCCCTCCAGCGCCACCGGAAAGTTGTAGCCGCGCCCCAGGTAGAGAAAGTTCGAGGCGTAGCGGTAGACGTTCGCCATCGCTTCGAGGTCGTCGTTGCTGTCCCCCAGGACCTGCCGCACCTTCCCGGGCACGTCCGCCAGCGCCTGGATGTTGTGTGCCAGCTCGCCGGTCGAGAGGGTCCGCCCCTTCGCGAGCTTGAGGGCAATCATCGAGAGGACCGTGACCTGCGCGGTGAATGCCTTCGTCGAAGCCACCCCAATCTCGGGCCCGGCGTGCAGGTACACACCCGCGTCGGTCTCCCGCGCGATCGTGGAGCCCACGACGTTGCAGACGCCGAGGCACATCACGCCCTGCTCCTGCGCCTTCCGGACGGCGGCGAGGGTATCGGCCGTCTCGCCGCTCTGGGAGATGACCATGACCACGTCGCCGTCGCGCAGGATGGGATCGCGGTACCGGAACTCGCTCGCATACTCGACCTCGACCGGAATGCGGGCAAATTTTTCGATCAGGTACTCCCCTACGAGCGCGGCGTGCCACGACGTGCCGCAGGCCGCAATGACGATGCGATCGGCGTCGGCGAACTGGTCCCACACCGCGTGCAAGCCCCCCAGCACGATGTCGTTCTCCTCGGGCAACGCGCGGCCCCGCATCGCGTCCTCCATCGCCTCGGGCTGTTCCATGATCTCTTTGAGCATGAAGTGGTCGTAGCCGCCCTTCTCGATCTCGCCCAGGCTCCACTCCAGTTCGTGAACCTCCTTCTCCAGCGGCTCGTTCTCGATCGTTCGTACCTCGTAGCCGGACCGGCTAACCGTAACCATCTCTCCGTCATTCAGGTACACGACCTTCCGGGTGTGCTCCACAAGGGGCGCCGCGTCCGACCCCACGAAGTATTCCCCGTCTCCAACCCCGAGGATGAGCGGACTGCCCTTCCGTGCCGCCAGCAGTAGGTCCGGGTCCTCGCGCGACACGAGGGCAATGCCATAGGCACCGACCACCTGCGTGAGCGCCTGCCGCGTGGCCTCCGGCAACGAGAGGTCGGTTTCGCGCTTGACCTCCTCGATGAGATAGACCAGCACCTCCGTGTCCGTCTCGCTCTCAAACTCGTAGCCCTTTTCTTGGAGTTGCTTCTTGATGGCGGCGTGATTTTCGATGATGCCGTTGTGGACCAGCGCAAAGGCCCCATCGGTGCTCGCGTGGGGATGGGCATTCACGTCGCTGGGCGGGCCGTGGGTGGCCCAGCGCGTGTGGCCCACCCCGAGGGACCCCTCCATCAACTGACCGTCGAGCGCGCCTCGAAGGTCATCGACCTTTCCCTCCTTCTTCTCGACCTCAAGGCCGTTTCCGTTCACGATGGCCAAACCCGCCGAATCGTAGCCCCGATACTCGAGACGCTTCAGCCCTGTGAGTAGGATGTCGTCTGCCTGTTCTTCCCCGATATACCCAACAATTCCACACATAGAAATGGACGATTAGTCATACAGAAGTTGAACAGCGGCCCGGTAAACACCACCTGCGCTGGAAGAACGAAAGACAAGACCCAGCGGCGATCGCTCCAACTTTATTTCTCTGGTCTGATACCACCCTCAAAAACGAAACCAGCCCGTACGTTTGCGGACAAGTGTGGTTGGAGAACGTGTTAATATCGTTCCAGCGAAAATTTCTCGCCGAGATAGCGCTTGCGAACCTCGGGGTCAGCGGCTAGTTCCTCGGCGGTCCCTTGCTTTAAAATTTGGCCTTCGTACAGCAAGTACGCCCGGTCCGTAATGGCAAGGGTCTCGTGGACGTTGTGATCGGTAATGAGCACCCCGATGTTGCGCGTTTGGAGATCCGCGACGATCTCCTGGATGTCCTCCACGGCAATGGGATCTACGCCCGCAAACGGTTCGTCAAGCAGAAAGAAGCGCGGCTCGGTGGCCAGGGCCCGGGCAATCTCGGTGCGCCGCCGCTCCCCCCCAGACAGCGAGTACCCCTTCGACGACCGCACACGTTCGAGCCCGAACTCAGCGATCAAGGACTCGACACGGGCCTCGCGCTCCTCGTCGCTCAGCGGCTGGAATTCGAGCGGCGCATGCAGGTTCTCTTCGACCGTCAACTCGCGAAAGACGGATGTTTCCTGGGCGAGGTATCCGATGCCCCGGCGGGCCCGCTTGTACATCGGCAGGGCTGTAACGTCGTCGTCCCCCAGCAGGATGCGGCCCTCGTTCGGGCGGGTCATGCCCACGATCATGTGGAAGGTGGTGGTTTTGCCCGCCCCATTCGGGCCGAGCAATCCCACAATTTCGCCCTGTTTCACGTCCAGGCTCACGTCGTCCACCACGGCACGCTTATCGTACCGCTTGGTGAGGTGGCGCGCCGCGAGGGGAAGGGGCGCATCGGGCCCTGAGGACGTTCCGTTCTCGGACGCAGGTGCGTGCGCGGCGCTCATGGTTCGGGGTTGGGCGATTGGGTGGTGTCGCTCTGTGGGGGCGCCACGGGGGGCACCGTCTCCGGCCGCAGGGAGTCGGGCGGGCGGGCCAGGGAGTCGGGCCGGGCCGGCGGGTCCTGGCCGCTCAGTTCCGATTCGAACGTGGAGGCCGGCACGGTCGCCTGTCGTTCCCCCTCCCGGGGCCTGTTGGACGGGCCGGCAGTCACGCTGTCGGGCGGTGCCCCGGCCACAGGAGGCCGACCCGGCCGCTGCCGAGCGGGGGGTGGCCCGAGGTTCAACCGCTCCCGTACCCGCTTCTCTCGCAGAAGGCGGGCCCGAGTCGGCCGTCGGTCCGGCGTCCATTGAAAGCCTTCCAGCCGAAACGGATCCGGGATGTACTCCTTTTTGTGGTAGGCCTGCCCTTCAACTCCCCCTCCGAACGTGATCCGCCGGACGTCCTGGCCTTCAAACCAGAGCGTGACCTCGTCGGCAGAGGCCTGGGTGGCCCCATCCAGCGTGCCGTCGGCGGCGGACGAAAAGTAAATGGCCTGCCCGTTGGGACGGGCAAGGATTTTTTGCAGCGAGTCGCGACGAAAAAAGGCCGTAATGTCACGGCCCTTCAACTGCCGGATGCGCTTGACGGTGGTGTCCTCCTGCGCGGCGAAGGCCGAGCCGCGAACGTACACGGTGTCGAGGCTTCGGTTGTAGGTACGGACCCGGATCGAATCGCCCCAAACCTGAGAGCGTTCGAACCAGGTGACCGGCTCTCGGAAGAGGCGCGTCTCTTCGAGGGGAAGCTGCTCGTCGGATTCTACGGTCGGACGGGCCCACCCGGCGTCCTCAGACGGTCCCGCCGCCTCCCCTGAATCGGCCGTCGCTGAGTCTGGGGGGGCGGGACGGCGGCGCTGTGCCCGCCTCGACGCGTCGGGGGCGGCCCTGTCGGTGGTGTCCCGGCGGGCCGCCGTCCGCTCCGCGTCGGAGGGGGGGGCGGCCGAATCCGGCGCCGGCGCCGGAGCGGGGGCCATCGCGGGGTCGCTCTGCCGGAGAGGGATCGGCTCAACCTGAGCGACGAGGGAGTCGAGGCGCGACGCATGCCCGCTCGGCGGCTCGGGGCGAGGCCCCGTCGTGGTGTCGGGCAGAGGCGACGGGGTCGCCGCCGTGTCGGGGGGGCCGGCCCCAATGACGCGGTCGTAGACCGTCGAGTCGGCCACCGCCGCCAGGTTGGGCTGCCAGATGCGCACCGAGTCGACGGCCACGAGGCGGCGATGCGTGTCGGTCCGCGTCGCTTCGAGCCGGTGGGCGCGGACGGCCAGCGTGTCTTCGGGCGCTCCCGCCGAGTCCCGCCGGACCCGAACCAGGAGGGCCTCCCGCTCAACCCGGCTGTAGCGATTCTGCTCCTGGTTGTCGGCCCACTCCCCGAACAGATACGTCGTGGACGTCGTGTCGCCGTCCTCACTCTCCACGCGTCGGATGAAGACGCGTCCCGTCGCGATGGAGCGCTCCTGGTCTCGAAAGTAGGTAAGCGAGTCCGACTCCAGGTAGGTCTCCGGATCGGTCAACTGCACCTCGCCGCTGAACGCCGCGCGCTCCTCATCGGACCAGTAGGTGCCCTCCTGGGCCCGGAGCACCCGCGTGCTGTCGATCAGCGTCACACTGTCCGGAAAAACGGAGCGTTTCTCCTCGGTGTAGTAGGTGGCCCTGGGGGCTCGCACCAATACATCGCCATCCGTCAGGCGAACGTTGCTCCGCGCGCGGCCCACCTTCGTTCGCTTGTTGTAGCGAACCGTGTCGGCCCGCAGCGTATCGCCCCGCTCGTAGATGACCACGTCGCCGGTGAAGAGCAGCTCGTCACGGTTGAGATACCGGAGCCCAAAATTCGAGCGGAGTCGAGTCGTGTCCTGCCGGACGCGAACATTGTCGAACAACTCCTGAAGGCGCTCCCCCTCCCGTACGACCGCGCTAAGTGAGTCGGCGCGGACGAAGGCCTTTTCCGGCTCGGACGTGTCGGGGCCGGCCACGTCCCCTGAGTCCACCGAGTCCAGCGGGGCCGGCGGCGGTGCGACCGCCTCCCCCGCGAGGGTATCGACCGCCGTGGTGTCGTCCGTCACCTGCGCCTGGGAGACGGAGCCCCCACCCCAAAGCCCAATCAGAAGGGCCCCCGCCAGGCGTGCCCACGACAGCCAGCGGACGGGACGATGCATACGTTCGGGTGGATTCGAAATTCGTCCAGAACGGGAACCGCCGAAAGGGACGCCCTACACCGACCGGGAGGTGAAGGCGTTCCCGGGCTCCCTGCTTGCATTGTCTAAGGGGACTCTTCATCTTCCACCTCCACCTCCGCCGTAAATTCTCCAATCTGGTACGTCTCAAGGTCCTCTTCGGCAACCAGGCCGTTTCCCCGCACGTCCTCCGAGGGGGTCGTGATGTGCACGAATCGGGGCGTCCGGATCTTGCGGTCCGCCTGAAGCCAAGTCAGGTACTCACTCTCCAGCCGCCGATTCTCCTGCGTAACCACCACAACGTCCCCGTAGGCCTCGAACCGTCCCTCCTGATTGAAGAACACCACACTGTCGGCGGTAATCGTCGCGGAGGAATCGCCGTCCTCGAACACATAGGAGTGGACCCGTGCCGAATCCCCGTACGTACGCCAAACCGAGTACGTGCTATCGTCAGTCTGGAACTGTTGCATCTCCTCGGCCCGAATGATGGCCCGCCGCCGCCCGGCCTCGTTCATAACAAACCGGGCGTCCTGGGTCACCTGGGAGGGCCCCCTCCGCTGCAAACTGTCCGGCGGGGCGCCCTCCTCCCCGCTCCGGTCGCGGTGCTCGCAGCCCGTCGCCAGAATCAGGCACAATATGAGACTCACCACGAGACCGTCTCCGGGTGCGAACGGTCGGACCGGACGATCGGCGTTCATCACCGTCTTCAATCGGTTGGTGCGGTTGACATTGTTCGCCGAAGCAAACACACGACTTCGGGTTCTGCGTCTCCACAAACGACCGAAACGTCCCCGTGCTCCCCT
>CAYULG010000181.1:0-5482 GCA_964445365.1 uncultured Salinivenus sp. | reverse complement strand
TGGCAAGGACCTCGTGGCCGACGGGGTGGGCATCGGGCTGGCGGTGGGGCTGATTTTGCTGTAATCCTTTCGACGGGCCCGAAGTCCTCTGCAGTTCGGGCGCCCTGCCGGCACGCCTCGGATCAACGAACGGGACGCTCGAGAACCAACAGCCCCAAGCTGGGCCAACGGCCGAGATGCAGACGTCGGCGATTGGGTCGCTCCTCCGGCTCTGTCTTCCCTCGGAGCCCTCAGTCCTCCGTCCGTTCCGGCGATATGTTGATGGACGTCTCGCCATCACTCCCCGTCCGGCTCGTCCCTACCCGCGTTGTCCCCACCCGCGTTGATGGATGCTCTATCGCACACTTGGCACTAACGGCCAACTCCTCAAATCGGCTCCGGTCCCGTTCACGCAGAGCAGTCCGAATCTCCACCCCGAACTCTTTTGCCCGGGCCCGCTGCCCGGTCTTTTTCATCTCCTGCACCGCCTCCCGCATCTCGGTGGCCAGTAGTTCAAGATCCTTTTCGTTTTCTACCTTCGACTCGAAGTTGCTGCACGAGTAGGTCAAAGACTGGTCTTCCCCTTTGAATGTAACCTCTTCCGAGCAGCCGAAGACGAATAACGTCCCCAGGAGGACCAAAGGCCACCAGTGTCGTGTCTGCATGGAAAAAGGAAGTTCCGCTGGCTTCCGAAGTAAAACCGGGACTCACTCCCCCCTCGCACCACCTGCTCCAACTCCGACGATAGACGGTACAGGAAGGAAGTAAAGGGGCAGAGATTCATCCCGAGTCGACAGGCTCATTCAACAAACGGAGGGGGAAACAGGACGCCACACAGAAATCCTGCAGGCAATTATCAGAGGACCTTTGCCCCCCTCCGGGATGCGACGAATCATGAGCGCTAGTACCCCGGATTCTGCGTCAGGTTCGGATTCGACCCGAGCTGGTCGCTCGGAATCGGGAAAAGCGCTCGGAAGGGCTCGCTGGATTGGCCGGTCTGCGACCCGTCCTTCTTGAAGAGCCACGGTCCCGTGAAGGTCGGTGCGTACACATCGGCACTTGGATCCGAAGACCCTTCAAACCCGACCGCTTGGCCGCCGTGTGCAAACTCATACCGGATCAGGTCCGAGCGGCGCGTGCCCTCAAAGTGGAGCTCTCGACCCCGCTCCGCGAGGATGTGCTGGAGGGGACCTGTGTCGTCATCAAACTCACTCATGGGGAGAGGATCGTTGCCACGCTCCTCGTGCACCTGATTGAATGCAGTGCGTGCATCGCCCATCATCCCCATCTTGGCGGCTGCCTCAGCCTTAATCAGATACATTTCCGAGAGACGGAAAAGCGGGAAGTCATTCCCCATTAGACTTCCATCCGCAGATGGATCGATCTCAAACTTGAGCGGGCGGGCGCCTGGGGCCTCGAGCTGGAAAACATCCGAGTCCGGAAAGTCATCAGGACGATCAGCGTCCCCGAGCTTGATGCCCGGAATGTCAAGGGTAAAGTTCAAGGGCGCATCTCCACGGACGTTGAGCTCTCCACTGCTCGGGTTGCTGAAGCATTCGTCCCCGAAGCAATCCGAGTTGGGCTGCTGGTACTGCTGCCCCACCATAAACTGCTTTCCACGCCGGTCCGTGTGGACATCATCTTCCGTGCCAACCTCTCCGTCGGAGCCGGGCTCCAGATCGTAGGACTCATAAAATTCGGCGATCGTAGTAAACCCGTTCCACGGCGTCGTTAAGGCGTCGCCCTGGTTGTAGTGGAGGAACGCCTGCTGCTTCTGGAATCCTACGCCATCATCCGCCGCGTAGGTAGCAGCGAAGATAATCTCATCGGACGTCTGGTTGCTGGCGGAGAAGTTGGTGAAGTAATCTTCCAGCTGATACCGCCCCGAATTAATGATGCGGTCCGCGGCGGCAGACGCACCCTCGTACAGGGCCGTGCCCGGGCTGACCCCGCCCGTCGAAACCTCCCCGGTGTAGATTTCGGCATTCAGCAGCATCCGTGCCGTGAGCGCCAGTGCGGCGCCCTGCGTTGCCCGACCGTACGGCACCTCTCCCTTCGCGGCCAAGTCCCCAATGATGCTGCCTGAGCCGGGATTCTGTACGCAGTTGCTCACGTCGAAGTCATCGGAGGTGCACCCCGTCAACTCCCGAAGAACGAAGTCGAACGTTTCTTTCCGGGTGTTTCGTTGGGGAGGGTCGGAAGAGCTCACCGGCTGCGTCGGAAAGTCCAAGTCGGTCCCCTCCGCCACGACGATCGGGATGCCTCCGAATTGGTCCATCAGCCAGTAGTAATAGTAGGCCCGGAGAAACCGTGCTTCGGCCTCAAACTGCGCCTTCTGGGCGTCCGGAATGCTCTCGGATCCGCGGAGCGATGCAAGGACTCCGTTGGACCGCGCAATCCCGACCTGCATTGTGTTCCATGAGCCGTTGAGGGCTGGCGTGTCAGGAGTAAAGGTATGCTGAGTGAGCACTCGCCAGATGCCCCCGTCGCCCCAGTCCGGTCCTCGTGTGGGCACCATGATCTCGTCGGTGGTGTGCTCCTGGGCATTGATGGGATCGAAAATGACATTTCGGAGCTGAGCGTATACCGCCGTCACCGCCGCCACGAACTGATCCTCGTTCTGGAAGAAGTTCTCCGGCGTAATTTGATCGAACGACTGCTCCTCGACCTGCTGGTCACAGGCCACGAACGCCACCGGCAAGACGACTACCATTGCCAGGACGACGAGGCGCTTGCTCGCACGTGTCAGTTGATTGAAGTAGCTCATGGGTATTCAGTTTGAGATTCGGATCGGTACAACAAGAGGGTAGGGGAGCTCGGCGGATCAGAAGCCCAACTCAATTCCTCCGGTGAATGTCCGCGGTCGCGGATAGCTGGTGTAGTCCACCCCCCGCGTCGGACGGGCAATGCTGCGGAAACCAAGGCCGCGTCCCGTGACGTTGGTGTTTACCTCGGGGTCGTATCCTTCGTAGGGGGTCACCACGAACACATTCTGGACCGTGGCGAATACCCGGAGGCGCCGAACCCCAAAATCACTCAGGCCCTGGACGTTGTAGCCAACACTGATGTTATCCAGCCGGAAGTACGACGCATCCTGGACCCATCGCGATGAGTAGACGGGCACGTGCGAGGAGTTCGTCCCGTCGTTGAGCGTCTCTTCGAGGATCCCGATGCTGCGTCCAAGGTTGCTCTTCGTCGTGAACTCCAGCGCCGTGTTGTTGAAGAGCTCGCGGTTCTGCTCGCCGCGGAAGAATGCGCTCACATCGAAATTCTGGTAGCGGAAGTCAAACTGGAGCCCGTATCGGAAGTCAGGGATCGGATTCCCAATGTGCTCCCGAACCGCGTTGCCGAGCTCCGTGGTTTGGCCTCCGCCTTCGGCCTTGTATGTCTCCTGTCCGGCATCGTTGATTCCCTGAAATACAGGCCCGTAGAAGGATCCAATCGGATGGCCGGGCTCGAGGCGCTGGGCGTCGACGCCGGTCTGGCCGGCCCCGTTCACGCCCGTGTGGTCGATGAATTCGCGTCCCCCAAGGCTCTGGACCTCGTTATTGTTGGTACTGACATTGCCGCTGACGTTCAGGGACATGTTCTCCCGGTCGAACACGAGAGCATCCAGCGAGAACTCAACCCCTGTGTTGTCGACCTCTCCAACGTTGCCAAGTCGCTCTGTCGACACAGACGGTGGGGGCACCGGCACCAGAAGAAGCAGATCGTCGGTGGTTTTCTGGTAAAACTCGAGAGACCCGTCGAAGCGACCAACAGTGAAGTCCGCGGCGACTGTGAGCTCTTGCGTCTCTTCCCATTTCAGGTCGGGGTTTGGGGCACGACGCTGGGCGACGCCGGTCTGGACGTTTTCCCCGCTCCCGAAGACTCCACGAAACCCAGCATCCGGCGCGAGGACAGCCTGCGACTGGAGGGGCGGAACCGCCTGATTCCCAGTTAGCCCAAATCCGACACGGAGCTTCAACTGGGTGATCCCAGTGCCTTCCATAAAGCTCTCATTGGCGATATTCCACCCGACGGACCCCGAAGGGAACCAGGCGAACTTGTCCTCTTCCCCAAAGACCGAGGATCCGTCCCGGCGGAAGGTGCCCGTGAGCAGGTATTTGTCGTCAATGTTGTAGTTGACTCGCCCCAGGAACCCGACCTGCTCCACCAGTTGCTTCGAGGAATTGGGAGTCAGTACGTTCGCCCCACCGCTGAGATTATTGAAGAGTGTTGCGTCGGTGATGAAGTCCTCCGTTGCGGTCCGGGTCGTTTGCCAGGTCTCTCGCTCATACTCAAATCCCCCAAGCGCCTGGAGGGTCTGCCCCTCGAGCACCTCTCCATTGTACTCTAGCTGTGCCTGGGTTACGATGTTGGAGAGTTCACGCTCGGCCTGACTGGCGGCTCCGCCGGACTGTTGTCCCACCCAAAGCGAGGGACCGCTTCCAGGAATGCCGGTGCGTCGCTGGCCCGTTGAAAGGTCGACCCCAAGCGTCGTCTTCGCCGTCAGATTTTCGAGGACGTCTCCCTGAACGTTGAAATTCCCGACGATCCGGCGTTCATCCGTAACATCGGTCACCCGCTCGTTGAGCGCAACCGGGTTCTTGATCGAGCTGGAGAATTCGTTGAATCGTCCCTCCGAATCCCTCAACGGGAGCGTCGGATTCATGCCGATCATCCCCTTGATGACGCCTCCCTCAAATCCTCCTCCCTGGTTGAAGAACGCGTGATTGCGCTCCAGGTTGGAAGCGGTCAAGTTCAACCCAAGCTGGAGGCGTTCATCGAAGAGCCGGTGATCGACATTGACGCGACCTGTGACGCGCTCAAGCCCGTTATCGGAGATCAGCCCGTTCTGCTGAGCGTAATTCACCGATGCACGGTAGGTCGTCGACTCTCCACCGCCCGAGAGGGAAAGACTGTGGTCCGTCTGAAAAGCCGTTCGGGTGGCCTCATCCTGCCAGTCGGTACTCGGCCCTGAGAAGTCTCCCTCCCGCTGGGCAATGCACTCGTCCACCGAATCGAAATCATCAGAGTCATCTGTACAGTCCTGCGCTCGCCGAAATGTGTTTCCGCCGACCAAATCCAGTTCGTTGGCGAACGTGGCCGCCGAGACTTTCCCCGAATAGTTGACCTGCGTCCCACTTTGCCCCTGGGATGTCTCGATCACGACGACCCCGTTGGCTCCCTGAGACCCATAAATTGAGGTCGCGGACGCATCCTTGAGCACCTGGATGGACTCGATGTTCTGAGAGTTGATGAGAGCGAGCGGATTTGAGCTATTCGACGAAGTGACGCCGCCGGCTTCCGCCCCCCCCGGCGTAATGGTGGTGTTGCTCACCGGCACCCCGTCGATCACGTAAAGCGGATCGGTGCCCGCCGTGATCGAACTCGTCCCCCGGATGTTGATGCTCACGCCGGAGCCCGGCTCGCCGCTGTTGTCCAAAACGCTCACCCCGGACACTCGACCGCGGAGCAAGTCCTGCGGACTGGACTGCTGGCCGACTTGCGCCTCCGCGAC
>CAYULG010000180.1:0-5510 GCA_964445365.1 uncultured Salinivenus sp. | reverse complement strand
ATGAGCTGCGGGGCGTGCCGGTGCGGTTGGCGCTTGGCCCGCGCGACCTGGAGAACGACAACGTGGAGGTGGCCCGCCGCGACACGCAGGAGAAGGAGGTTGTCCCGCAGGACGGCATCGTCGACCGCGTGCTCGACCTGCTCGACGACGTGCAGCGGGGCCTCTACGACCAGGCCCAGGCGCGCCGCGAGGACAACACCCACGTCGTGGACGACTACGACACGTTCCGGGAGGTCATCAACGAGGAGGGCGGCTTCGTGTGGGCCCACTGGGACGGCACGGCGGAGACGGAGGCGCGCATCCAGGAGGAAACGTCCGCCACGATCCGCCTCATCCCCTTCGACCGCGAGGAGCACGAGGAGGGCGAGGACATGGTCACGGGCGATCCCTCAGACGGTCGCGTGCTGTTTGCACAGGCGTACTGATGCGGTTCAGAGGGTGGACGTCGGCTTTCGGGAGGCGGAAGCAGAGATTGACGTTCGGTTGTGGGGGACATTGCGTATCTCGTATTGCGTATCTGCGGGCGGAAGAGAGACAGGGGGGAAGGAAAAATGCAATTCGATGGATCTGATCCCTTCGCGGGGCCACGCCAGGACTCAGCGCGGCAAGTTGGTCTCTGTTCTGAACAGGTTCTCTCCAACACTCGCGGGCCTCGTCTGTCAGGTAGTCCTCAGCGGAGATACGCAATACGAAACATCGGCAGGCGCGTAACATCTGCGGGGGCTGACGCGTGACGTTAACCGCACGCTGTAGGTCGTTCTGCCCATTCTTCGTTTCGTCGCAATGAGTGCCCCGCCGTCCGATTCTGATCCGCTGCCCGACGACGATGACTTCGAGAATCTCGGGGACGAGGATCTCGACGACCTCGATGGACTCGGTGACATGGACTCGAGCGAGGCGGCCGCGTCGGACCCCGAGTCGGCCCGGCAGGAGGCCGAGGACGCCCTGTCCGAGATCGAGGCACTCGCCGACCTGGACGAGGAGCCGGAAGTTGGGGGCGGGGGGGCATCGGGTGAGGGAACCGCGCCTGGAGACGCCACCACAGCAGGCGACCGGGCTTCCACTGGGGAGACCGACGACTCTGCGGCCGGTGGGGACAGACCGGAGGATCAGTGTGAAAACTGCGGCGCGCTGCTCCACGGGCCCTACTGCTCGCAGTGCGGCCAGAAGTCGGCCGATCGCATTGTGCCGGTCTGGCACATGATCAATGAGGCGCTGGAGGCGGTCTTCGAACTCGATGTCCGTGTCTTTCGCACCTTTCCCAAATTCCTTTTCCTCCCCGGTCGGCTCACGAAGGAATATATTGAAGGGCGGCGCAAGCGCTACATTCGGCCCTTTCGGCTCTACCTGTTCGCCACGTTCCTGCTCTTCACGACCCTTGCGCTCACCACGAGCAGCGGATTCAGCGTTCCCTTCCCCCCGGCCGCGGCGACCGCGCCCGTCGATACCACCCAGGCGGCCGCCGCCGACGTGCCTGAAGCCCCGTCTTCCCCGGACACGACGGGCTTCGTGGGGATTCCGCTAGAGGAGGACGGCCCCGCGAGCGGAGAGGCATCGTCCAGGGACGGGGCCATTTTTGGCCCCCGAGAAGAACGGGAAAAAATGGCCCGCCGGATCGAGGAAGACACGAGTGTCATTCAGGTTGAGGGTGTCTTTGATGAATCAGCGGCTAACGACCAACTTGAACGCACGCTGCGTCAGAACCTGCCGGACATTATCCGGAACCCGTGGGACTTTGTCGAAAGCCTGATTGACCGGGGGCCCTACGCCATGTTTCTCATGCTCCCGATCTTCGCCTTTCTGCTGAAGATCTTCTACATCCGGCGTGGGCGTCTCTATGTGGAGCACATGATCTTCAGCCTGCACGTTCACGCCTTTGCCTTTTTTGCCTTCACGCTCGGCATCTTCCTCAATCAGTCGAGCGTAGGGTGGATGAACACGGCGGCGGTTTGGGTTGAGGCGTCTCCGCTTCTCTACCTCGTTCTGGCCATGGGCCACGTCTACGACCAGGGCCTCATCAAATCCATCGTTAAGGCGTTCATCCTGCTCACGATTTACAGCATCGTACTCACCATCGGCTTCGGTCTCTTGCTCCTTCTGGCCATCCTGCTCATGTAGCCTGTTCCCGTGACGAGCACACGGTTGGGGATCGCCCGGTCATCGTAGAACGACGGGAATCCGGAGCGCCCCGATGGCGGTCCCTCTACCCTGAGCACCGGATCGTTGCGCTGCACGCTTACCCCTTGACGTTCTTCGTCTTTGCCATGAGCGCTGGGCTTGGCGCGTCGAACCCGGGAACCGCACTCCACGGAGGGAGGGCCGTGGCGCTGTCCGGCTATCGATCTAAGTCGATCCGGCACGTGTACGGGCCGTCCCCGGCCATGGCGCCCCCAAGACACTCGGGCTGATTCTGAGGTACGGAATCATCCTGGCGGCGGCTGTCGTTCTCCTCATCCTGATGACCGTTGCCTTTGGGTAGCGGCGCATCCGCTCGGTCTTTCCCCTTCCGCCTTCGATTCGACATGTCGTCTGGCCCGCCCGCCGGTGCTTCTTCGTCGCGGGTCGAGGCGCCCGCCGGTGCTGGGCTCGTCGTCGCGACCGTCGTGAGCTACGGGGTCAATCCGCTCATCCTGCCGCCGCTCGTGTACGGACTCGTGCTGTTCCACGTCGGGGCGCCCCCGACGGACGTAGCAACGGGGATGGGGATTGGCGCGGTTTTCCTGAGCCTCGTTCCCCTCGCGCACGTCGGATGGATGCGGGCGCGGGGCGAAATTGGTTCCCTCGAAATCCGGGACCGGCGCAAGCGCACCGAACCCTTTCTGGTGGTGTTGGGGGCGGGGCTGGCAGCCCTCCTTCTCGTCGGTGCGCTCGATCTGGATGGGCGCCGTCTCCTGGCCGCCTTGCTGGGGTGTCATCTCGTCAACACGAGCCTCCTGCTGGGCATCACGCGCTGGTGGAAGATTTCTGTGCACTGCTCGTCGGTGGCCGGGGCGGTGGGCACACTGGCGTTCGTGCGTGTCCACGTCCCCGGGGTCCTGATGGATGACGCGGTCGTCGGCCCGGCCGTGCTGGGGACGGGCCTCGTCCTCGTGGCGTTGCTCCTGTGGGCGCGCGTCCGGAGCCGGGCCCATACGGTCGGGCAGGCGACGGCGGGCACCGCGCTCGGGCTCGTGGCCCCCTACCTGGAACTGCTGGCCGTCCTGCCGGCGCTCGGTCTTTGAGAGCGTGCCGAATTGCTTCGAGCAATTTGAGGGCCAGCAGACGTAAAAACCGGACTTGATCGACGCCCCGACGTGGCGGGCCCCTTCGACTCAGAAAATGGGGATGGATTCGTTACTACGGGACCGAAGAGATCGACCGAGAGGGTTCTGACTGCGTTCCGCATTGAACGAGCAGGCGCGCTCGCGAGGAAATCGTTCTCGTCTCCTTCCCCGGCTTGTTCACAATGGAGGAGAGACCAGCTCGGTTGGCGCGGGACGTCGTGAACCAAGAGGCGTCGCGACGTTGGCTGCCTGCAGGGACAGAACCCGGGCGAACCAGACGCTCCGACGAGAACAAACAGTGTTAAAGAGCCTGTACCGGTGAGACGCGCCCGCTGACCCGTGTCGCACCGCGTGCCGAACGTCGCTATTCTGGTGACGCAGCAGTCGATGAACTCCCCGACGGCTGTGACAGAAGGATAATGTCGTCGAAGTCAACTTTGCCGACATCCTCCAACGTGTCCGAGTCGCTCCACATAGTGATAGAGAGGGGCGTGTTGTCCGGTTGGTCACCGAAGAGGCGTTTGTAGTCCTCCACGACATTACGGTTGTGTGTGATCCATTTATCGAGTCCCTGGTCCTCTTTCGAGGCGACGACGAGGACCTGAAGGGGGCCGTAATCGACGGTCGTTCCTACGGGCAACGTCGAGCTGTAGGTGTATTTGATGCTCTTCGGACGCCCCAGCCAGTCGGTGTCGAAGGTCACATAGAGCGCCCCGCCCGTGTCGTTGGTCCGATCGCGCTTTTCATTTCCTCCCTTCGGAAGGGCCGTCGCTCGCCAAGACCACTGCAGGTAGGGACGTTTCTGTACGTCCCAGTTCAGGCCCTTCTTACGGGAGCGAACGATTCGGAACGATGTCCCCTTCGTGGAGATGCGTGCAAACTGATTTTTATTTTCTTTCTGTACATATACGGTCTTCCCCGACTTCATCTTCTGGGTGAGGGGAACCACCTCTTTGCCCTGAGTCCCCTTCCAATTTGTCGGGGGATTGCCGGGCGTTCCGGATTCAAAACCATCCACCAGCTTGCAGTTGGACGCGTTCGGGAGCCCCTCACAGCCGGACCCATCCGGAGACTGCGCGTATCCGGAGAAAAACACGCCGAGAGTGAGAATGAGAAGGAGGGTCGCGTGGCGTACCATTGGGCGGCCAGTTGTGTAAGGGATCGGGTTCAGTAAGAAAAAGCCGCTCGGGAGCGACAGGGAGGAACGCGTCCATCCACTCCGAGAAGGGAGCCCCCCTGTTCGTTTGGGGCCGTACTGCTGACCGGCGACCACGTCCTCCTATTCGGCGGGCACCAGGTCTTTCCGGAGCATTTCTTCGGCGTGGGACAGCATCTCGGGGGTGTCCACGTCCTGCCAGAAGCCGGGGCCGATGTCGAGGGTTTGCATGCGGCCCTCGCCCATGAGGCGCTGAATGCCGTCGGAGAGCGCCACGTCACCCTTCGCGGCGTAGACGGCCGAGAGCGCCTCCATCAGTCCGTCGGTGGCCACGAAGACCCCCGTATCGACGCAGTTGTAGGCGTCGAGTGTTTTGCCGATGGCCCGGGGCCGCCCGTCGTCGACGCGCACCTTCGTCGCGTCGTCCATGTCGAAAATGGTGTCGAGCTTGTAGTCGACCAGCAGCGTCGCTCCGCGGTCGGGCGGTCGGTGGTGCCGGGCCTTCTCCATGAGGGTGTTCCCGAGCACGTGGTCCGCCATCGTGAGCAGGAAGGGACCCTTGCCGACGTGCGGTTCGGCCGCGAGCACGGACACGCCGTTCTGGAGGTCATAGTGCTCGTTGACGGCAAACGTCAGGGAGAGCGGGCCATCGTAGCGGTCTTGAATCCCCGCTTGCACGGTCTCCATGCCGTAGCCCACGACGATGACGGCCCGGTGGCACCCCGCCGTCTCCAGGCTGTTGAGCGTGCGGATGAGAAGAGGAGTGTCCGCGACCGGGGTGAGCGGCTTGAGGTCGGTGGCTTCTTGGGTGCCAGCCAGCCGCGAGCCGAAGCCGGCGGCCAGGATGATTCCGGTGCGGAGCGAAGCAGTGTCACTCATTCGGAGAAGCGGTAGGTTCGGAGACGTTTTCGGACATTGGATAGTTTTCGGATAGGTGCGTCAGCGGCTCGGCTCCGCCGAGGACGCGAAGGGTATTCTTCAGGCGAAAGTGCTGGATGAAGAGGTCGTGCTCACGCACATGTCCCTCGATCACGTGGGGGCCCTTGCAGTAGAAGGAGAGCCACTCCTGCCTGCCGTCGCGCCCGCTGCGC
>CAYULG010000179.1:0-5627 GCA_964445365.1 uncultured Salinivenus sp. | reverse complement strand
TAGCCGACCCAGCCGTGGTGGATGTAAAGCCCCCCGAAGGCATCCGGGTAAATGGCGTACTCCGTGTCGAAGATCAGCCCACCGTAGGAGCCGCTGGCGTTGATTCGGAACGTGTCGAACGTAAAGCCGCCGTTCCCGAGCTTCCGGTCGGCTTTTTGTTCAAAGGCGTTTGCATCCGTTCCGTATGCCCGGAAGAGCGTGTTGAAGCGGAGCGAGCCGCCGACGCTGACGCTGAGGGACGGCCCGTCGTCCTCCTGCGGAGCGGCCTCGGTGCTGGCGTCCGCGTCGCTCTCGTCGTCGTTTTCGTCGTCCTCATCCACGACGACAATGCCGTCGGCGTCGTCAGGAGACCGTGCGTCAGCCCCGTCCATAGTAGCCTGCGCCTGGGCGGCCTGACCGGGCAGCAGGAGACCGGCGGTGAGAAAGAGCGCGAGAAGAGTGGTGAGCAGTCGGTTCATAGGCATGCGTTTGGTCGTGAGTGAGTGAATGCGAGACCTCATACTGCAACAGGATAAACCGAGAATGGTCCGGTGTTGCTATGTAGATCAGAGGAAGAGTCTTCAACAATATCGTTGGGCGAACTTCGACGTGACTCCCTCCAAAAAAATCCCCCGACCGAGTTGTCGTCGGCCGGGGGACATAATGCACGAGGGACGCTACGTCAAAGGGAACCTTACATGCTTTCAGAACCCGAGTCATCCGACTCCTCCGCGCTCGCCATCTCCGAGCTCGACGAGAACGTGGCGTCGTCCGGGAGGTACTCGAGCTCCTTGTCCGAGTTGGCGCACTCCTCGGCCTGGGCGGTCCATTCGTTCGTGTACTCGGGGTGGTTCTCAACCCACTGCGCGGCGGCTTCCTCCTTGCTCAGGTCGCCCCGGTTGTTGAACGCCTCCATGAGGCTTTCGAGCTGCTCGTCGCTCGACTCGAACTCCTGCAGGAAGCAGACGACCTCGCGCGGAAACTTCTCAATGAAGTCGTCGCCGACGATCGTGAAGATGTCCTCGGGCTCGCCCCAGATGTCGGGGTTGTGGTTGGTCTTGGCCCCATCCACGTACTTGAGGTCGTAGTCGCCCCACTTCCAGTGCGGGAACCAGCCCGCGACGGCGATGGGCTCGTTCTCCTCAATGGCACTCTCGAGGGCCTGCCAGTTGGCCGGGCCGCTGGCCGCCGACACGGAGAACGCGTCGTCCATGTCGTACAGCTCAAGGGTTTCCTTCATCTGGCCGTTGATGGCGGCGCCGGACTCAATGCCGTTGAGGGTGCCGTCCAAGTCCGCCTGGTAGTTCTGAAAGTCAGGGAACGTGTCGACCTCCACGTACTCCGGCACGACCACCCCGACCGAGGTGCCCTTGTAGGTGTAGCCCAGCTTGTTGGACCCCTCCTTGTTCTTCTCCCACGGCTGCTCGTGGGTGGTGGGGAGCCAGGCTTCGTTGAAGAAATCGCGGTCGCCAGAGGCAACGGACGAGAAGGCCACGCCGCCGCCCTGCACCTCTTTCACGTCGACGGTCATGTCGTACTCACTCTCCAGGATTTCCTCCTGGACGTAGGTGAGGGCCATGCCTTCGATCCAGTTCACGGTAACCATGTCCATGTCACGGGTGACGTCGTCGCCCCCGGAGCCGCCGCCGCAGCCGGCTAGGCCGGTAGCGAGGAGCCCGACAGCAGCGATGGCAGCGAGGGTAGAGCGTAGAAGGGTTGATTGTAGCTGCATATTTGTAGCGATTACTTGGTGAAGGGTGATGAGGGTGTTGGGTACGATCTCCGTTTCCATTCCGATGGGTGGTGCGAGCCGCCCGCACCGTCAAGAAACCCGCTTATGCGTTGTCGGGAAGCGGCTCAATCGGGTCGCCCGACGAGGCGCACTCACGAGTCTGCTCCATCCACTGAGCCACGTAGTCCGGATGGTTGTTGATCCACTGGGCGGCGGCGTCCTCCTTGCTCATGTCGCCGCGCTCGTTAAAGGTGCCCATGAGGCTATTGAGCTGTTCGTCGGTCGCCTCAAACGTCTGGAGAAAGCAGACGGCCTCGCGGGGAAACTCATCGACAAACTCGTTGTCGACGATGGTGAAGATGTCCTCTGAGTCTCCGAAGACGGGGGACTGTTCGGTTCGGGCCCCCTGCAGGTACTTCAGATCGTAGGTGCCCCACTTCCAGTGGGGGTGCCACCCCGTGACGACGATCGGCTCCTCGTTGCTGACGGCATTTTCGAGGGCCTGCCATGTGGCGGGGCCGCTGGCGGCCACCACCTTGAAGCCCTCCACCCCGTTGTTCTCGAGGACCTGACGGGCCTGGTCGTTGACGGTGGCCCCGGACTCGATGCCGTTGATCTCGCCGCCGAGGGCCTCGCGGAAGCTCCCGAGTTCGTCGACGTGTTCGATGTCCATGTAGGCCGGCACCACCAGGCCGCCCGACGTGCCCTGGTAGGTGTAGCCCAGCTTCTGGAGCTTGTCGTTGAGTTCATTCCAGGAGGCCTTGTGGGTGGTGGGGAGCCAGGCCTCGTTGAAAAAGTCGCGATCTCCCTCAGCGACCGAGGAGAAGGCCACGCCGCCGCCCTGCGCCTCCCGAACGTCGACGTTCATGTTGAGGCTGTCCTCCAGGATCTGCTCCTGCATGTAGGTGAGGGCAAGTCCTTCGATCCAGTTGACAGTAACGATGTTCAGGTCCCGAGAGACCTCTTGGCCCGTGTCACTACATCCAGCCAGTCCAATGCCGAAAACCGCCATCAACCCGATGGCGACGACAGTAGAACGAATGGAAGAAGGAAAACGAGTCATAGGCGTAATGATTAGCAAAAAGTTTTGTGTAGAGGATCCCCTACGGAAGGGGCTGTTTCAGAGAACGTCTGTTTCGACGACAGGGGTCGTCCGTCTGTGAGAGCGGGCTAGGCAGTAGAGGGAGCGCCGCCGGCGCGTTCGCCCGCGGCCTGGGTGACCCGATCAAGGAAGATGGCCAGGATCACGATGGCGAGGCCGCCCTCAAAGCCGATGGCGATGCGAAGCTGCTGAATCCCCTCCACGACCGGGTCGCCGAGGCCGCCGGAGCCGATGAGGGCGGCGATGACGACCATCGACAGGGCCAGAAGCACCGTCTGGTTGATGCCCGCCAGGATGGTGGGGAGGGCCATCGGGAGCTCCACCTTGAACAGCAGCTGAGTGGGCGTAGACCCGAACGACTGAGCGGCCTCGATTGCCTCCTCGGAGACCTGCCGGATGCCGAGATTGGTCAGGCGCACGCACGGGGGCGTCGCAAAGATGAACGTGGCAATGACGCCGGGCACCGCCCCGAGGCCGAACAAGACGACGGCCGGAATCAGGTACACGAACGCGGGCATCGTCTGCATAAAGTCGAGAATGGGCCGCACGGTCGCGTCCACGACGTCGTTTTTGGCGGCCCAGATCCCGATTGGGATGCCGATGAGCAGCGACAGCAGCGTGGCCGTCAGGATGAGGGCAAGCGTCTCCATGGTGATCTCCCAGAACCCCATCCCGATGATAAACTCGGTGCCAAACAGTGTGAATTGAAATTTTTCGAGGAGGCCCATGCCGAGGAACGTGAAGATGCCGACCCCTCGGGAGGCCACCCACCACGCGAAAGCGGTGAGCAGCAGAATCATGGCCCAACTCGGGAGAAACAGCAGGATCTCTTCGAGCACCGTAATCGTGGAGCTGATGGCCACGGTCAGTGCATCGAAGAAGGGTTGGAAGTTGTTTTGAAGCCAGTTGATGAGGGCCTCAAATGCCGCACCAATGCTCAAATTCATGGCTCGTCTTGCTTATCTGATGCCGGAAAACGATGTCTGGGACCGAGAGCACTACGCAACCTCCTTGGCCTCCTCCGCCTGGCGGGCCGCTTCTCGCGTCTTCGTGATGTTTTGGGCGTTTCGGCTGACCTCCTCCAGGACGGTCGAGCGGGTCACGTAGCCTTTCATCTGGCCGCCGGTGTCGTGAACGGCGATCGGGCCGTCCGCTTCCAGAACCTTCGGCAGAACTTCGGCGATGGACGTGTGGGGCGACACGGACCGCTCCGCGTCGGGCTGGATCTGCATGCCGTCGCCTTCCTCCGGGGGCCGCATCACCGAGCTCACGGGAATGACCTTCGTGCGGTCCACGTTCTGGACGAAGGACTGGACGTAGTCGTTGGCCGGGTTCGTGAGGATGTCCGTCGGGGTGCCGACCTGGGCAATCCAGCCGTCCTTCATGATGGCGATCCGGTCGCCCATCTTGAGCGCCTCGTCCAGGTCGTGGGTAATGAAGAGGATCGTGGCCGCCGGGTCCCACATGTCCTGCAGGTCCAGCAGCTCGTTCTGCATCTCCTCGCGGATGAGGGGGTCGAGGGCGCTGAAGGCCTCGTCCATCAGCAGAATCTCGGGGTCGTTGACCAGGGCCCGGGCCAGGCCCACGCGCTGCTGCATGCCTCCGCTCAGTTCGCCTGGGTTGCTGTCCTCGTACCCGTCGAGGCCCACGAGTTCGAGCGTACGCGCGGCCTTCTCGCGTCGCTTCTCCTCGTCCATCCCGCCGACCTCGAGGCCGTACTCCACGTTGCCCAGGACGCTGCGGTGGGGGAAGAGGCCGAAGTTTTGAAACACCATCGACATCTTCGTCCGCCGGAGTTGGCGGAGCCGATCGTCGTCGTACTTGGTCACATCGTCCCCGTGCACGCGGACTTCTCCGAAGGTGGGTTCGATGAGCCGGTTCACGCACCGGAGAAGCGTAGACTTGCCGCTGCCGGACAGGCCCATGACCACGAAGACCTCCTGCTCCTCCACCTCGAAGGACGCGTCGTCCACCGCGATCACGGAGCCGGTCTCCTCCTTGACCTCGGCTTTCGACAGGCCCTCTTGGGAGCGGGAACGGGCTTCTTCCGGGTCCCCACCAAAGATTTTCCAAAGGTTCTCCACCTCGATGACAGCCATAACAGATCAGTGACGTTGATGAAAGTCAGAGTACGCAGGATGTTGGGAGAACCGCCACCCTGAAAGAGGGATAAGCTGACCTACAAACTTCATCCCGGTCAATGCAATTCGTGGAATATACCGGGAGTAATTTTTTAGTCAGTCCGGATGTACGTCTCCATGAGTTTTCCTGGTTCAATCCCCTAGGGGACCGAGTCATTTTAGTTACTAACCGTCCAGGGGGGACATGTTTGCGGAGATCGGGGGGTTTTCCGCCCTCTCGTTCTACTTTCACGTAACCTTGTCCCAAGCGTCGGCCCTCCGGCACAAAAGCGATTCGTTTCCCCCGCATGTCGGGGAGATCCCGTCGATCCGGAGGAGCGTGGGGAGAGTGCCCACATCCCCTTTGGCGAATACCCTACGATGAAAGCGCATTTTCGGGTTGAATACTGACCGGGCGGCTGCCTATATTCTGTAGTACCTGAGGAATCATGACCTCATTGACGAACCCCTTTTTGCTATGAGTGCAAACGATCACGATCGTGTGACCCGACGTCGCTTTCTCCAGTCGCTCGGGGTTGCCGGTGCGGTAGGGGCAAGCGGGTCCCTTCTCGCCGCCTGTGGCGGCTCCGATGACTCCGGCGGCGACGGAGAGGACGGGGGAGACGCCCAGAGCAGCAGTGCAACGGCCTCGGCCGACTGCTCGGACCTCTCCGGCCTCTCCGACTCGGAGAAG
>CAYULG010000178.1:0-5657 GCA_964445365.1 uncultured Salinivenus sp. | reverse complement strand
TGGTCTTGCCGTGGTCGACGTGGGCCACGATGGCGATGTCGCGAAGGTCGGACTGCTTCATGGTCGCGAAGGCGTTAGAGGATACACGGTAACGAGGGATGTGGGACGAGGCTTTGTCCTCGGATTAACGAACCAACGGGCGGGCGGGGGGAAGTTTCCGGCTGCGGGCAGGCCGAAAGGGGAAGAATGGGGAAAGCGGGCCGTCCAGTTCGACGTTGCGGCCGAGATTGGAGGTGGCGCGTCAGTTGCTTCGGTTGGGAGCGGAACGCACGGGGCAAGGGGATCGAGAGGATGAGTGCACCGCTGGGACAACGGGGTCGTTGAGACGAGCCTCGGTCGCCCCTTCGCCTCCTCACGACGACTGCCGGCACGCGACCGGGCATTCCCCCGGCAGTGTCACTCGGTGAGGCGGGTTCGCATCTTATCGGCCCAGGCTTGCAGGTTGTCGTGGGCCGAGGAGGAAGCATCTGCTGCGCGGATCTCATCGATCTGTGCGAGGCAGCGCGACAGGTGCCGGCGGGCGTGGTCGGGGCGGTCCTGACGGAGGCGCAGGAGCGCGCGCTCCGCCTCAATGCGCGGCTCGGGGGCGTCGGCCCGGGCCTCTGCCTCGTTGAGCAGGGAAAGGGCCTGCCGGGTCCCCCTCGCCCCCGTCACGGTGTTGCGCGTGGCGATCGCCTTGAACAGATAGGTCCGGGCGGTCGCCCATTCGGTCTCCAGGGCCCGGGTCAACACCGACAGGGCCGTGTGAAAGCGCCGAGCGGCCAGGTCCATCTCCGCCTCGTGTTCGAGGACGGCGGCAATTGGGGTGTCGTAGTCCGCCTCGGGACCGGACGCTGTGCTGTCGAGCACAGCTGGGTCGCCCCCCTGTCCTTCGATAACCTCGGCGAGGTGCCTGCGATGCTCCGTGTCGGTACCGGGATGGCTATCGGGAAAAGAGGATCCGTGCGTGGCGTTGGTGCTCACCCCGGCCTCATCGAGCGCACGGAGCGCTGCGTAGAGGGCGCCGGGCGGCTGCTCCTTCTCCAGGAGCCACCGCTGCGCGAGACGATTGGCGGCCCGCTCCTGTTTCCGGTCGTACTTCAGCCCCGCAGCGGCAATGAACTCGCGGTCGAGGTATTTGGTGGCGAGCCCGGAGGTCAGGTCGTAGACCGTCGATTCGAGCGGGCGGCGGCCACCGAGCCCGGGCGTGACGACCGACGTGACGCCACTGACGATCGACCCGAGGAGGTTTCGGGCCCGATTGGTCTTTTTGCTGGACCGGTAGGTGGCGAGGGAATGGTCGAGCACGACGTGGGCGACTTCGTGGGCCAACACGGCGTGGAGCTGGGCCTCGGTCCGCAATGTCGCGAGGAGCCCCGTCGTGAGGATGATGGTGCCGTCATTGAGGGCCAGAGCATTGGGCGTGGTGGTGCTCAGCACACGCAGCCGGAAGGCCCCGGGCCGCCCCGGCATCATGGGATTGGGCTGCACGGTGAGGAGGTGACGCTGCAGGTAGTCCTGTACCTGCATGTTTTTCCAGAAGCCGTCGGCCTCCCCGATGGCATTCTGGTAGTCGGCCGTAAGTGTGCTGAGGTCCTGTCGACTGTCGTAGTGCCAGTCCACCGTTCCGTCGCCGTCGGCCCGTGCGGCGAGGTGGCGCTCCCACGCCCGCTCCCAGAAATTGCTCTCCAGTTGCGTCGCGTACTGCCGGGCCGCCATCAGGTCGACCCGGGACTGGGCCTGGACGGGGGAGATGCTTCCCGCCCCGAGCAGGATATGAAAAACAACCACGAGGAGCGTGGGTGGAATCCGGACGGGCGGGCAGACGCGAGGGACAAACCGAACCAGCACGGCGGAGCCAGAAGAAGCCGAGAGAAAAGCGCGAAGCGAGTGTCCCTACTGGACGGTGCCGGGGTTGGTCCACCCGGCTGTTGGGGCCATTCGCGACCGCGAAGGTGATTGTAAAGGCGACGCTGGCCAATTCACCACCGGACGTGCACGAACCCACCGACACCCTGCCCCGCAACCTCATCTTGATGTGTCGTACGACGCGGGCGATGTGGGCGCTGCCCTCTTACCTGGAGCCTGACGGAGTTGTGATCGAAGGATCTACTCTCGTGGGGCACACCCACGATGACCCCGTCCACGTGCTCAATCTCGTCGAGTCGATACGGAACGCGATGACAGACTCATAGAACTGCGCGTGCTCTCGCTTCTCCAATCGCACAGGTGAGATCAATGGAGTGTGTACCGGGAAAGGGCGACATTCGGCTCACCTTCCTCACGGGTGGCCACATTCGCCATGGGCAGTCCCGGTACGTACTCGGCCCAACGGTCGTGGGCGTCCATGCGGCGGTGGTGACAGCACTCGCCGCCGTCCTGGCCCTGCACGTCCGCCGTAGGAAGTGGACGTAACGAAGAAGCGTGCGGGGATGCCCGTAGATCATCCCCCTGACGCTCTACACGTCAAGTCGGAGCCACGCCTGCTCGACGCGAATGGCATTGAGCGCCCGCTCCACGGAGTGGTGAACCGAGGTCTTAATGTTCTGGAGGAAGCTTTCGTTTTTCCGGTACGCAAGAACGGCCAGAGACGCGGGCAGGGTCCAGAAGAGCGCGACGAAGAGAATGAGGCTCGGCGTCGGGGTCATGGCGACTGGAGAATCTTATGCTGGATGGTGCGAAACTGGGCTTTGTCAACGCGTCCAATAGAGGCTACAAATCTCGTTCCGGGCTGGCCTCTTCCTTCACATTCCGTTCAATGCCTGCTTTTCCGGAAACGCAGCCCCCAAATGTATTTCGTTTTTACACACAGTTTCGTTCTTTCACGGGGCATTTCTGCCGGTGCGGCGCTGTTGAGCTTTTTTCCCGCGAGGAATGTGAGAAGCAGGGAGCACCCGCGTCTCCGAAGCATCGGCGGGGCCTCAGTCTAGGCTGGGCCGCTCCACCCCCTCCGACACGCTCATCTGCCGGCCGTTCTGGTGCATGTATACGTCCACCACCCGTGCGTCATCGGTCTCCGCCGTGACGTCGTTGACGAGCACGGGATTGCCCTGGCTTTCCGCCGATAGGTCCTCGGCGAGGGCCAGCGCGTCGTCGAGCGGGCCGTCGAACGAAAACACCTGCCGCCCGACCATCTCGCGCGCTATACACAATCGGTCGTCGCCAAGCTGTGCGTGTCCGTCGAGGGCATTGGGAACGACGAGTTCGATCATGGGCCACGAGGAGTCGAGTCGGGGAGAGCTGTGCGAGATGTGAAGTTGTGACCGGCGATGCTCTCAAACAGATAGGGTCGCGTCCGGGACCGTTCGTTACAACGTGTTGCCGTGCATCTTGCTCGGCGCCTAGTGGTCCGGAGCGCCCCCGGCTCCTATCCTGTTCTCTTCTCCGAGGAACCGGCTTGCCGCATCCCGAGCATCTTTTCGACGATTGACACGATCACAGCCCTCGTCTGGATTGCCCCGAAACCAACGTCCCGAGTACGGAGCCACCGACGGAGCACACCGGGCGATCCCACGTCGGTATTCTGACCGGGCAGCGGCTCGCGCGCCATGCATCGCTCGAGCGCACTGGAATGTGTGGACGCCCACACCACAAATCAATCTGGCTTGGCGAAGATCCGGGGCCGATTCGGACGCAAGATGCGATTGGCATTACGTGGCACGGCATTGGTACAACTGTAATGATGCCCCTGTCCGCTCGGACGTTGGCCGTACCCTCCTCGCGATTACGACTGCGGACCTCCCCCCTTACACACTCGCCCTGCAAAGCCCACCATGCTCTGAGAGGACGGCCCGAAGCGGCCTCAGCAGGAAGATACCGGATCTGACGCCCACTCGCGACCCCGTTTCGCCTGAGAACGGGCTCGGAGGCCGGGCGAGCGCTCCTGTCGGAGGCACCGGCAGGCGTGCGCTCGACTTCCGCACGCGGTCGCAGACGGGTCGCCACCCGTGACGTTGACGAGAAGAATTTGCCGCTGGGGAAGGATTTGCCGACGGGGAAGGGGCTTCGTTGCCCGGTCGCACGGAGGCGGTCGTCTCCACATTCCCAATCGGACGAGCCAGAGAACTATGCGGAATACCCTCTTTCGGATAGCAGATTTCATGTTCTCGCGAGGTCGCACGTCAGGGCCGTCTCTGTCTCTCACGACGAAGTGGACTCCTCTTTTCCTTCTTCCGGTTTTGTTCGTTTTGCTCGTTGCGAGGGGCACTCAGGCCCAACCGACCCGCACGACGGACCTGTTGTATCTCCGGTTTGGACAGGGGGCATCGGAGTTTGCCGGCAACGTGGGGACCGGGGCTACCCCTACGGCGGTTTCCGGCGCGGGGGCGTTGACCAAGACGCAGTATGCCCCGAGCGTCGAGCTGGGATACCGGTTTTCTTCTGCCCTCTCCCTCGGGCTCGGCTACCAAATCGGAACCAACCTCAGCGGCATCGAGAGCGAGACCATGCAGGCCGTGGAGTTACTGGCGCGGTACAAGGGGGGCGCTCGCGATTGGATCGTGGCCCCGTACCTCGACCTGGGCATCAATGCGTCCACGGGCCGCGATCGCCTCCGATACGGCCCCTCCGTGGGCGGCGGCCTCGACATCACCGTCGACCGCCGGTTGTCCTTCTTTGCCGAGTCGCGGCTCCACTTCGCCGTCCCGGCTACGGTTCCCTTTTTCCCGACAGAGGCCGCCGACGCGTACGAAGCGGCCGCGGGCGTCCCGCTCGATGTGCTGACCGTAACGTCGGTCGGGGCTGAATTCGTGCTGCGATCAGCCCCGACTGTGCCCCGGATCCGTCGGGTCCTGGGCCCCACGGAGGTGCGGCTCGGCGACTCGATCACCTTCAGTGCTACGATTAACGAGGCAAACGTCGCGAAGCCGGTCGAGCGACAGTGGACGTTTGGGACCGGAGCATCGGAAACGGGCCTTACGGCAACGCACACGTTCCGGCGACCAGGGCGCCACGTCGTCCTCTTCGAGGCCGAAAACCACGCCGGCAGTGACCGCACGTCGCTCACCGTGACCGTACAAGACACCCTCACGCCGGCCCACGTCGCTTCGGTTGAGGTCGCGCCGACCTCGACGTCCGTCGGCCGTGAGTTTGTATTTCGGGGGCGGGCCGACGGCGGACGGCCTCTCTCCTACGAGTGGCGCTTCGGGGATGGAACCACGGCCTCCGGCGCGTCTGCCCGGCACACGTACAGAGAAGCGGGCGAGCACACCGTTCAGTTTTCGGCCGCCAACGGGGCCGGACGCGCATCGCGCACGCTCACCATCGATGTTGACGAGGCCCCGCCATCTCCGGGGCAGAAGCCCTACGTCATTCAGATTGGCGTCTTCGATGAGCGCGAGAATGCGGAGCGGAAGGCCCTTCGCGTGCTTTTCGACGGGCATGCGGCTCGCGTACAGTCGACCGATCGGGGGGGGTCAACGCTGTATCGGGTGTGGGTGGGGAACTTTTGGACCGAGGAGATCGCCCGTCGGACCCTCCCGCAGGTTCGGGGCTATGCCTCCGACGCGTTCGTGAGAAAGACGCAACGGGGACGCAGAGAGGTCGAGGCGTCGATTCGACCGTGAAGCCCTCCGTTCCGTTTCTGTTCGACCGGCGGTGGGTGTAACGCCTGCCGGATCGGAATGACGCAACACGCCCGCAGTTCTGCGCTCCCTCCTTTCCACTTTCCCACGTATGTG
>CAYULG010000177.1:0-5677 GCA_964445365.1 uncultured Salinivenus sp. | reverse complement strand
CGCGGCGCGCCGCCCGGGGGACCCGGATGCAACGAGCTCAGCTCCCCATCGTCCCGCCGCCGAGACGGTCCGTCTGCGGGTCCTCCTTCAGGTGCTGGGACGGATCGAAGGAGCGCTCGGCCCCAACCCAGGCCGCGAGGGCCGCGCTTGTGATGGACGTGCTGGCGTCGTTGAGCGTGTCGAGCGTAGAGCCGGCGGCTTCGGGGGTGTCCTGATTGCCGTCCGCCTCGTCGAGCACTTCGGAGGCGCGCTGCACGCCGCGCGCAAGCTCGGAGGCGGCCTCGGTGCTGTGGTCGTCGATGCCCAGACGGCGGTCGCGATACAACTCGGCGAGGGTGCGCACCGCGTCGGCCGTGCCCAGGGACACGCCCACTTCATCCCGTTCGCCCGGAACGGACCCACTTCCCTCCGTGAGCGTCGCGGCCACCGGATCAAGCCCCCGGTCCGACAGAGCCTCGACGAGCTTCTCCCCCGGCCCCGTTGCCCGGTTCACAACGATACTGGTGCGGCCGATATACGGACGGTCGGCGACGAGGCCCTGCACGTGATCGGCGAGGGCCTCGGGCGAGTCGACATCCCGATGATGGCGGACATGGTCGAGGCGAAAGGCCGCGTGAGCGTCCGACTGCTCCTTCTCTTTCTCGAGGATCGTGAGCGTGGCGTCGATACCATCGTCAGACGCGTCGTCGGGAACGTCCACTCCAAGGAAAAAAGCGTGGGCCATGGCAAAGGAAGACCAATTTGAGAGACGTAGCGGACCTATAGGCATGGAACTGCGCGCCGCTCGTTCCACAAATCGTCCCGGCGTGCAGAGAATCGGGGGTGGCCCTGGAGCCCCCGACACAAGACCCGTCGTGGGGACGAAATCGGCTGGTACTGCTGCCGCCTGCCGAATGGACGCTGATCGAATGGGGGCAACCCGGAGACCATCTGCCCTCGTCACCCACGGTGCGTAGGAGCAGGTACGGCCCCCTCCATACCAGCGCTGTGGGCACGACGCAATCGCTCCCGGAGACGCCACACTCAGGACGCGACCGTGCAGTACTGCACGCTGAAGTAGTCGCGCTCATCCGTCCAGACCCGTTCGACGGAAAAACCGGCCTCGCCTGCCAGGTCGGCAAATTCGGCGAGGCTATACTTGTAGGAGTACTCCGTGTGGATCGTCTCCCCGTCGTCGAACGAGAACGGCTCTCCGGCAACGGTGACCGTCTGCTCGGTGGTGCTCCGGAGGTGGCTTTCCATGCACCCCTCGTCCTCATTCCAGAAGCTCCAGTGCTCGAACTTGTCCAGGTCGAAGGTGGCGTCGAGCTCCCGGTTCATGCGCCGAAGCAAGTTTTTGTTGAACGCGGCCGTGACGCCCTCCGCGTCGTTGTAGGCGGCCTCCAGCACGTCCACGTCCTTCTTGAGATCAACACCAATCACGAGCCCGGCGTCTCGGTCAAGGCCGTCGGCGATGCGGCTGAGGAAGGCTCGTGCTTCACTGGGCTGGAAGTTGCCCACGGTGGATCCGGGATAATACACGACGGTCCGGGCGGCGGGCCGTGGCGGCTCTGGGAGGTCGAACGAAGACGAGTAATCGGCACACAGGGGCTGGACCGGCGTGTTTGGATAGTCCGCCGCGATCTGTTCGGCGGCCTGGACGAGGTGGGCGCGCGAGATGTCGATGGGAACGTAGACTGCAAGATCGTCCAAGTGGTCGAGCAGGATGCGGGTCTTCAGGCTGCTTCCGCTACCGAGCTCCACGAGGCGGGCGTCCGACCCGATGGCGTCAATCATCGGATCGATGTGATCCTGCATGATGCCGATCTCGGTCCGCGTCGGATAATACTCCTCCAGTTCGCAGATCTGATCGAAGAGCTTTGAGCCTCGTTCGTCGTACAGGAACTTCGACGAGATCTCCTTCTGCGGCTTCCGAAGCCCGTCCAGCACGGCGTCGCGGAAGGACTCGGTAGCTGGTGCCTGATCTACGAGGGGAAGCGTCTGCGTGGTGGTCTCCATCTGAAAAGCAGGGGCGGCGATGCGAAGAAAATTCGATGACGAGGGGTCGTTGCAGGACCCGACCGTACCTGAGTGAACGTGATCACCCTAACAACGGGTGTACCCCCGTAGAAATCAAGTTCTCCGATGTCTCATTCGCGGAATGTAGGGGATTGTTACAGACTCGTCGGCGAATGATAAGATCGTCAGTCTGCGTCCAGGTCCGCGAGCGGATCTGGGTGTAGGAACGAGTAGTCGGTGTGCTGCCTGAGCTTCTCGTTGCTCACGCGCTTGCCCGTCGTGGTATCGTTCTCGTCGAAGGTCGGCGGCTCCAGCCCCATCGTTTCTGCCGCCCGGGTGTAAAACGATTTTCGGGTGGGGTGCGCGTCGGCGCAGGCGTTGAAGACCTCCCCCCGCACGTCCCGATCGAGCAGGGCAGCGAACACGCCCACGGCGTCGTCGCGATGGATCAGGTTCACCGGGGCCTCGGGGCGGCCCACCCCGGTGCGGCCGGCGAGGAAGCGCCCCGGGTTGCGGTCGCCGCCGTACAGGCCCCCGAGCCGCACAATCGTGACGTCGAGGTCGGGGGTCTCCATCAGCAGGGCCTCCACGTCGAGCAGGGCCTCGCCGGTGGCGCGGCGGGGGCCGGGCAAGGCCTCGCGCCGGCCGGGGGGACAGTCCGCCTCCGTGACGGTCTGCTCTACGTTCGGGTATACGCCAGTGGAGCTCGCAAACAGAATCCACTCAACGGCCCCGTCGACCGCCGCGTCGCGGACGGCTTCGATCTGTCGACGGTGCACGGCCCGCACGTCGTCGGCGCCTCGGGGCGGCGGCACGTTGAGCACCAGCACGGGCGCATCGAAGAGGGGCTCCGGGTCTTCTCCCGAAAAGTCCGGATCGAGCGTCAACAGCGTGGGCTCGATGCCGTCCTGCCGCAGGGCCTCGACTTTATCGGGCGAGGTGGTGGAGCCTCGAACGTCCAGGCCTCGGCCAACCAGATGCACGCCCAGTGGGCGCCCGAGCCATCCGCAGCCAATGATGCTTATCGAAGACGTCATAATCAGGTGGGAGTAGATTGTAGAACCGCAAGGAACGGGACCGCGGACCGCGTTCACTGTCGCCCCTCCACCCAAGCGCAAACGCACCGCGAACGTTCCCGAGTGACGGTCCCGATCGACAGAGTCCATCTACGGTGAACGGATTTCTTTGCTCACTTGGGTGCCATTTGTTCTCCCCATTCAGGCCGCCGACTGTCCGGCATGGGGCAAGCCGTACTCAACGAAATATGTCCGAACCCTCCGGTGGGCCCGCTGGTTCAAAAAGCATCGACTCGCTTTTGCCCTTGCACGACCGATTATGACCGATTTACAATCGGACGCGGCCCTTTCGGCGGTGGGCACGGAGGACACGATTCGCTGCCTCCACGCTTCCGTCCGCAACATCTGGCGGATCAAGGGGGCGGGCCTCACTTTTCTCCTGCTCCTCCCCGCGTTCTTCTACGACCTCACCCATCTATTCGACCCCGGCTCCTGGCTGCCGTTCGGTATCTTCTCCAGTACCGTGGTGGTGTTGGGGCTTCTGTACATCCTCGTGTGGCCCCGACTGCGGTACCGCGCCTGGGGCTTTGCCCTACGGCCCGAAGAGCTGTACACCGAGCACGGCGTGCTCAATCACGTGCGAACGGTGGTTCCGCTGCGTCGTATTCAACACGTAGATGTATCGCAGGACCTGGTCGAGCGCGAGTTTGATCTCGGGCGCCTGGTCGTCCACACGGCCGGTTCTCGGAGCAGTGATGTCGTCGTTCCCGGCCTGCCGCTAGACGAGGCCGAGCGCATCCGCGACGAGGTCAAGCGCTTCATTCTCGAAGATCCCCTCACGGAAGACCCGGTGTAATGCCGTCCCCGTCGTCCCGGGAACCCACTCCGGATCCATCCCAGATGTCGAAGGCGAACGACGAGTCTCCCTCTCCCGAGGACGCGGCGCCGCGCGAACAGTCCCCGGCCGAGGGAACCGATGCCCCCGCCGACACTGCGGCCGCAACCCCGCTCGGGGCCGTCCGGGAGCCGCAGCGCCTCCACCCCCTCACGCTGCTGCTCCGAATCGGCGCGAGCCTGCCGGCCCTTTTCATCCTCCTGTTCCCCACGCTCCAAAACCCGAGCTCGGAAAACATTTTCGCCGTGGCGCTCACGGTGTTCTACGGCGTCGTGGCCCTGCCGGCCATCATTCTGCAGTACATGCGGTTTAGCTACCGCATCACCCCGAAGCAGATCGTCATCCAGAAAGGGGTGATTAAGCGCCAGAACCGAAGTATCCCCATCGAGCGGGTCCAGAACGTGCAGATCGAGCGCAACCTGGTGGCCCGCATGCTCGGCGTGGCGAAGGTCACGATCGAAACGGCCGGGAGCTCGGCCACGGAGGGCTCTCTGGAATACGTGGGGCTGAAGGCTGCCCAGGAGATCCGGCAGGTCGTGCGTACGTTCCAGCACGAGACGGTGGAGGCCGTGGACGAGGTGGTGTCGGATGCGGGCGAGGCCGCATCGAAACAGACGCTCTTCTCGATGGATCTCAGCCGTGTCCTGCTGTCGGGGGCCTTTCGGTTCTCGCTGCTGTACATCGCCCTCGTGTTTTCGGTGCTCGAGCTCGTCGATCCCGAACTCATCATCCAGCGGGTTCTGCGCTCTCAGGGACAGGTCGACCAAATCACGGACGCAATGGCGGCCAATCCCCTCCTGACGGCCCTTGGGACCGTCGCGGTGGCCGGGTTTTTCGGTTGGATCAGTGGGATTGTCATTCACCTCGCCCGGTACTACAACTTCGCGCTCTGGCTCGACGGGGATAAGCTCCGGAAGCGGCACGGGCTGTTTACGGTCACGGAGGGGACCATCCCGCTTGAAAAGGTCCAGCTCCTCATTCTGCGCACCAATCCGCTCATGCGGCTCTTCGGGTGGTACGAGTTGAAGGTGCAAACCGTGGGGATGAACGTGAATGAGCAGGGCCACCGCGTAATCGCACCATTCGCGCAGTACGAGGATATCCTGGCGCTTGGACAGCGTGTGCGGTCGTTTGACCTGCCCGACGCGTTTGGGAGCGTGTCGCCCATCACAGTTCGCCGCCGGTTTTTCCGGTACACCGCGGCTTTGTCGACCCTCTTGCTGCCTGCCATCTACTTTTGGCCGGCCGGCTGGTGGCACCCGGGCGGAGCGGCCCTTCCCTGGTGGGGCTTCGCACTCGTTCCTCTCATCCTGGGATGGGCCGTGCTCCAGTACCGCAACCACGACTACGCCATCCGCAGCGACGGTCTTTACGTCCGGCGCGGCGTGATGACCCATCGACTGTGGGTGATCCCCGTCGAAAAATTCCACGCCTTCCACGCCACCGCGACGATCTTTCAGCGCCGCCTCGGCCTCAAGACCCTCTTCGTGGACACGGCCGGGGCGGCCACGTTCGCCTACCCGGAGGTCATCGACCTGCCCGCCGAGGAGGCCGACGCCCAACTCGACCGCCTCTACCAACGCTTCCAAACCCTCTACCGCACACGCATCCAGCAAGCCACCGGCGACCCCGACACCCGCCTCGACGCAGACAACCGCCTCCGCCTCCCCGTCAACGGAAACGATGAGTGAGGCATCCCGCCCTTCCGAACGCAAAAATCAATTTGCGGCAGCCCCCAGCAGGGCTATCGCATCTGTTGACGAGAGTA
>CAYULG010000176.1:0-5686 GCA_964445365.1 uncultured Salinivenus sp. | reverse complement strand
ATGTCGACGATCACGCGTTCGAGCTCCGCCCGGTAGGCCATCTCCTCCTCGTACGCCTTCCGCTCAGTGATGTCCGTAATCACCCCGTCGTAGCAGGTGACCCCTCCGTCGTCGTCCCGGACAGCGCGACTGCTGAGGAGGCCGACGAACGTGGTCCCGTCCTTTCGCTGAAACTCGACCTCGACCCCGTCGAGCGACCCCTCTTCCTGCTCAATTCGGACCAGGCGCTCTCGCTCCTCCCGGCTTGCATACAATTCCACGGAATCGAGGTCACGCACCTCCTCCAGATCCTCGTAGCCAAACATCGCCGCGAATGCCTCATTGGCGTAGACGATGCCTTCCTCGGGGTCGGAACGGTAAATGCCGTCCGAAATGTTCTGCGTAATCGAGCGGAGCCGCTCCTCCTTCTCGCGAAGTGTCTCTTCCACCCGCTTTCGGTCCGTGATGTCGGTGTAGATGGCGTACAACTCGGCGACCCCGTCCTCGCGCTCCCGGCCGGTCACCTGCACCTGAAAGTCGCGGAGA
This sequence comes from uncultured Salinivenus sp., assembly GCA_964445365.1. Lineage (GTDB taxonomy): Bacteria > Bacteroidota > Rhodothermia > Rhodothermales > Salinibacteraceae > Salinibacter. The sequence continues at coordinate 5,161 of CAYULG010000176.1, read as the reverse complement.
CCGTCCCTCGTGATGCGCCGTACCTCTCCCTGTGCGGTTCCCCCCGCCAGGGCCTGTCGATCAATTTCGAGGGCCTGCTCTCGTCGCCCCTCCGGCACGATAAAATCATAAACGTCCTCGCCCCGCACGGCCTCGGCGTCGAACCCGAAAACCTCCTCGAAGGCCGCGTTGACGGTCGACACAGTGAACTGCCCCCCCTCGGCAACCCCGTGCACGACCGGCGTCGGGAGGTTGTCGAACAGCACCCTGGACCGGTCACGCTCCTCCTTCAAGGTTTGCTCTCGCCGCTGGCGCTCGGTAATGTCGTCGACGAGAAACACCGCCCCGGTGATCGTGCCGTCGTCGTGGAGGGGGGATCCGTCGATCGACAGGATTCGCCGGCGTCCGTCCGGCCACCGGATGGCGTGCTGAACGTCGTAGACGGACGCCTCGGTGGTCATCACCCGCACGAACGGCTGCTCCTCCTCCGGCAAGGGCTCCCCATCAAGGGTTTCGTGCTCCCAGCGCGGGTCGTCGTACGACCGTCCCTCGATAGCACTGGGCGTGAGCCCGAGGACCTCCTCGGCCCGTGCATTGGCCCGAACGATTCGTCCGTCGGTGTTGAGCACCGTGATGGCGAGGGCACTGGTGGTGAAGATGCTCTCCAACAGATCCCGCTCACCGGGCACGTCCGGGAGCACAGCGCGGGGGCCTTCGCTCTGGGTTCGCGCGAGGGACTCAGACTGGGAGGAATCGTCCGAGCGCTCACCGGGCGACGGCGACAAATTCGGGGAGGAACTGGACATCAGTGGGACAAACGTTCAATATACGGAGCACCCCTTACGCAGAAAAGACTGTTCCAAAAACCAGGATACCGAAACGCGACCCCTTGTGTCTGCTCTCCCTACGTGAATTAGACGTAATGAGTTCACGTCCCTACGGTTGGCACGACTCTTTTCGGTCCTGCCATCAACCAGGCCGTAATGCCCTCGCTCAGCCCGTGCCCTCTTTCGCTCCCTACTCCTGTACGAGCCAGGCGCGGTCAATGGCCCCGTCCGTTACGCGGTACAGGAAGACCTGACTCACGGGAGCGTCCCGATCGGGCAGGCCGCGAATGGTCTCGTGGGCCGTGAACGTGTTGCCCACGGTCGTGTGGTCGTGAAAGGTCGAGTGGAGATCCGTGGCCTGACGCAGGAGGGGCCGATACTGGGCCGCGATGGTGTCCCGGCCGGTCATCAGTAGCGTGTTTGGGTGCCGATAAACCTCCAGATCGTCGGCGAAGGCGTCGATGAAGGCCTCCGCATCGTGGGTGTTGTAGGCATTATGGGCCTGAAAGACGACCTCGTGGGGTGTGCGGGGCACAAGCGAGTCGGGGCGAAAGAGAGTTCCCCGTTTCAGGACCCGATGAACGTTGGTCACGTGCATGAGGTCTCGGAGGGGGTTTTCGTCGAGCACAACCAAGTCGGCCTGTGCCCCCGCCTCGATCCGGCCAAGGTCGTCTCGATCCATCAGCCGCGCGCCGCCGGCGGTCGCCGTCGTCAGGACCTGGCGGGGCGTGAGTCCAGCCTCGCGCATGAGCTGAAACTCGCGAACAAGGGACGGGCCGTGGGGGGTACCGATGTTGCCGGCGTCGGTCCCCGCGGCAATCGCTACGCCGGCCTCGTGGAGGCGCTTCAGGTTTTGCAGGGCCGTGGTGTCCGAGGAGATGGGTGGGGCCTTTTCGATCTGCTGCCGTATGCCCCGGGGCACGAGGGAATCGGGAAGGGTGCGGAGGTCGGTAAGGGAGTTGATCACGTTCTTTTGCCCAGTGCGGTGCTCGGTCAGGGTCAGGTCGAGCTGCTGGGCAAACGTCTGATTGTAGCGTTCCCGCACCACGAGGGTCGGGGTGTACAACACGTCGTTCTCTCTCAGGAGGCGCACGAAGCTGTCATCTACCGGTTGGTCGAACACGCTGTGAACCAGAATGTCGGCCCCGGCCTCCACGGCGGCGCGGGCCGTTTCGAGCTCCGTTGCGTGGACGGCCACCCGTTTGCCGGCGGCGTGGGCCTCGTCGATTGTCGCCTCCACGACGGGGCGGTAGGCGGCCGGCGAGTCACGCACGATGTACCAGATTTTGATGATGTCAACACCCGCCTCCACCTGGCGCCGCACCTCTTCCCGGGCGGCTTTGGGTGTAGTGATCTGCAGAATGGGCGGATCGCCCTCGTCCAGCCGGGGCCGCTCGACGCTGGAGATAAGCGGGCCGGCGGTCACCACGGTCGGCGCCGCAGGAGTGGTGTCGGCCCGGGCCCGCACGTCGAGGTTCCACATGGGCCCGCCCACGTCTACCACGCCCGTGATCCCCGTGCGCAGGTAGCGGCGGAAGGTGTCGGGCAGTCGCTCCTTGATGCGGCGCAACTCCTCCGCGTACGGGCGCTCGGCGCGCAGGTCGAGCACGTCGGGTCGGGTGTAGAGGCCGCCGCTCTGGAAGAAGTGCACGTGCCCGTCCACGAGGCCCGGGATCACGTGCTTGCCCGGCAATTGGCGCACCGTTGCGTCGTCTGGCACCGTCACCTCGCTGGACGGCCCGACGGCCGCGATGCGGTCGCCTTCAATCACGATCGTCGCGTCCTCAATGACAGTCGAGTCGACCGGCGTGATGGCCGTGGGGCCAACCAGGGCCGTGGTGCTCCCCGTCTCGGTGGGCTGAGCCTCGGCCGGAAGGGCGAACAGAAGCAAAACGAAAAGACCGTTCAGTAGACGACGGATCATAAGGCATTTGAGGGTAGGGGAGAGAGACCTCCGACGATATAGTACCCGTTCTGAAGGAAACAAGAGAGAGACGGATCAGCAATGAGCCCTATCGGGCCGCTTGGGTCGTCGTTGTTTCCGTTGGCTCGTTCACCAGCGTGTCGAGCGCATCGTCCAGCGCCCATTTCAGGATCACGCCACTGTGTTCGTACCGGATGCGCCCCTGCTTGTCGATCAGGTAGGTGCGCGGCACCACCTCGCCGGGAAAGTGCCGATTTGCGAGGGCGGGATTTACGATCTGAGGGAAGTTGATGCCCTCGTCCTCCACGAAGGACCGCACCACCCCGCTCCCCTCTTGGTCTACGGAAATGCCGACAAAACGGACCCCCTGGTCGCGAAACTCCTCCTGCAAATCGACGAATCCCGGCATCTCCACCCGGCAGGGGGCACACCAGGTGGCCCACACGTTGACGACGACCACTTCGCCCCGGTGGTCCGAAAGCCGAAACGGCTCGCCATCCAGCGTTTCCGCGACGACATCGGGAGCCGCACGCCCCGGCTCCGCCAACTCAATGTGGGGAAGATACTGCTGGTAGAGGTACACCCCCGCCACGATGAGGATGGGCCAGTGCCAGTATCGCTTCACGGACAGCCATGCGGTACGCAGGCGCAACGAAAAAGTATCAGATTTCGCGTCAGACATGGGCCTTCCATTTGTTTAGAAACAGGATGCACAGCGTGCTTACTCGGCCCCGTTCCACCTACGGGATCTCCGAGAGCAGCTCTTCCAGGGAGGGCCGGAGCATGGCCTCGGTGGTACGACCCGGAATGCGGCCCCGAATTTCGCCCTCGGGCCCGATGACGAACGTCGTGGGCAGCGTCCGGACGCCGCCGTACTTTTCAGCGATGGAGCCGTCGTCCAGGCCCACGGGATAGTTGACGTTCATCTCGTCGACAAAGGACCGGACGGCCTCGGGATCCGGCGTCCGCTCCAGGGCCACACCCACAAACTGCAGGCCTTCGTCCCCGAGATCCTGTTGTAGGGATACGAAATCTGGAATCTCCTCCCGGCAGGGCGGGCACCACGTGGCCCAGAAGTTGAGCACCACCACCTTTCCGCGGTGCTCCGTGAGACGGAAGGCGTCGCCGTTGAGGCGGTCGAGCGTAAAGGCGGGTGCTTCCCGGGGCTCGGCGGGCGCAATCCAGGCCCGGGGGGAGGATGCCCCATCGGATGAGAAGATACTTGCGGCCGTCACCCCCACGACGGCAATGCCCAGCACAAACCAGAACCAGTGCGAGCGAGTGACTCGACGAAAAAAAGACATCATGACAGTCGTCTCCATGTTAGTGCTACGACAGTGGCCGACCGGGGTCGCCGGTCAGGTCCTCGTTTTGCGTCCCTGCCGGACGGCAGGGGGAGACGACGTCTAAATCTGGAGTACGACGGGCCGAAGGGCCGTCAGCACGGGAGAGATGAGTGGGCGAACCGGCGCGTTCCCCGTCCGCGACGACGGCACGTGACGCGATGGGCCCTCATCGCCGAGCGACGCCGCCCCACCGCCCGCAGGGCCGTCGGGGCGATCCGACGGCACAGCCCGGAGGGCAGAGACGACGGTCCGATCGGGACACGTCCACTGTGCTCCGGTTGCCATGGCCGACGTGGCCTCTACCGCCGGAGGCTCTTCCGACACCGGCGCACGACCGCAGGGCCCCTGCGCCGCCGCAACCGACTGGAGCACCGGCCCCAGGGCCAGCAACACCCCCAGCAGCAGGCCACAGTAGCGGCGAGCGGAATGGGACGCGCGAAGCTCGCTCATGAAGCGTGCGAAGGCAGCGGGGGAAACAAAGCTATCTTGTGCAATTCCCCCTCTCGAAGCGAGTTCCGCGTCAGGGCGAATCTTTGCGTCGCCTCTGCTCTCGCGTCAGCCGCACACTGAACTGCGGCGGCCACGAATGGTTGGATGGGAGCGGGTGTCGTCATGACCGTCGGACCGGCCCCCTTCTCCATGCCTTCTCCCGCCCCCGTCACGTCCCTCCGCTCGGCCGAGCGCACCCCCCTCCTCTTCACCACGAACATGGGACTGGAAGACGTGGTCGTCACGGAGTACCGCGAGCGCGCTGCGGCCGCCGGGCTCGCCCTCCACGACACCGACGACGCCCCGCTTGGCCTCCAGAGCTACGCCCAGGTCGAGGTCGCGGCCCCTCCCGACGCAGCCCTCAACATTGCGCGGGCCATGAGGTCGGTGCACCACGTGCTGGCCCCACTCTACACCTTTTCGCTCTCCACCGACGGCGAGGCGGCCCTCCGCACGATCTACGAGACAGTCAAGACGCTCGACGTACCGGCGATGAAACCGGCCGCCACCTTCCGCGCAACGACCGTGCGGCAGGGCGACCACGACTTTACCAGCATGGACGTGCAGCAGTACGCCGGGGGCGCGCTCGACGCCCG
>CAYULG010000175.1:0-5697 GCA_964445365.1 uncultured Salinivenus sp. | reverse complement strand
GCTGGTAGCTCATGTCTTCGGCCACCTTGCTTACCAGAAGGGCAAACGTCGTGGCGATGCGTTGGGCCTTCCGCTGCTCGGGCGTCCAGTCGGTCGGGGCCGCCTCGTCCTCGTTCATGCGGTAGGCAACGTCCTGAATGGCCTCCTCGACTTGATCGGCGGGGTCGGAGCGGCGGGTCTCGTCGGTGAAAAAGTCTTTGTCCCCGGGTGGGGCGTCAGGGGCCCGTTCTGATGAAGACGTTTTCTCGTCCGGCTCCAGGGCATCGGACCAGGCGTGGTCGTCGGGGGCGTCCGACAACGCCTCCTCATTGATGCGCTTGCCTTCATCGCGGGCCGCCGCCCGGTCGGCCCCGGACACATCCGACGCTGGTTCCTGGCCTCCCTCCTTGTCCGAGACCGGCTGGTCCCTGTCGCCCGGGGTCGAGGATGAGTCGGGCGCCTGCTCTGCATCCGTTGCGGTCGAGCCCTCCAATGATCCGGACGATGAGGGGGACGCCTCAGGCGGCTGCCGGCCCGTCGACTCCTGGGGGGCAGCTTCGCCCTCTCCATCGGATGAGGACTGTCCGTCGAGGCCCTCCTCCGGTGCAGTAGGACTCTCCTCTCTTGAAGCCTCTCCGTCGGCAGGGGCGTCAGGCGGCGCACTCGGGGCCTCCGGTGGGGGCGCGGTCGGGGGGCCCTCCTCTGCCTCATCGGCCGCTTGCTGCTGTGGGGGCGAACGGTCCTGCGCCGGGCCGCCGGAACGAGTCGGACGGGGGCCCGAGGCGGGCCGCCAGCGGCGCTCAATGCGCTGCTCGGGGGCGTCCGAGTCGTCGTCTTCCCCGGCCGATGGCCTGTGGGGCGCCTCGTCCGTACTCATGGCAAACCTTCGGGGTTTGGATGGAGCGCGATCAACTAGGCCGTCAGTTCGCGGAGCGTTTCGTCAATCTGCGTGATGAGGTGGTCGGCACGGGTCGCCGTAATCTGCGTCCACTTTAGCTGGGTCCCAACGGTCAGCCGGCCGTCGCGATAGATGCTTCGCACCCCGTTCTGGGACCGAACGAGGGTCTTCCCCGGATTGGGTCGTTCTTCGGACGGGCGGGCAACACGGAACCCCTTTTCCTGGACCAGCTTGGTCCCCGCCCCCGGCACCGCGCCGCGCCGTCGAAGCGTGAGGGTCGAGTTCGGCAGCCAGTCTTGCAGGTAGGACTCAACGGCAGGGTCGAACGGGCCGGTCACGGAGACGACGAAGTAGTCGTTCTCTTCGCCGACGAACCCAATCAGCAGGTCGTCAAGGAGGACGTACACCGCCTCCCCCTTCGCGATGATTGCCTGCGCGGTGTCTTCCGCGTACGCCATAAACTGGTCGTACCCCGGCACGTCGCCCGTGGGGACCGAATCGCTCTCCGCGCGTGTCCAGTAATCGAAGACCCCGGCGAAGTAGGGGTCCGCGATGGGCTCCCCGGCGTGCCGGGCCTCCACAACGCCGGCCTCCTCCGTGCCGAGACGCGCCAGCACCGGCGTCGGGAAGTCGGCGGGACCGGAGACCTCCGCCGCGTTCAGCCACGTGCCGACAAACAGGTCGTCAAACTCGCTGCGGCGGGCCGTCGGCGCAATGACTTCGGCGCCGGTGTCCGGGGTCCAGCGGAGGTGCAGGCTCTTGTAGCGGCCAATGATCTCCGCCGCCGCGTAGGAGACAAATTCCAGCCCGCGCTTCTCTTGAAGAAGGCGAAGGTCCTCGCGGGTGGCCGTCTCTTCCACAAACACCACCTCGCCCCTGTGTCCCCAGAGGCCGCCCGCGTAGTCGTCATGCTCCATGAACGGCACCGGCTCGTCGAAGGTGATGGTGTCCCCCTCGACCCGAACACGCCCGAAGTGGTCGGGCGTCTCGGACGGGGCTTCGCGCCGGGTGAGGGCATCGTAGACCGGATCGGTCCGGTCAAGCGCGGCAAAGGCAGCGGCGAGGTCCGGCGAATCGTCGTTGCGGACCGCCGTGTAGTTCTTCACCTCGGCCAGTGGGGGGAGGGCACTTTCCTCCTCGGGGGAGCCGTTCGAGGGTCCTTCCGGCAGGTCGACGCGGTCGTAGGCGGACGGGTCGAGCGGATCGGCGTCCTGCTCCTCCCAGCCGGCATCGTCCCAGTCGGCGGTATCAATGTCCTCGGCCTTCTTTAAGAGCCGGTGGTTGTCGCGGTCCTTCGTCACGTAGTCGAGCACGAGCTGGTCCCAGTCCGCGTCCTCGGGGCCCAGGACGCTGATCGCGTCGAGCAACTGCTGGAGCTCCTGAATTGTGCAGCTTTTCTCCATCATCGAGAGTTCGCACCGCACGTAGAGGTTGACGGCGGCCTCCAGAAACGGGTGCTCGCCGTGCGACCGGAGCAGGGCCTCGCGGACCAGGGACGGGTGCAGAGGCTCAAAATGGAGATACGGCATCCGCCGGTGGGCGGGGCCGGAGAGGTCGCGCTCATCGTTGAGCGTGATGCAGACATAGAGGTTATCCATGTTCGCCTGCACCTGAATGTCTCCGTAGTTGACCCGCCCGTTCTGCAAAAAGTCCAGGAGAAAGGCGTCGGCCGTCGGGCGGGTCTTGTCCCATTCGTCTAGAATGAGAAGCGTATTGCCCTCGTGGCTGGCCTGGACGGCCTTCGGCAGCTCACCCCACTGCTTCTTGATCCCGGACGTGGCGTCCTCGTCGGGGAGAAGGTCGAGGATCAGGTCTTCTTCCCGGCTTCCGGGACTTACTTGCTTGAAGAAGGTATTCATGCCCAGAATGTCGCCGATGACCTCCAACAGCCACGTCTTTCCCGTGCCGGGCGGCCCGAAGGCAAAAAAGCCCCCAAGCGGCTCCGTCATGAGGGCAGCCAGGACGCTGCGGGCACGGCTTCGGGAGCAGATGTATCCGGCCTCGTTGAGCGCCGTGTGCAGGGCATCGACCGTGAGGGCCTCAACCGGGTCGTCCGCGTCCGGGATGGACGACGAGGACGAAATGGTGGACTCAGAGTCAGGCATCGAGCAGAAGATGGTGTGGAGCCATGCTCACTTACGTGACGGGACCGGCCGGGCGCTCCTCCGGCTCCACCGGAAGAGGCTCGTCAATCCCGAGCATTTCTGCGCTGCGGCGCCACAGGCGCGCCGCTGCGTCCGGGTCCTGAGCCGCGGGGGCCGGCGTGACGGGCTGCTGTCCCGTAAAGTAGTCCCCCGAGTGCTCGGCCGTCTCCTCCGACACGGCCACGTGTAGGAGCTCGGCGGCGCCGTCGGCAACCGACGAGGTGCCCGGCACCGCACCGATGAGTTGGAACAGCGACGTGAGCGGCCCCGGAAGGAAGCGGCCAAACTGGCTTCCCGGAATGAATCCGGGATGGAAGCTATTCGACGTGACGGATCGGCCCGCAATCTCCAGGCGATGAGCGAGCTCCGAAGCAAACAGAATGTTGGCGAGCTTCGAGTGCCCGTAGGCCCCCATACCGGAGTAGTTCTCGACCTCCAGCGGTCGGCTCAGGTCGAGCGACGCGCCCCGGTGTGCGTCGGAGGCGGTCGTGACCACCCGTGCCCCCTCCCCCAGGTGATCCAGAAGCTCGGCGGTCAGGAGGTAGGGCGCCAGGTGGTTGACGTGAAAGGTCTGCTCGATCCCGGGCCCCACGAGGCGCCCGTCGGAGAATAGTCCCCCGGCGTTGTTGATCAGCAGGTCCAGGCGATCGGTCCAGTCGCGGGTGGCGGCCGCCAGGTGACGAACGGCGTCCGGGTCGGTAAAGTCGGCCTCTACGAACGTCGCATCCGCCCCGAGTTTCTTGATCTCATCGACGACCTCTCGACCGGCCGCCGCGTCGCGCCCGTGGACGATCACGTCTGCCCCAAGGCGCCCCAGGGCTAGGGCCGCAGCACGACCGATGCCGTTGGTCGAGCCGGTGACGAGGGCATTCTTATCCGAACAGTCAATGGTCTCGACCCCGGCGAGAACGTCAGGTCGTGTGCTCATGGAAGGGAGTAGTTTGGAAGAAAAAGCAACGTGCAGATGCCCCCCGCACCATCCGTCGGAGACGAAGGCGGAGTCGGGAATGCTCAAAGTCTGAGGGTTAGGGACCCTATTTGACGCAAAAGCACACGTGCGTTTCCCCAAATCACACTCAACAGGCGCATTGGTTACCAGAAGATCATCTGACGGGGCGTGGAGCGCGCAACCGGACCGACGCCACTCATCGCCGACGCCCGTCTGCGGACTGAGGAGACGACGCTTCTCCGACCCGTAGCGACCGGACGTCTCCTGTCGACCGTGGAGACGTGTGCAAGCAGCACGCGGGATCGGCGTCCGGGCGGGCCGGCGAGAGCCGGTCAATTAGAGCCGGAGCAAGTCGAGGGCGTCGGTGAGCGACGAGACGGTGTGATCCGGCGCTTCTGCGGGCGTGTCGGGCGTCTCGTGGCCCTTGAAGTCTCCAGGGCAGTAGACCGTCCTGCAGCCGACAGCGTTCGCGGGTCGAATGTCCCGCTTGAGGGAATCGCCGATCACGACAATGTCGGGCTCCGGAACAGAAGTCGACTCGCCCACCAGCGTGGTCTCGATACGCCCCCGCACGTCCGAGAAGGCACGTTCGGTTTTCTCTCGAAGCACGATATCGTCGAAGTGCCGGCCGGAGCCGATGCCGTAGGCATCGAAGGCAGTCCCGAGACGGTCCGGATCGCCCTCTGAAAAGAGCACCGACTGCCTGCGACCCGGGCGCATCGCCTTCCACTCCCGGACGGACCGAAGTAGGTCTTCGGCACCGGCCAACAGTGGCGGCACCGTGCGGAGGGCCGTTTGAAAGGCGTCGGCGGCCGACTGGATGAGGGCCTCGTCCGCCCCGTCCCGGACGGGAACCGCCCCGGCCTGTGCCTGCCGGGCGGCCCACTCGACTCGCGTCGTGCTGGAGGCGGGTCCAGCGCCGAGAAGAAAGAGCGCAGTCGCCCGAGCAAGCAGATTCAGGTCGTTCGCACCCGTGACAAGGGAAAGGTGCTGGGCCAACTCGCGGAGTACGTCCGGCCCCGCCCTGTTCTCCGAAAACGTCTCGTCCTCCTCCCCGGCTTCCAGAAGAACGGAAAGCATCTCTTGCCGGGCGTCTTCGAAGACCTGGTTGGTATCCCAGAGTGTGTTGTCTGCATCTACGACGATCGCGGACGGATCGGGAGCACGACCAGACGCCATGGAGTGAGTGTAACTGAAACGAGAGGTCAGGTGCCAAGAATGCAGGGCATCCGCCATGCACGGGGGAGCCTCTCATAATCGCCTCTTCGACGAGAGCAGGCACGCCCCCTGTTTCTCTACTCCACCGTCACGCTCTTCGCCAGGTTGCGCGGCTGGTCCACGTGGCACCCGCGCATGACGGCGATGTGGTAGGAAAGCAGCTGAAGCGGAATCACCGTGAGGAGCGGTGAGAGAAACTCCTCCGTCTGCGGGATCTCAAGGACGTACTCGCAGAGCTCGTCGAGCTCCTCGTCCTTGTCGTCGGTGATGGCAATCACCGAACCGTCGCGGGCCGCCACCTCCTCGATGTTGGAGAGCACCTTGTCGTAGGTGCTGTCCTTCATGGCGACGAAGACGACCGGCATAAACCGGTCGATGAGGGCGATGGGACCGTGCTTCATCTCGGCCGCCGGGTAGCCCTCGGCGTGGATGTAGGAAATTTCCTTGAGCTTGAGCGCCCCCTCCAGCGCCACCGGAAAGTTGTAGCCGCGCCCCAGGTAGAGAAAGTT
>CAYULG010000174.1:0-5727 GCA_964445365.1 uncultured Salinivenus sp. | reverse complement strand
CCTGGCCGCGATAATCGAGGGCGAACTGGAGCGCCGGCAGGCCCACCGTGACCTGTCAGAAAGCCGGGAGATGCTCCGGCACACTCAGGAACTGGCTGGGGTCGGGGGGTGGACGTACGACCCGCAGGCCGATGAGACCATCTGGACGGACGAGACGTGCCGCATCCACGGCCTTCCGCCGGGCACGCAGGCAAGCCTTGAGGAGGTCCTCACCTTCTACGACGACGAGTCCCGCTCTGCCCTGAAGTCCCACGTCGAACGGCTTTTGGAAGAGGGGGGCCGCTACGACCTGGAGCTCCGTATCGAGACGGCCGAGGGAGAGCGCCGTCAGGTCCGGGCCCTCGGCGAGGCTCACCGGGACGATGGAGAGACGACGCGGATCGACGGGGCGGTGCAGGACATCACCGAGCGCCAGCGGACCCGCCGAGAGCTGGCCGAGCAGACGGAGACGCTTCAGGCCGTCCTCGACCACGCGCCGGTGATGATTACGCTCGCCGAGGACGGGGAGCTTGAGATGGTCAACGATCACGTCGAGTCGGTGCTGGGGTGGGCAGAGGAAGATCTCGGCTCCCCCGCCGATCTCCTGGAGCGCTGCTACCCGGACCCGGAGGTGCGGCAGGACGTGATGGACACCATCGAGGAGGCCCCGGACGAGTGGCGGGACTTTCGCCCCCGACGCGCCGACGGGACGCGTGTGGACACGACCTGGAGAAACGTCTCCCTCAGCAACGGGCGAACGATCGGCTTCGGGGTCGACATCTCCGAGCGGAAGGAGCGGGAGCGCGACCGCGAGCAGCGCTACGAGGCCATTTTCAACCAGACCTATCAGTTCGCCGGCCTGATGGAGCCGGACGGCACGCTCATTGAGGCCAACGAAACGGCGCTGGCGTTTGGCGGCCTCGATCCGGCGGACGTGATCGGGAAGCCGTTCTGGGAAGCCGACTGGTGGCAGATCAACGACGAGACCCAGCAAGAGGTGCGGGAGGCAACCCGTCGGGCCGCCGATGGGGAGTTCGTGCGCTACGAGGTGGACGTGCAGGGCGAAGACGACATCATCACGATCGACTTCTCGATCCGACCGGTGACCGACGAGGACGGGGACGTGAAGTATTTGATTCCGGAGGGTCGGGACATAACGGATCTGAAGGTCCTACAGAGGCAGAAGCGCGAGCTTGAGCGGTACGAACGAATTATCGAGAACCTTCCGGTCGGTGTGCTTCGGACGACCCCTGCGGGAGAACTCGCGGGCATGAACTCAGCGTTTGCCTCGCTCTTTGGCGCCGACTCGATGGAGGAGCTGCGCGGCTACAGTGCCCAGGATCTCTGGGCCGACCCGGCCGATCGGGACGCGCTCCTGGAAACGGCGCAAGAAAAGGGCCTCGTCGAGGAAAAGGAGGTTCGTCTGCAGACGCTCGACGGCGAGGCGCGGCGGATGGAGGTGACCCTTGCGCTCACGGAGACGGAGCAGGGCAAGACCGTGCTCTACGGCATCCTTTGGGACGTGACGGAGGAGCGCGAGCGGAAAGCCACCCTTCGCCGTCAGAAGAACCTGCTGGAGCAGACCCAGCGGCTGGCCGGGGCGTGGATGGCGGACCTTCGAACCGATGAGGTGACGTGGTCGGAAGAGGGCTATCGCATCCATGAACTCGATCCGAACGTGGAGATAACCCTGGAGAAGGGGTTCGAACTGCTTCATCCGGAGGCGCTCCCGGAGGTCCGAGCGGCGTTTGAGCGCTGCGTAGAGGCCGGCGAGCCATACGACCTGGAGCATCCCATCGTTACGGCAGAGGGCAACCGGCGGTGGGTGCGCACCGTGGGGGCTCCCGTTGAGGTTGAGGGCGAAGAGGTCGTGAAAGTGGCGGGGGCCTTCCAGGACATTACCGATCGGAAGGAGGCCGAGCAGGAGCTTCGCCAAAGCCAAGAGCGACTCCAGATGGCCATCGAAGGCGGCAACATTGGGACCTGGAACTGGGACCTGGAGACCGATACCGTCCACTTCAATCACCGCTGGGCCGAGATGCTGGGCTACACCCGCGAGGAGCTGGACTTCCACTTCAGCACCTGGGAGGACCTGGTGCACCCCGAGGACCTGGATCGGGCCCTGGATGAACTGGAGGCGTACATCTATGGGGAGACCGACACCTATGCTCCAGAGATCCGGATGCAAACGAAAGCTGGGGAGTGGAAGTGGGTCCAGACGATTGGCAAGGTGATCGACCGGGACGACGATGGGCATGCCACCCGCGCGGCGGGGATCCACCTCGACATTTCCGAGCGGAAGGAAACGGAGAGGCGGCTCCGCATGCTTTCCCAGGCGGTCGAGCAGGCCAACGACGCGGTCCTCATCACCGAGGCCGCCCCCCTTAACGAACCGGGGCCGCGCATCGTCTACGTCAACGAGGCCTTCGAGGAAATGACCGGCTACGCTGAGGAGGAGGTCCTTGGGGAGACGCCTCGCCTCCTGCAGGGGCCGGAGACCGACCGAGCTGCTTTGGATGAAATCCGAAAGGCCCTGAAGGCAGGGGGGACCTGGGAGGGGGAGACGACCAACTATCGAAAGGACGGCAGGCCGTACCTTCCGAGGTGGAACTTGGCGCCGGTGACGAGCGAGGACGGCACGATCGAGTACTGGGTGTCCGTCCAGCGGGACATCACCGAGGAGAAGCGACGAGAAGAGGAGCTTCGCCGGCAAAAGGCCCTCCTGGAACAGACCCAGAAGCTGGCCGGGGGGTGGGAGGTGGATCTGGAGACCGGAGAGGTATCTTTGACCGAGACGGTCCGTCGCATCTATGGCACCGCCCCCAGTGCTGCGTCCGGTGACACGGAATTTGGCGACATGGAACTGGAAGATGCATTCGAGGGATTCGCCCCGGAGGCCCAGCCGAAGATCCGAGAGGCGTTCCGGCGGTGCGCCAGGGAGGGAACGCCCTACGACCTGGAGCTCCCCTTCGTCACTGCAGAAGGGGAGCGCAAGCACGTCCGGACCGTCGGTGCGCCCGCCGAAACGAAGGACGGAGAGATCGTCAAGGTGGCGGGGGCGCTGCAGGACATCACCGCCCGGACGGAGGCGGTGCGGGAGCTCCGTCGCAGCCGCGAGCGGTACCGATCCCTTTTCCGGGACTCCAGCGACGCCATTCTCGTCCACGACCTCGACGGCATCATCCGAGAGGCAAACCCGGAAGCCGAGTGGCTTTTTGGCCTGGACGTGAGAGAGCTGCGAGGAACGTCTGTTGCCGAACTCCGCGCCTCCGCCGAGACGGGAACGGCCCGGGAGAAGCTGAGCGCTCTCCGCAAGAACGGGGCTTACGAGGCCGTCTCTCGCTACGAGCAGGCGGACGGCTCAGTCTTCTGGGCGGAAGTGAGTGCCAGCACGGCCGAGATCGGCGACGAATTCGTAGCGCGGACCCTGATTCGGGACGTAACCGAGCGGGTGGAGAGCCGGCAGGAGCTGGAGCAGTACCGGGCATATACGAGCCAAATGCTCGGCGCCATCGACGATCTCTTTTTCGAACTCGACGAAGAGGGCCGGATTCAGCGATGGAACGACCGCGTGCCGGCGGTGACCGGCTACGCGGAGGCCGAGATCGAGGAGATGACCGCCTTCGACCTCGTACCCGACAGTGAAGAAGAACGCGTTGCGGCGAAGATCGCAGACGGATTTGAGGAAGGGCACGTTCAGATCGTAGTCCCGCTGGTGTGCAAAGATGGGACGACCATCCCCTACGAACTCGTAGGGAATCTCGTGCAGCACCCGAGTGGGGCGCTCCGCGCAGTGGGCATTGGGCGCGACATCACCGAGCGGCGGCGGCGCAAGCGGAAGCTGGAGCGTCAAAACGACTTGTTTGCGAAGGCCCAAGACCTGGCAAGCGTCGGCGCCTGGGAGTACGACGTACAGTCCGGTGAGGATCTGGGGACGGACGAAGTGTACCGGATTTACGGGCTTTCGCCCGAGGCCGACTTTACCCTGGAGCAGAGCATCGAATCCTACCACCCGGACGACCGGCCGACGATTCGGGAGGCGTTCCGCCGCGCCGTCGAAAACGGGGAGCCCTACGACGTCGAGGCCCGCTTGATCACGCAAGACGGCGAGGAGCGGTGGGTTCGCACCCGCGGGGAACCGCAGCGGGAGGGTGGCGAGGTCGCCAGAGTCCGCGGCACGATTCAGGACGTCACCGCCCAAAAAGAAATGGAGCAGGAGCTTCGGGAGATGAAGGAATTCTACGAGCAGGTGTTTGGTCAAATCCCAATCGATTTGGCGATCTTCGACCGGCAAGGCCGGTTTGTGATGATCAACGGCAGTAGTGTAAGCGATCCGGAGCACCGGAAGCAGATTCTTGGCACAACCAATGAGGAGTACTTCCGAAAACAAGGACTCGACCCTGAGGTTGGGCGCCGTCGAGACGATGCCATCCAGGAGGCTCGGGAGACCGGCGAGCCGACCCAGATCGAGGAGACCCTCCAGCCGAAAGAGAGGCCGGTCCACTATCTTCGGGTTCACGGGCCGGTGACCAATCCAGAAGGGGAGATCACCCACGTGGTCGGATACGGCGTGGACCTTACCAATCGCAAGGAAGCAGAACGAAAGCTCCGCGAGGCGAAGGAGGAGGCCGAGGAGGCCGACCGCATCAAGACGGCCCTCCTCTCGAACCTGAACCACGAGCTGCGCACGCCCCTGACCTCGATCATTACCTTCTCGGAGCTGATCAGCGAGGACCCAGACATCGCCGGTCGGTTCGTCGATCGCATTCTGGGTGGGGGAGAGCGGCTCCTCTACACCCTCGACACGGTTATGAGCTTCGCCGAACTCGAGGGCGAGGGCACGTCCGCCACGCCGAAGCCGACCCATCCCGAGGAGGTCCTCCGGTCGGTGGTCAATGGCTTTCGGGAGCAGGCCGAGCGAAAAGGCGTCGACCTGTCGGTAGAGATCCCCGAGCGAGTTGGGATCACCGACCTGGACGAGCACCTCGTCGATCAGGTGCTCACCCATCTTGTGCACAACGCCGTCAAGTTTACCGACGAGGGGGCGGTGACCGCCTCTGTTCGGAGGCTGGGCGAGGGGGTAGAATTCCAGATCGAGGACACCGGCGTGGGTATCGACCCGGACTTCCTTCCTCAGGTGTTCGACGAGTTTGCCCAGCAGTCCAGCGGTTACGACCGCACCTACGAGGGCAACGGCCTCGGGCTGACGGTCGCGCGACGGCTCACCCGTGAGATGGGCGGCACGATCGACATCGAGAGCGAGCCCGAGGAGGGAACCGTGGTGACCGTTCGGCTCCCCGCCGAGGATTGATCTTCTTACAGGCGGAACGCCCCGAAACCGAACGATCTCCCGGAAGATGTCGCCCCCGTCGGAGAGGCTCTTCGCTTACGCTTAGGGCGACTCGCCCAAAGGTTTCGAGATCGCGAACGCTACCCGAAAAATCACGGTTGGCACGGCAGTCGTGGCTGATCGCAGGGTGCGCATTGTCGCGTAAAGATTCAGGGGGGCGAGGCACTAATCAGCAGTCCCGGTTTCGGACACCTTAAGGTCCGCACTCTGGTGGGGACGGGTTGGGCTTCCGGTGATGCCGTCCCCGACGGAGTCCGACAGTCTCCCTTCTTTCCCGTCTGGCTGATCCTGCCCGAGCTCGAACTGGCGCAACCGGTCTTGAAGATCATCGGTGAGCGCCTCCAGGTTCGCGGCCACGTCGGAGACCTCCGTCACCCCCGCCGCCGACTCCCGCGCGG
>CAYULG010000173.1:0-5810 GCA_964445365.1 uncultured Salinivenus sp. | reverse complement strand
GCTGCGACGCGCAATGTCTTCGTCGAGCTGCGCTACACCCTTCGCTGACGCGGTCTGTACGTGTGTAGGTCTGTAGGTATGTAGGGCTGCACACCGTTCGACACGCCTGCATTCACACCCACAAACCTATACCCTAAAACGTGATCATCGCCCTCCTTCTTTGCGCCGGCGGATTCGCCGTGGCGGGCGTTGCCTACGCCCTGTGGACCGGTGGGGACCAGACCGTGGAGGACTATGTCTCGGCGCGGGGACAATTCGGGGCGGCCGCCACGACGGCGACCCTCTTTGCCTCGGGGATGGGATCGTGGATCCTCTTCGGCCCGCCGGAGGCGGCCACGTGGGGCGGCCTTCCGGCCATTCTGGGCTACGCCCTCGGCGCGTCGCTTCCGTCCCTGCTCTACATCCCGCTCGGCCAGCGCCTCCGCACCCTGATGCCGGCGGGGCACGCCCTGACAGAGTACGTGCGGCACCGCTACGGGCGGGCCATGCACGTCTTCGTCCTGAGCATCATGATCTTCTACCTGTTCATTGCCCTGAGCGCGCAGGTGACGGGCATGGCCTTCATCCTTCAGCTCGTGGCCGACGTGCCGCTGTGGGGCACGGCGGCCGTTGTGCTCGTGGCCACGGCCACCTACACGGCCCTCGGGGGCCTGAAGACGTCCATCTTTACCGACGGGGTGCAGTCGCTACTCCTGCTGCCGCTGCTGGCCGCGGGGGCGGGCTTCGCCGTGTGGACGGTCGGGGGCATGGCCCCCCTCACGACGGGGGTGGCCGAGCGGGCCGCCGAGCTGCTGCACTGGACGTACGCTCCGGGCGTGACCGGCGGCCTGGCCCTGTTTATCGGCATCGCCGCGGCCAGCTTGTTCAATCAGGGCACCTGGCAGCGCGTCTACGCGGCGGACAGCCCCTCGACGCTCCGCGTCAGCTTTGCGACCGTGTCCGCCATCATGGCCGTGACCGCCGCGGGCACCGGGCTCCTCG
The DNA here is from genome assembly GCA_964445365.1 of uncultured Salinivenus sp. GTDB lineage: Bacteria > Bacteroidota > Rhodothermia > Rhodothermales > Salinibacteraceae > Salinibacter. The sequence goes on along the minus strand of CAYULG010000173.1, from coordinate 4,829 downwards.
GCCTGGCGGCCGTGGGCACGGGCACCGCCGATCCGCCGTCGACGGCCCTCTTCGGGCTCCTGCTGGACAGTGCGCCCCCCGGCGTGGGGCTCGGCCTCGTCCTGCTTGGGCTCACGCTCGTCATGAGCAGTGCCGACACCGTGCTCAACGCGCTCTCAAGTTTGGTGGCCGTCGATCTCCGGCAGGTCGTCCCCACGCTGTCGGAGGACATGCTCCTGCGCGCGGCCCGCTGGACGACCGCCGCCCTCACCGTGCCCGTGTTCGCCATTGCGTCGCAGGGCATTAGCGTGCTCTACCTGTTTCTGCTGGCCGACCTCGTCTGTGCCGCCGCGGTGGTGCCGGTGTTCGGCGGCCTCTTTAGCACGCGCCTCCCGCCCCGCGCCGCGCTGCTGGGCACCGCCGCCGGGCTCATCGCGGGCGGCCTGCTCTTTCCGCCGCCCGGCGCCGCCACGCCGCGCCTGCTTCCGGCCTTCACCGCCGCCCTGCTCGTTCCCGCTGTCGTTGCGCTTCCCCTCACCCTACTCGTTCCCGACACCGACTTCGACCCGAAGACCCTCCAACGCACCGTGACGACGCTCGAGGACTGACTGTGAGACGTGATGCGTGAGACGTGATGCGTGAATCGTGATGCGTGAACCGTGATGCCTCCGTTCCCATCCTCAATCTGCCAATCTTTCCCCCTTCCAACCTTCCGATGTTTGACGACACCGACTCCCTGCCGCCCTTTCCCCAACGTTGCCGCGAGCACGCTGCCGACGCCTGGGGGGCCTCGTTCGATCACCCCTTCGTCCGGGCCCTCGTCGACGGCACGCTCGACCCGGAGCGGTTCAAGTTCTACCAGATGCAGGACGCCCGCTACCTGGAGGCCATCGCCGATGCGTTCGTCCAGATCGGCACCCGCTGTCCGGATCCGGACGACAAGCTCTGGTTCGTACAGGCGGCCGAACGCGCCCTACAGACCGAGCGCTCCCTGCATCTTCACTACGGCGACCAGCTCGGCTACGGGCCGGAAGACCTCCGCGAACTCACGCTAACGCCGAACAACCGCGCCTATCAGAACCACATGCTGGAACGCGCCGAGCGCAGGACTCGGCTCGCCGCGCTGGCCGCCGTGGCGCCCTGCCCCTGGCTGTACCGCACCCTCGGCCAAAAAATCTGGGACGAACGGGGCGGGTCGGTGGACGACGACCATCCCTACGCCGACTGGATTCGGCGCTACGCCGATCCCGACCCCAACGCGTCGATGGACATTGAGGAACTGGTGGCCCGGCTCGACCGCTGGGCGCAGGGCCTCGACGAATCGACCCGTGACCGCGCCGCGGAGGCTTTTGTCACGAGCACCCGCTACGAGTGGATGTTCTGGGATCAGGCGTGGGCCCGGCAGGAATGGCCGGTCTGACCACGACCAACGAGCGCGAGGGGAGAGGGCGACGCCGGGAACAGCCCCGCTCCAGCAAACGGAAACGATTGCCAGAGGCTTTCGCATGCAGGCCCCCTTGTTCTCCTTTTGATGCTTGCCCCGCTCTTTGAGCCGGTCGTAGAGATTGCGGACAGGGGGGTTGGTCCGGTTCTGGATAGAAGCGGCCACACACCCGTAGAGCACCGATTCATCCAGCCATAAGTCCTGAATGTAATTGTGATTATCTATCGGCTTCTTGCGCTTGTTTTCGCAACCGCAACGCTCACCTTCACTCCCTACGCCAAGAGCACCCCGACCTCCACTGAGGCTATCGATGCCAAAGCAAAACCGTTTACAGAGGCGACTTTTCCTGTCGCTCCCACATCGCCCTCCCCACCGATGATGCTATTCAACTTCGAAGGTGCCACAGAAACCCGGTGGACCGTCGAGGATGACCGTGTGATGGGCGGGCGCTCAAAGGGCTTCGTCGAGATGACCGGTGGCACGCTCGTGTTCACCGGAGAAGTCGTCACTGAGGGAGGCGGCTTCTCGTCGGCCCGCGCCTCGCGGCACGTGGACCTTTCGGGCTATGATGGGATCGAGCTCCGGGTCCGCGGCGGTGGGCGCACATTTCAGCTTGACATCGACGACGGGACGCGGAGCCAGGGTCGTGAGGTGACCCGGCGCGGGCCAGTCCCGACGATGAGCTCGTGGGAGACCGTTCGCGTCCCGTTCAGTTCGCTAAAGCAGACCGCGCACGGAGAGCCTGTGAGCGCCGGCCCGCTTGACCTCTCGGCCGTGATGTCGATCGGGGTCTACATCGCCGACGGGAAGGACGGTCCGTTTCGGCTTGAGATCGAGTGGATCCGAGCGTATCGACAGGAGGCGACCAAATAACTTTCCCTGCGAGTGACAGCTGGGCTCGTCTCGTCGCCGGTCACGTAAGGCCCGAGGGCCAATCCACCTGCTCGCCGCCGTGACAGATCTCCTCGTTTTGGTGGATTGATCGACGCTCCCCCTCTCACTCTTCTACGTCGCTTATCGACTCCACTTGCTCCTTTGGAAAAAACGGACCATCTCTCCATCGGCCGTTTTGATCTGGTAGCCCTGCTGGGTCTTGCTGGTGTCGGGCTTGGACTTGACCTCATATCTGGTTTTTCGTAGACACGTGGTCGTTACTTCGGCAACCAACCTCTCATTAGACTTTTCGTCCTGGAAGGTCTGGCTGCGAATTAGCCAAAATTAGCCGTCCAACTGGTCCAAAAAACTCGGGCGCACATCCGGAGCCGATTTCGAGGGGTAGCAAAAACCGGTCGATTCTTGACAGTGCCAAGGTCATCTTGATAGGCAGCTTGGAGCAGGGGCAGGGAACCGGGATGGGCGGTGCCCATAACTCTATTCAGTTAAAGTAATGTATATAATGTATAAAACGAATGATTCGAAAACAGCTCTACATCACTGAAGGGCAGGATGAGGTGCTCAAAGACCGAGCAAGCCAACTCGGCGTCTCCGAAGCAGAGCTCGCCCGCCGGGCCCTCAGCGAGTTCCTATCCGAGCAATCACCTAAGGTCTCCTCGCGCCCGGAGGCGCTTCGGACGCTGCTCGATCACACGCGATCTCTTTCCGAGAAACACCAGCTTGCTTCGGGCTACCGATTCGACCGGGAGGACCTCTATAGCGAACGGATTGGCCGACAGTCTGGATCTGACCAGTAGTTATCGCTGCCCAAAGTCGCCTGCGGTCCAGTATCAACCGAATGAGTCTCTAAGGTTGAGGCGCGATAAGTCGACCCGTGTAGCTCTCGTCAGAAAGAACAAATAGAAGCACTACCGGTGACGCCTTCATATCTGCTGGACACCAATCTTCTCGTCTACTGCTTCGACGACCGGGAACCGGAAAAACAGGAGCAGGCCCTTGCGCTTCTCGATCGGGTGGGACGAGGCCCCACTGCCGCGATTCCGGCCCAGGTGCTGGGGGAGTTTTCCAACGTGATGCTCTATAAGATGGAGCCGCCGCTTCCGCCCAACCAAGTCTATGAGCAGCTTCAGCTCTACAAGAAGGTTTTTCCGACCTATCCGCTGACGCCCGCTGTGTCTCTAGAGGCGGCTCGGGGCGTGAAGGAGCATAGCTTTCGCTACTTCGACGCGCAGATTTGGGCGAGCGCTAAGCTGAATCAGGTTCCAGGTGTTCTGAGTGAGGACTTTCCGGTCGGAGCAACCGTCGAGGGGGTCACCTTCGAGAACCCGCTCGCTGAAAACTATGATCTGGGGGATCTTTAACTGAGGAGGTTCGGGGAGAGAAGGCCCTGGCCCAAGAGGGTTTGCTAGAAAACTCTCCCGCGGTATTCACGTGCTACCGCCTGAGGAGAAACCTGCAAGTCCGGTGGGGAAGAGCGGAAACGTCTACAGACTACAGCCCAATGTCCTCGGCGAGACTCTTCTGAAAGGTCCCGGCTTTTTCCACATACCAGTTGAACGTCTCCCGGCTTGAGTGCCCGGAGTGTCCTTTTTACGCGCCGCTCCAGGTTTACCTACCCGGATCGCCTGCGCGGGTGAAGCCCGCCCGAAGGGAGCGGGCCGAGTAGGCCTCCGGGTCGAGTCCGGCCCTTTCAGCGTGTCGCTTCAGAACGGTTGACACGTATTGGGTCGTCATTGCCGTCTCGCCGATCGACTCCCCCCGGCAGAAGCGGCGAAAAATATCACCTTCAAACGAACTTTCGACTTCTTCGTCAGCTGCCTGCAACCACTGTCGTAGCGCCGTAACCGGGCAGGTCTCTTTGTTCGAGCCGTAGGGGAAGCCTTTGATCAGGCCCTTCGCTTCCTGATCGGCCTTCGAGCGGCGAATGTAGGTGTTCACGCCCTCGCCTTCGACGAACTCAACGTCGGCGGTGGTGAGGGCCACGAGTTCACTCCGGCGAAGCGCTCCGGTCCAGCCGACCAGATGGATGGCCCGATCGCGCAGGGAGGTAAGTGTCAACTCCCCTGTCGATCCGTCATTGGAGCTGGAGTAACGGGGAAGGTGCTCAATAATGGACTTGAGGTCTTGGGCCGCAAGGGGCCGAGCGCCATCCTGCTTGCGGGGTTTCTCCCGGACAATGCTTTTCCAGATTGTGCGCAAAGGCCCCTCGGCCACCGACGCCGGCGACTCGTAGCCTTCCTCTTTATGGGGGGAGGCGATTGCGGCGAGGCGATTGCGGCGAGGCGCCTTTCCAGGGAGGCCAGGCTCAGCTCATCGGCCCGGGCACCCATATACAAGCCGATCGTTTTCGGCTCGGCCGGGAGCCATTCCCGATCCATTTTCTTGCACCAGTGCCGAAAGTCCTCCAAGTCAGCGGCGTAGGCCTTGACTGTATTCTCCGCCTGGGCCTGGGCGGCGAAGTCCTCCAGTCGGCCGAGGCTTTCCTGGAGCTCGCGCAGGCGCTTCGGATCTT
>CAYULG010000172.1:0-5829 GCA_964445365.1 uncultured Salinivenus sp. | reverse complement strand
CTACCCGTTCCGCTCGGTTCATCTGGGTGGTCTTGGTCTCTGTGGGGAGTCTCGTGATCTTGATGTGCGCTATGCCGCCCTGGGGAGTTTTGGGTGGGCCAATCCTCAAACGGGTCTTCCACGCCGTTTTCTCGAAGAGCCCATCGGATGGCAACCTTCTGATCCTCGCTCAATCGCCTGGAGGCTCTCTTTCGGTCTGCCTCGGAAAGCTCTCGTGCCGTCTCCGCGACCTCTTTCCTCAGAGCGTCCGCCTCTCCGTAGTCTCTCTCTAGTTGGCGGACCCGCTTGGTGTCATCGTGGAACCGGGCTTTCCGAATCTCCCGGGCCGCCTTCACCTGGCGGACAAACTGATCCATAGCAGCCGGCGAAATCCTCTGCTCTTCTTTCCCCGGACCTACTTCTGACCTCAACCCCTTCTGCTGAGCGGCTGCGTCATGCCCTCCGGCAGACTGCTTCGGGTCGGAAGTCTCTCGATGAGAACTCTCCTGGTGGACAGTCCCCTGATTGGAGCTTTCGCGGTCGGGCCCTTTTCGGTCAGAGCGGCACTCTCTGTATTCGGAAAATGATTCGTCGAATCGCTCCTCCAATCGTCCCATGCTGTAGGACCGGTCAACGCTGGAGAGCGCGACTGCTTCACCCGTCTCAACGCTCCTCACGATACCGCCTCTGCGCTTTTGCTCTACCCTGAAGCCCTTTTCCTTCAGAGATTCCCCGAGCTCCTCCCACGAGCGGGCGTCCTCAAAGTCCTCTCTCGCTTGCACCCGGATCTCCTGCACAAGAGGAAGATCGTCCGTCCTCTTGAAGTACTGCATCTGGCCCTTCGTAAGCCCCTGGGCCTGATCGGCGAGGTTCTGCATCGCCTCCTTGGCCTCCTCAAGGCGTTTTTCTCGCCGCAGACACATCCCCCATTGACTCCCTCGATCGGGGCAGAACGACTGCGCGCTTTTCTCTCACTCGCCCGCACTTTGCTCCCAAATCAGCCCCAACTCCACCGCTACGGTTCAGTCGAAATTAGCCGCCCTGCAGGTCTCAAAAGTCAGGAATCCATCAAGCACATCTCGGTCAATCGGGGAGGTCTGCTATTTCCATTCTCTCGTTCCCGTTCGTGATGCCTCGCTCACCATCGCCAGAGCCAGTGTGGAGTATTTCTCCTGTCTCATCCTTCGCTGTTGACTTCTCCTGATCCGTCTTATCCTCGGCGGCGGGCAATCGAACGGCAAACCGACTGCCCTCTCCCTTTTGGGTATCGACTGAAATCGACCCGCCCATCTTCTCCGTCGCCTTCTTTGTTACCGCCAATCCGACGCCGGTCCCTTCGTATTCTCGGCTGAGCCCCTCCGAGGCCTGACGGAACGGGTCGAACAACCCTTCGGCTACTTCCGGGTCCATCCCGATTCCGGTGTCCGCCACCTCCAGTACCGCCTCCGTCTCTTCGCGGTAGGTCCGCACCTCTATGCTTCCCTCCTCGGTGTACTTGATCGCATTCGACAAGAGATTCTGCAATATGATCTTCAGGCCGCCTTCATCGGCCTGGGCCCGGGCCTTCTGGGTCTCCACCTCCAGCGTCAGTCCGCACTCCTCGACCTGCGCCTCGAACTCGCCGGCGACTTGGCGAGCCTGCTCTGCCAGGTTGACCGGATCGGCCGCCAAGGTCATCTGGCCGGCCTCTAACTTCGACAGGTTGAGCACCGTATCCAACGTATCTAACAGCCGCCGCCCACTGTCTTCGATCAGACCGGAGAAGCGGGCCACCTGGCCGCCCGTCGCCCCCTCGGAGTCCATTTTGTCGCTTCCATCCACTCCCATCTCGTCGCCAATCGCCTCGGCGAACCCGATGATGCTCGTTAAGGGAGTGCGGATTTCGTGGCTCATGTTTGCCAGCATCGCGGATTTCATGCGGCTGGCCTCCTCGGCTTCCCGCTTCGAGAGCTCAGCCTGCCTCTTCGCGTGCTTTAACTGCTGGGTCTTCCGCTTCCGCTCAGTGATGTCCCGGAAGATCCCGACAAACACCTTCTCCCCCGTCTGATCGTCCCCGAGATCAACTAACGTCGCGCTAATCTCGACGGGAACACGTTCGCCGGACGCCGTCTCGACGAACGTCTGGCTGCCGTCTTCCAGCCGGCTGAAGGACCGGCTTCGGTTCTCTGCGTCTTGCATCGCCTGTTTAAACAGAGACCGATATTTGCTGGCCTCTCCGTCGGGATGAAGCGCCGACTGGTCGCGGCCGATGATCTCGTCGGTCGGAACCCCGATTAGCGACGCTGCCGCCTGGTTCGCTTCTGTGATCTTCCCACTCCCGGCCTCGGCTACGAAAATGGCGTTGGGCGCCCCTTCCAAGACGCCCTGATACGTCTGCCGGAGCTTCCGGAGGGTATCCTCTCGCCTCCTTTGTTCGGTAATGTCCTGAAACGCGCCCCGGACACGGACCGTGTCCTCCCCGGGCCCTGCCTGCGGCTCTCCGTAGGCCCGGACCCACCGAACCGTCCCGTCCGGACGCTGGATGCGGAGCTCTTCGTCGTAGGGGGTTCCCTCCTCCACGGCCTGCACAAATGCCTCCTTGATCCGCGGGCGGTCCTCCGGGTGATAGAGACCGATGGCGGTCTCGGGGGTCAGGTCGATGTCCTTGGAAACTCCGTGGATCCGGTACACCTGCTCCGACCAGACGAGGCGATCCTGGGAGACGTCGTACGCCCAGGCGCCAACATCGGCCAGGTCTTGCGCCTTCATGAACAGGTCATTCTGGCGTTCAAGCCGCCGGCCGCGCCGCTCGCGCTCGGTAACATCCCGGGCCGTAACGAAGAGCGAGACGATCTCTCCCGCCTTGTTGCTTACGGGGCGGATGGCTCCTGTGACAGTATGCGGCTTCCCACTCGGGGCCACATGTTCGGCCTCAAAGCCCACGTATTCTCCCCCGTCCGCCTTGTCTATCTTCCTGCGGATAACCGGTCGATCCTCGTCCTCCCACCAGGGCGTCTCCCAGAAGGGTCGGCCAAGCACCGCCTCTCTGCTGGTAGCCTCGATATATTTCATCGCCGTGTCGTTGACCTGGAGAAGGGTTCCGTCCGGGGCGAGCACCCCGGCCAGGATGTTCGGGTCGTTTAGCATTGCCTGAAAGCGTCGCTCATTTTTCTGGAGCTCCCGCTTCCGCTCTTGTCGCTCAGTGATGTCCGACAGGATCACCGTTTGGGTGTTTTCAACCTCACCCGGGCGTACCTGCACGACTCGGTAGTGTCGAAGCTCTCCCTCAAACGTGGCCGTCCAGGTCGACTCCGTCGCCTGGATGGTCTTGGCCAACCCCGGAAGCACCTCGGCAATCGGCGCCCCAAGAGCCTCCTCGCTCAGGGGCGGCACGATCTCGGCAATTCCCCCGCCGAGCCCTTGGATTCGGCCTTCACGTCCGATCGTAAGATTGGGATCCTCGACGCTGGCGACCCGGTGCACGACGCGAAACTGCGTCTCGTACAAAAACAAGAGGCCCATGGCGAACACCGCCACCCCGAGCGGCTCGTGGGTGATGTCTAGCAGCGCAGGCCAGGTGTGCCCGATCACGTTCAGCACCGCCGGCAGGGCCGTAAGTCCCGTCAACACCGCCAGCGGGAACACGTTTGCCTCCGCCTTCAGCAAAAGCTCGAAGATCATGAGGTATCCAACCGCCGACAAGGCGTAGGCCAGCGCCATCACGACCCAGTAGAGCGTTTCGTGGGTTATGACGTGACCGAAGGCGCCGCCGACCGGCTCCAATCCGTAGTAGAGCCCGTGCAGCGGATTGGTCACCTTCAGGACGGTCACGACCCCGTATACGACGGCAGCAAGCTGCTGGACCTCAAGGCGGCGGTGGAGCCCGCGCCCGCTGTAGGCGGAGCAGAACCAGAGCCAGGCGAAGACGGTGCCGAAGCCCACGATCAGGCTCAGCTGGTAGAAGAGATGCTTTCCGAAGGTCGAGCCCACGAGCAAAAAGCCGACGTAGGCCCCGGCCCACCCGGCGCTTGAGAGGAAGAACCAGGTCAGGGCCCGTCGCGTCTCCGGATCGGTCACCGACCGGGCCCGGCACGCCGCCCCGAGGCAGGCGGCAGTCGCCAGCACAAACGCCAAGACGTAGGCAGAGAACATCAAGGTCTGGAAGGGCACAGCCACGCTGCTGATCATGGTCAAAAGTACTCGCCTAGTATTCTGTCAGGGCTCATCATTCGAGGCCGCGCGTCGGGCCCGTCGAATCACAGTTGATGCACTACGAAAGGATCCATTCGGATGTCTTGGACTGGTGCCGCTGGTGCCTACGTCGGAGTACAGGCCGAACTGCTAGAGAACGTCCGATACACCCGTTTTCGAGTTGACGCTGTCCCGCGAGCTTGCACGTCGCATCCGGTTCCGGCATCGATTCTTTGGGATCCAGCGATCTGCGGGCGACTCCTGGGTATCGATTCAGCGAGCCACCAGTGAACATTCGGCTCGGGGTTGAGACTCCTTCTGGGCCTCGGCAGCGTTCCCAGATGAAAGAGGCCTCCGGCGGCGTGGCAGGGGGGAATGAGGTCTCCCCTATCGTTTATCGGCGGACGTGACCTGAACTTAAAGCCCGCTAAAGTCGAGCGCCTACGTAGAGAGATCTTCGTCTAAAGTTGGCAGTGGATTTCCCCGCTCGGCTCAGATCTGATTCTTGGTCCATCCAGGCGGTGCTTTTCCCGAACGGTCCTGCGCAACAGTCCCTCTGGCAGTTGCGGACGGAAGGAATCGTCCCTCGAAGACCAAGCCACTGTGGAGGGGGTGGTTTGGGGCGCATTTCTCGCAGCCCCCTCAGGGTCAGCGGGACGTTGTCCGTCAGGAACGGGAGGTCCACCGCCGGCCGATTCCGCAGCGAGAGCACGTCAGACCCACGGCATGCAAATGCTTCTGTAGCTGGATGCGGCACCGACTGCGCTTTCATCGTCCGGGGCGACCTGCGTCTTCGTCCCCAGCTTCAGCGACGCCACTCATGCTCAGCATTCAAATGCTGTTGGTTCCTGCCGATAACTTTCCCGTACTGGTGCCAAAAATCTCCCTGGCACGCGCCTGGAAAAATCGTCTTCCATCAAACCCGATTTTTTGCACCAAGCCCAGACCCCCGTATGCCCCAGCGCGAACAGTCATTCGGCACGCTCGACCGCTTCCTCCACGCCGTCGGCCGCCTTGCGACCTTCCTGGAGGTGATCACACCCGCATTTCTCCGGCGCCGGTTTGGGCTTCGGGTCCTCATTGCGGGCCCAATTCTCTCGGTCATCGTCTTTCCGGCACTGTCGGCCTACGCCGTCGACAGCCGACTGCTTTCGTTCCTTCTGGCCGGGGCGGGAATTGGGGGGACGGGTTTCATGGTGTACGCGGAAATGTACTGGCTGCTGCGCAAGGTAAATGAGAAGCTCATGGAGATCGGACGCGGGAATTACGACATCTCCTTCGAGTATGAGCGCCTCGACAACATTGGGGAGGTCTTCCGCGCGTTCGAGGAGGTGGCCGGTGAACTCGGTGCGTCCATTTCGGAGGCCGAGTCGGCTCGCGAGGAGGCGCGTCGAAAAGCTGAAAAGGCCAAGCAAGCCGAAAACGAAGCCGCCGAGCGTGAAGAGAGGCTTCAAGACGATGTGGAGGTGATTCTCGACGCCATGAACCGTTTCGCCGATGGCGATTTGGTCGTCCGGGTGCCGACGGATCGAGACGGCGCGACCGGCCGCCTCTTCGACGGGTTCAATCGTGCGGTCGAGAGCGTACGCGAGTCGTTTGCCGACGTGCGGGCGGTGGCCGCCTCTACCGCCTCTTCTGCCGACCAGATCAGCGCCTCTTCCGACCAGATGGCCGCCTCCG
>CAYULG010000171.1:0-5833 GCA_964445365.1 uncultured Salinivenus sp. | reverse complement strand
AGCGGGTGAAGACCCTCTACCGCGACGCCCCGCGCGCCGAGCAGACGGAGACGATTGACATGGGCACGGACGGCCTCTCCAGCGGGCTTTACATCCTGCGCATGAAGGGCCCGGGCGTCACCGCCACCCAGCGCGTAACGGTGGTGAAGTAGGAAGCTTCTCCATTCCGTTGAGGCAACCCAATAGTGTGAATTTATTAGATTCGGAGGAGACTCATCGGCTGAAACTCGAGAATAACCGGTTATCGTCCCCTCCGGCCTTCAGAAAATGGCCGCTCGGAGGGCTGGGAATCTGAGATTCCCTCACTCGCGGAACGACCGAAATTTCTCATGTTTGAGCGAAGCGAGTTTGAGAAATTTCAGTAGAGCGAGTCAAGGACTCAGGTCATTTTCTGCTAGCCAACACCGAAAGCCTTCGGTGCATTTTGGGGCTGCCAAAATGGACACCCTGAAGAAAGCTTCTTCTCCACGGCGATCAATGCTTCGGAATGAAAAAGTGGGGGGCTCCATCAATCGATTGGTAGCCTCTTCGAAAACAATTCCACACCATTGGAAGCAACCATGTGGTGGCGTCTCCCGCAGTCCGGGGGGCGTCGCCTTTTTGTTTGCGATGAGGGTCCGTCCAGGCGGCGACCGAGGGGAGCGAGGGGGGTGGGCGCACGAGAAGGGACCGTCCCGTTCGGACGCGGCCCGTCACCGGTCAGCGCCACAGTCCTCGTCTGTGCGCGACCCGTCACCGGAGTCTCGGCCGTCGATTCCCGGTGAGCAAGGTTTCGTCCTCGGCGGCCGTCCCCCCGATCCTTTCTTCCTTATCGCCCCGGCAGGTTGGATCACGGGAATCGCATCGTACACCTAGGGCTATTGCATCTGTCAAACGCCCCTCTCCTCTCGGTGCTGTGGTAGGTTCCGGTCGCCGAACGGATTCCGAAAGCCTTCGGAACGGCGAACCGGACCTACTTGGCGCCTGAGCATCCTGAATTCGGTGGATTTTCGGGGTTGACCGCTCCGGCGCTGCCTCACAATCAGGGAAAACGAGCTGTCGACAACAGATGCGATAGCCCTGGGCCGTCGGGTCGACGCTGGATACTTCGGTTGTCGGATCGTAGATTACAGTCCCGGTCCGCGACGAGCGCGCAGGGGAAAAGAAAAATCTCCGTCGGTTTTTTTCGTTCAGTACCCTCGCTGTGATGAGCACACAGTCTGACCCGAGCGACGATGGGGACCTGCGCCGGCAGATTCTCGACACCACCCGGCATCTGCTTGTGAGGGAGGGGTACCAGAATCTCTCGATGCGCAAGATTGCCGACGCCATCGGCTACAGCGCGACGAGCATCTACCTGTACTTTGACGGCAAGGACGCCCTGCTCCACGCGCTCATCCACGAGGGAATGATGCAGTTGCACGAGGAGCTGGCGGAGGCCGCCGCGCAGTACGCCGAGGATCCGGTGGAGCGTTTGCGGGCGCTCTGCCGGTGCTTCATCGACTTCGGGCTCGAGAATCCGGAGTACTACGAGATCATGTTTCAGCTCCGCCCGGAACGGATGAAACGCTACCCGCCCGAAAAGTACCGACAGGCGCGAAGCAACCTGGAGTTTTTCGGTCGCGTGCTGGAAGAGGGAAGCGACCAGGGCACGTTCGGCATCGAAGATGCGACGGTGTCGGCCAGCGCCATCTGGGCGTCCCTTCACGGCACGGTCTCGCTGTTGCTGGCCGAGCGCGTGGACGTGAGCATTGAGCGGGAGACGTTCATTGAGACGGCGATCCGGCAGGCCATTCAGGGATGTCAGCGTCCGCTCGTGTCCTCCTGAGACGCCGGATTTTTTGTTCCCCTTCTGCTTAACACCGTTTACCGATCGACTGACGGCCCATGCCTGGACCAATCCACAGTGCTCCTCCCGATGCCGGGTCTCCCGTCCTGGGCAAAACCCTTCCGGAGCTTCTCTACGAGGCGTGCGAGCACTACGAAAATCCGCGGGCGCTCAACCAGCCCACGGAGGAGGGGTGGGAGCCGGTGTCCCTGGATCGGTTTCGGGTCCAGTCGGAAGAAACGGCGCTCGGTCTCCTCGACCTGGGGCTGGAGCGGGGTGAGACGGTGGCGCTGCTCCTCGAAAGTGACGTGCCGTTCTGCGTCATGGACATGGGGTGCCTGCTCGCCGGGCTCATTGACGTCCCCCTATACCTGTCGAGCTCGGCGGAGCAGATGACGTACGTGGCCGAGCACGCCGAGGCGAAAGCCTTAGCCGTGGCCAATCCGAAGCGCTTACACCAGGCCGCCGAGATTTTGCCCGACCTCCCGGAGATCGAGACGGTCATCCTCTGCGATCCGGATCCGGACGCCGATCTTCCGGAGTTGCCGGAAGGAGTGGACCTGATCAGCCTCGATGAGGTGCGAGCACGGGGGCGCGACGCCACCGACGACCGCTCCGCGGCCATCCAGGACCTCCGCGGCCAGATCGACGCCAACGACCTCGCGACAATCATCTACACGAGCGGCACCACCGGGCGCCCCAAGGGCGTGATGCTCACCCACGAGAACATCTCGTCGAACGCCATGACCTCGATCCAGGAGCTCAGGGGCTTCGAGACGGGGCCGGACGGGGAGGTCATTCTGTCCTTCCTGCCGATGACGCACGTGTTTGCCCGGATGCTTCAGTATGCGTACATGGCCCGGGGCGTGAGCATCTACTTCACCCACCCCGACGACCTGGTCGACGCGCTTCCCCAGGTGCGCCCCACGGCCTTTGCCTCGGTGCCCCGCGTGCTCGAAAAGGTCTACGCGGGCATTCGCAAGAAAATTCTCGGGATGGAAGGCCTACAGCGGACCATCGGCGACTGGGCACTGGGGGTGGCGCAGGCGTTTCGGATGGACGAGGATCCGTCGGGCTTCTTCAAGCTGAAGCGGGCCCTCGCGGACCGGCTCGTCTTCCAGAAGTGGCGCGACGCGCTCGGGGGACGGGTGAAGTGGATCGTGGTGGGCGGGGCGGCCCTTCAGCCGGATCTCGCCAATACCCTGGAGGCGGCGGGGATTACGACCCTGCAGGGCTACGGCCTCACCGAAACGAGCCCCGTCATCTCCTACACCCGCCCGCACCGCAACAAGCCGGGCACCGTCGGCGAGCCCCTGCCGGGCGTGGAGGTGCGCATCGCCGGCGACGGCGAAATCCTGACGCGCGGCCCGCACGTGATGCAGGGATACTACAAGCGGCCCGACAAAACGGATGAGGTGTTCTCCGAAGACGATTGGTTCCACACCGGCGACGTGGGGGAGTTCGACGAGGAGGGCTTTCTGAAGATTACCGACCGGAAAAAGGCCCTCTTCAAGCTCTCGACGGGGAAATACGTGATGCCCCAGCCCATCGAGAACCAACTGGGGAGCCAGCCCCTCATCGACAACGCCGTCGTGGTGGGGAGCGACCGGAAGTTCTGCGCGGCGCTCCTCTTTCCGACGGAGGATCAGGTGCGGGCCCAGGCCGAAGAGTTGGATCTCGCCCCGAACCAGTCGTTTGACGAATTGCTTCAGCATTCCGATCTTATTAATGCGTTCCGCGATCTCGTGGCGGAGGCCAACGAGGGCATGGACCACTGGTCCACCGTCAAGCGGTTTGCCCTCATCCCGGACGAACTCACGGTGGAGTCGGGCTTGCTGACGCCAACCCTCAAGGTGAAGCGGCCCCAGGTCCACGAGGCCTACGCCGACCTCATCGACGCGCTCTACTATGCGGAGGACCCGCCGAATGCCCCGACGGATCATCATCGGGCCGTCATCGTGCCGATGTAGACACGGGAAGGTGTAACGCGCCCCTCCCGGCACGCCCCAATGGGATGGAAGCGGTTCCGTCCTCGACGCAGCGAAAAGTTAACACTGTTAATTTCACCTCGACCAATTCCCGACTCGCCATGGAAACCACGGCTCTGGACACCCGCTCGCTCGACCTTGCCGCTCCCCCGACGCATCCCCCGTTCCGGACCGCCGCCGTGCTGGGCGCCGGCACGATGGGGGCGCAGATCGCCGCCCACCTGGCCAACGCCGGGCTGGAGGTGCATCTGCTCGACATTGCGCCCGACGACGAGGACCCGAACGCCGTCGTGCAGGAGGGCTTCGAGCAGGCGCGCGACGCCAGCCCCGACCCCTTCTTCACCGACGACGTGGCCGACCGCATCTACCTCGGCAACTTCGACGACCACTTCGACCGGGTCGGCGAGGTCGACTGGGTCGTGGAGGCAGTCATCGAGCGGATGGACGTGAAGCAGGACGTGCACGCCCGCATCGAGGAGCACGCCCGCGACGACGCGGTGATCTCGACGAATACCAGCGGCCTGCCCATCCACGAGATCGCGGAGAACTGCTCGGAAGACTTCAAGCGGCGCTTTCTGGGCACCCACTTCTTCAATCCGCCGCGCTACATGAAGCTGCTGGAGCTGGTGCCCACGGACGCGACCGATCCGACGGTGGTCGAGCGCGTCGCGCAGTTTGGGCGGCTGAACCTGGGGAAGGGCGTCGTGGTGGCCAACGACGTGCCCTACTTCATCGGGAACCGCATCGGCATCTTTGCCCAGCTGGAGGCGATTCGGTACTACACCGACGGCGACTACTCGATCGAAGAGATCGACACGCTCACGGGGAAGCTGGTGGGCCATCCGAAGTCGGCCACCTTCCGCACCGCCGACCTCGTGGGGCTCGACGTGCTGACGGACGTGGCGAACAACCTCTACGACAAGGTCGAGCACGACGAGCGGCGCGAGGCCTTCCAGGTGCCGGACGTGCTGCAGACGCTCGTGGACGAGGGCCGACTGGGGGAGAAGACGAAGGAGGGCTTCTACAAGAAGGTCGACGACGAGATCAAATCCCTCGACCCGGAGAGCTTCGAGTACACGAGCGCCGAAGAGGAGGAGCTCGGCGACATCGACTCGATCGAGAGCGCGGGCGACCTCGCGGATCGGCTTCAGGCCCTGTACCAGGACACCGGGCGGGCCGGCACGTTCTTCCGCGAGACGACGCTCGAGCTGCTCGGGTACAGCGCGCGCCGCATCGGCGAGATTTCGGAGAATCCGGCCGACGTGGACCGCGCCATCCGCTGGGGCTTCGGCTGGGAGATGGGTCCGTTCCAGATGTGGGACGCCATCGGCTTTGAGACGGTCCTCAACGGCATGGCCGAGCACGACGTGGAGGTGCCGGACTGGATCGAGGCGATGCACGACCGCGGCCACACCCAGTTCTACGGGGCCGACGACGGGGCGCGCACGATTTACGTCCCGGGTGCGACCGGCTACGTGGCCGACCCCCGCCCGAGCGACGAGCTCCAGCTCGCCTCGGTGAAGCAGGACGACGCGAACGAGCTCTGGAGCAACGACGAGGCGGCCCTGCTCGACGTGGGGGACGGGGTGGCCCTCTACGAATTTCGGTCGAAGGCCAACTCGCTGGGCCGCAACGTGATGATGGGCCTCCGCGAGTGCATCGACAAAGTCGAGAACGACCCGAACCTGCGGGGCATGGTCATCGGCAACGAAGGAACGAACTTCTCCGTGGGCGCCAACCTCGGGGAGATGGCGATGGCCGCCTCGCAAGGCGCCTACGAGGTGATTGGGCAGTACATTGATGAGTTCCAAGACACGGTGCAGCAGGTGCGCTACGCCACGAAGCCGGTGGTGGCGGCGCCGCACCAGCGCACGCTCGGGGGCGCCTGCGAGATCTCGATGGCCTGTCCCCACCCGGTGGCCGACGCCGAGACGTACATCGGCCTCGTGGAGCTGGGCGTGGGCCTCATCCCGGCCGGCACCGGCACGATGCGCATGGCGGCCAAGGCGGCCCGGGAGGCCCCGAACGACAACCACAG
>CAYULG010000170.1:0-5848 GCA_964445365.1 uncultured Salinivenus sp. | reverse complement strand
CCTACATCACCGAGTTCTTTATGGCCTGGTACTCGGGCGTTGAGTACGAGCAGTACGCCTTCCTGAACCGCGCCTTCGGCCCTTACGCCTGGGCGTACTGGATCATGATGACCTGCAACCTCGTCACGCCCCAGCTCTTCTGGTCCAAGAAGCTCCGGCGCTCAATCCCGGTGATGTTTGGCCTGTCGATCCTCGTCAACATTGGGATGTGGTTTGAGCGCTTCGTGATCACGATTACGTCGCTGCACCGCGATTTCCTGCCGAGCTCATGGGGCTACTTCACGCCGACCTGGGTCGACATCGGGACGCTTGTTGGGTCGTTCGGGCTCTTCTTTACGCTCTTCCTGCTGTTCCTCCGGTTTGTGCCGATGGTGGCGATGTCCGAAGTGAAGGGCGTCATGCCCCAGGCCGACCCGCACTACTATGAGGCCGGCGACGGCCACGCCGGGGGAAACGGCCACGCGGCCGGGGACGGAGAGCCCTACATTCGCCCGGCGACCATAGCGGCCGTAGAGAAACCCGAATCGGACGAAGACGGCACTGAGGACTGAACGTTGGACGGCGCATTCACTCACTGTTTCGCGCACTGCGACCCCTGCCCTGCCATGTTGAGCGCACTACTTCAGGAGATTAAGGCTACGATGGGGATCTACGAGAGCGACGCCGACCAGGTCTACGGCCTGTTGGCGGAGTTCCCGAACCCCGGGGCGTTGCTGCACGCCGCCGAGGCGACGAGGGAGGAGGGGTATCGCCACTTTGACGCCCACAGTCCCTTTCCCATCCACGGAATGGACGAGGCGATGGGGCTGGGCAATGCGGCGAGCGTCGGCGTCACAACGCTGCTTGGGGGCATCACAGGGTGTGCGACCGCCTACCTGTTGCAGTGGTGGACCGCCGCTGTCGACTATCCCATCAACATCAGCGGCAAGCCGTTCTTTGCGATAGAGCCGTCGGTGCCTATCATGTTCGAACTGACGGTGTTGTTTGCCGCGTTTGGGGCGGTGGCGGGCATGCTCGCACTAAATGGGCTTCCCCGCCCGTACAATCCGCTGTTCTACTCCGATCGGTTCGAGGGTGTGACCGACGACCGGTTTTTCCTCCACGTCGCGGCCAGCGACGAGCAGTTCGACGCCGAGGAGACCGCGACGATGCTCCGCGATCTTGGGGCGGTCCACATCGAGCTCGTGCAGGACGATGCCATGGCCGATTCGTGACGGCTCTTCCCGTAGCGACGTTGCTCGTTTTCTTTCCGAGACTCTTCCGTACCACCGATGCGAATCCTCGTTACCGGACTTTTGACTGCCCTCCTCCTGGTGGGGTGTCGGGGGACCCAATCGGACGCGCCGCCGATCCATCCGAACCTGAATATGGACTTTCAGGAGCGGTTTGATCCCCAGGCATACAATCCGCTCTTCGAAAACAAAGCGGCCACCCGGAAGCCGCCGACGGGGACGGTGGCTCGGGGATTGCTTCGGGATAGCAGTGAGCTGTACCAGGGCCGCAGGCCCGACGGGGAATACGTCGAGCGCATTCCCGTCGCCGTCAACCGCAAGGTGCTGGAGCGCGGGCAGAAGAAGTACAACACCTTCTGCACGCCGTGTCACGGGAAGTCGGGGAAGGGGAATGGCGTGATCATGCGGGGGGATTACGGGTACACGCCCGCCTCGAGCTATCACATCGAGCGCCTCCGTCAGGTGACGGATGGCTACATTTATGACGTGATTGCGAACGGGGTGCGCAACATGCCCCCCTACGCCCAGCAGATTCCTGTCAAAGACCGATGGGCCATCGTCGCCTACGTTCGCGCCCTTCAGCGCAGCCAGAACGCGAAGGCTGAAAACCTCCCGGAGAGCGTGGTTGTCCGCATTGAACAGAAGACAGGCACCACGATTGGCGCCGTGGAAGACACATCGGAGGTGGGCCCAGCCCGCTCGGCGTCCGACTAGCTGCTCCTTCTCACCGTTTTTGAACGTGCCGCCAGCCGGGCCGCCCCGGCTTCGGACCTCGAAGAACCACTGATGTCATGGCCGACTCCGTAGAGCACAACACGCCGTTTTCATGGCTGGTCGATCCGCTCCAGTCGACCCGAGAGGCCGCTGAGCGGGCCTACCGGTTCACGGGCGACCGACGATCCTGGCTCGTGCCCCTTGTCCTTGGGGCGGCCCTGCTGGTCATCAGCCTACTTGGGGGGTGGCAGAACCCAGATGATTTCTTCTTTGCGTACCTCGCCGGCTGGGCGTTTTTGCTGAGCACGGCCCTCGGGGGGCTGCTCTTCCTCATTTTTCACCACCTCACGCGGGCGTCCTGGAGTGTGGTTGTTCACCGCCTCAATGAGAGCTTGATTTGGGCCTTTCCGTTGCTCTTCGTCTTGGGGCTGCCGCTGCTTTTTGGAATGCACGACCTGTACCACTGGACACACGCCGAGCTCTACGACCCGACGAGCTCCCACTACGACGAAATCCTGGCGGGCAAGCGGCCGTACCTCAATTTTCCGTTCTGGAGTGTCCGGATGGTGCTGTACTTTGCGATCTGGACAATCGTCTCGTATCGCCTCTACAGCCTCTCAATTCGTCAAGATCAGAATCCGGATTCGTCCCTTCAGGCGAAGCTCCGAAGCACGAGCGCGTGGGGACTCCCCCTTACGGCCGTTGCGCTGTCCTTTGCGAGCTACGACATCCTGATGTCTCTGGACCCGCACTGGTACTCGATGGTCTTCGGGGTTTATTTCTTTGCCGGGGGAGTGCTCTGCGCAGTGGCGGTTCTCACGTTGCTGGTCCTGTTGCTACAGAACTTGGGCGGTATGCTCTCGGACGTCGTCACACCGGAGCACTACCACGACCTGGGGAAGTACATGTTTGGGTTTACGGTGTTTTGGGCGTACATCGGATTTAGTCAGTACATGCTGATGTGGTACGGGGGCATTCCGGAAAAAACAGTGTGGTACCAACACCGTCTTCAGGCGGGATGGGAGTGGCACAGCATCGCTTTGGTTCTCTTCCACTTTATAGTGCCGTTCATTGTGTTGCTACCCCGCTTCACGAAGCGGACGATTCCCATCCTGTCGGTTATGTCGGTGTGGATAATCGGAATGCACTGGATTGACCTCCACTGGGTCGTGCTCCCTGTGCTGCGAGAGAGTGGCGGATTTCACTGGCTCGACTTTACGTGTTGGTTGGGGTTGACGGGGATCTTTGCGGGGGCACTAATGTACCGCCTACGACGTCATTCGCTCGTGCCACAAAATCATCCGTACCTCAGAGAGTCGCTTCACTTTGAAAATGTCTAGCCCGCGCTCGCACGGCCTCCCGCGTCTCCAGTGCGGCGGCTGTTTCCGGTGATTTTCACTGGGGCTGCACGACCTCCCTTGTGGTCTGCGCGTACACTCCATAAGATAGTTACGATTCCGAGCCTTTCGTTATGGCTTCCGCAGATGCTCCCGACGACTTGCCGTCTCCGCCCACGCTTCTCGGACCTGTGGATGCGACGACCGTGGACGGTCAGGAGGTCACTTTTGCCTGGAAGCCCGTACCCGAGGCGGATCGGTATCGTCTTCAGATTGCGGAGACGACCCGCTTTGAGAAGCTCGTGCTCGACGAGGAGGTAGGCGACGAGACCGCCGTGACGGTAGGAAACCAACTGCCTACGGATGGCCAGACCTTCTTCTGGCGCGTGATCCCCGGGTCGTCCGCCCGCTGGGGGACCCCCTCAGCCGTAGAGGGCCTGATCGCTGCGACCGAGGAGGCGTCCGAGCAAGAATTGATGGAGTCCGACGACGCCGGACCCATCACAGGTCTGGCCCGGGCCGCCAAGCGAGAGGTTTCGCGGCGCACCTTTTCCCTGGAAGACCAGTTTGAGGAAGAGCAGGAACAAGGGGTGGCTTACGAGGGCATCGCGGCGAATCAGATTATGGCGATTGCGGTGTCCATCCTGCTCGTGATCCTGATCGCGGTTGCGGTGCTGTTTGGGTGGTACGGCCAGGTGGTGCAGGAGACCCAGGCATCGTCGACCACTCAACAAAACTACGAAATGCTTCAGGAGTCCGAGATGGAGGCCCAGCAGGACTTGACGCAGTACGAGGTCGTGGATGAGGAGGAGGGGGTCTACCAGATTCCGATCGATCGGGCGATGGACGTCATCGCCACGGAAGAGTATCAGCAGAGCCGGACGGGAGGAACAGACGAAACCCAGACCGGAGAAGAGGCATCGCAGTAGTGATTGCTCTTGCCTGTTCAGAGCCACCGACGGCAGTCATTCCAGTCGAGGAAGCCAGCCGGGCCGACTGAGGAGCATGAGCGTTTCGAGGAAAACGTCCAATTGGATTGCGCTTTCAAACTTAAGGCGATTCGTAGTCGGTACCGCGCCGCGAAGTCGGCGCACCAACATATAGGCGCACCAGCACAGAAGCATCGCGTTATCGTGACACACGAGTAGTGGGGGGTTGAACGTCAAGGATGGCTTCGGCCCCTCGTTCACCAATCAGACCAGTATAGATCCGACATGGGTGACTTTTGGTTACCAGAAGCCGCTTCGTCGATAGCCCCGGAGATTGACGGCCTCTTTCTGTTTGTCACGGGCGTGAGCCTCCTTCTCCTCGTGGGGGTGACAGGGGCCATTCTCTACTTCGTGTACCGCTACCGTCGGCAGCACCCTGGTGAGCGGCCTGCACCCGTAGAGGAGAGTCGCGCCTTGGAGGTGTCCTGGATCGTCATACCGACGATTCTGGTCCTTCTGGTCTTCAACTGGGGCTTCAAGAGCTACGTGAACATGAGCGTCGCCCCGTCCGGCACCTACGAAATTCAGGTGCGAGCCCAGCAGTGGGACTTCTTGTTCGAATACCCAAACGGGGCGACCTCGGATACCCTCTACGTGCCGGAGGGGGAGCAGGTAAAAATGCGAATGAGCAGTGCGGACGTTCTCCACGGCTTCTTTATTCCGGCCTTCCGTGTCAAGTACGACATTCTCCCCAACCGATACACTTCTGTGTGGTTTGAGGCCACGGAGAAAGGAGACTACGACCTATTCTGTACCGAGTATTGCGGGACCGGCCACTCCGACATGAGTAAGGTGGTGCGTGTGGTCTCGCGGAATGAGTTCCAGCAGTGGTTGGAGAGCAAAAGCATGCCCGAAGATATCCCTTTGCCGAAACTGGGTGAGCGGCTTTACTCCCAGCAAGGCTGTCAGGGCTGCCACAGTCTGGATGGCTCCCGCATGACGGGGCCGTCGTTCGAGGGGCTTTACGGGAAGACCGACCACAAGATGGCTGATGGCTCCAGTGTGACGGTCGACGAGAATTACCTCCGTCAGTCGATTCTCAAGCCGGAGGAGAGAATCGTAGAGGGGTACCAGAACCTGATGCCGGGGACGTATTCGAGTCTGTCCGAGAAAGAACTCTCCGGACTGGTCGCGTTCATCAAAGAGCAGAGTGACAAGGAGCCGCCTGCGAATGACCTCCCCGAGCAAGCAGCGGCGAGACAGGGAGCAAACTAAGTGACCGCGTTGTTGCGCGGCTTCTCCTGATCAACGTTCCTCATCACAGTTGACCGAGGCGTTATGAGCACGGAAACACATCCTTCCACCGTGGAGCAGGACGACCACCACGACGAGGACGAGAATTACCTAAACCACGAGAGCGGTCTATGGTCCTGGCTGACGACGAGGGACCACAAGCGTATTGGGATCCTGTATCTGATTTCGCTTGCGGTTGTCTTTCTCGTTGCGGGCGTCCTGGCCATCTTTATGCGCCTGGAGCTCAGCGGGCCCGACCAGACCATCATGAGCAATGACACCTACAATCAGGTGTTTACGATGCACGGCATCATGATGGTCTTCCTGTTTCTGGTGCCGTCCA
>CAYULG010000169.1:0-5913 GCA_964445365.1 uncultured Salinivenus sp. | reverse complement strand
GCAACACCCACATCAAGTGGGACGCCCTCCTGCAGCGGGCCGACGACCTGGATTGCGAATACATTGCCACCGGCCACTACGCCAACGTCCGATACGACGAGAACCTGGACCGGTACGTGTTGAGCCGCGGGCTGGACCGCAACAAGGACCAGAGCTATGCCCTCTGGGGGCTGCCCCAGGAGCACCTGGCCCGCTCCATCTTTCCGCTCGGCGAATACGAAAAGCCCGAGATCCGCGAGATGGCCGCCGACTTTGGTCTCAGCGTGGCCGACAAACCCGACTCCTACGAGATCTGCTTTATTCCGGACAATGACTACCCGCGCTTCTTGAAGGACCGGGTCGACGGATTGGAAGAAGACGTGAGCGGCGGCAAGTTTGTCCTGAGCGACGGCACCGTCGTGGGCGAGCACGAGGGCTACCCCTTCTACACCGTCGGCCAGCGGCGGGGACTGGGCCTCGCCCTTGGGGAACGCGTCTACGTGACCGACATCGATCCCGAGACGAACACGATTACAGTGGGACCGAAGGAGGAGCTCATGGAGCAGACCCTCACGGCCCACGAGGTCAACCTCGTGAAGTACCCCGAGCTCGAGGAGGAGCAACCGGCCTGGGGCACCATCCGCTACAACGATGACGGCGCAGGGTGCCTTGCGTGGCAGCCCGACGATGACACGCTGAAGGTGGCATTCAGCGAGCCGCGCCGCGCCATCACGCCCGGCCAGAGCCTCGTGCTTTACGAGGACGAGGACGTGCTCGGCGGCGGCTGGATCCACGAAGTCGGGAGCGAGGACGCCAAGTCTGCAGACCATGCTGCTGGCGCGCGTGCGTAGTTTCCTGCTCTGTCCGCTCCGCTCGTGCCGGTAGACCGTCGCGTTGCACCTGCCTCGTCGCGCCGGAGCGGCTGTGCCCCATGCAGGCGGCCTGCAGGCGCGACCACGTCCCCCGCGATGCGACTGCTCCACGCCCTTCGGCGACGACAGCATCATCTAGGGTACCGGCTGGGTCCGCCGCATCGACTTGGAGGGCGCTTAGCAACTTGTTGCGCATTGACGTTTTGGCATCTCTCCGGTCAATTTTCTGGAGGAAAAGGCACGCGTGCAGCGAACTCCTTTCGCACTCTGCTGGATGTAGTGAGATTTTTATGTCTAAATTTGAAGTTTTAGTGGAGGTGAATCTATGCGCAACAGCCTGCTAGCGTCGTCGCTTCCGACGAGACGAGCCACGCCCCTACCGCCCCTCTCCTACCAGGTCCGGGGGCAGCCGCCCGATTCGCTTCCGGGTGACGGTGAATGAAGTCAATCCGTCTAGGGGACCCGCCTGCCGAGGTGTTATCGACCGAACGAATCGGCGACGAAAACGACGACCGCGAACGGTCTGTGGGGATGCAAACGGGAGCGCACCTGCGGAGAGGGGGAACACTGAAATTCCCCCTGTGGTTCAACTTTCCAGTCTCTTGCTTTGTAGAATCAATCGAGACGTTGCGCCGAAGACGGAGAGTCAGTTCGACTGCGCGCGTCGAGTGCCAATATATGGAACGGACGGATTTGACGCGGATCGACGAGTTTACTTGGGAAATTCCGGACTCGTTCCGAGAATCGATGCGCGTTCCGGTACGCGTCATCGCCAATGAGGATCTCATCGGGGACATCATTCGGGGAGAGGCAATCGAGCAGGCCATCCAGACGGCGATGGTGCCCGGGCTGGTTGGCCATCTCGTCGTTATGCCCGACGTGTACAGTGGGCAAGGCGCCCCCATCGGCATCGTGGCCGTGTCGAAATGGCCTGTGGGCACGATTGCCCCGGGCGCCATCGGCCACGACATCAACGCCGGGGTGCGCCTGCTGGGCTCGGACATCAACCTCGAGGAAGCCGAAGGCAACTTCGACGTGCTCGCCGACGCGCTGAAGGCCCACATTCCCAGTGGCTCCGACGCGGAAGGCTCTATCCATCTCAATAAGAGCGAAGTGGACCACGTGGCTCAGTCGGGCGCGCAGTGGGCCCTACGAAAGGACATGGCCCAGCAGGACGACCTCGTTCGGGCCGAGGAGGGCGGTCGGCTCAACGAAGCCGATCCGAGCAAAGTAAGCGATGCCGCCCGCGCACTCGGTGCCGAGCAACTCGGTACGCTCGGCGGCGGCGAACACTTCATCGAGATTCATGCCGTCGAGGAGGTCTTCAACCGCGCCGCCGCCGTGACAATGGGGCTGAAGGAGGGCACGCTCGTGGCCCAGATTCACTGCGGCTCGCGGGGTTATGGCCGGCAGGTGTGCGCCGACTACATCGAACGCTTTCAGGAGGCGGCCCCCAGCTACGACATCAGTCCGCCCAACCCGAACCTCGCCAGCGTCCCCCTCGACTCGACAGAGGCAGAAGACTATATGGGCGCCATGCGGGCAGCCGCCAACTACGCCTACGCCAACCGGCAGGTGCTGGCCCACCGGGTCCGCGAAGTCTTCGACGACGCCTTCGATGGCATGGGGCAACGCCTGAAGACGGTCTACGACGTGGCCCACAACCTCGGCCAGATTGAGATGCACCAGGTGGACGGCAAGCACATGCGCTGCTACGTTCACCGGAAGGGGGCGGCCCGTGCCTTCGGTCCCGGCACCCCCGGCATTTCGCTGCCCTACCGGGCCCTCGGCCAGCCGGTGCTCGTGCCCGGCAGCATGGGCGAAACCTCATGGGTCATGCTCGCCACCCGAGAGAGCATGCAGAAAAGCTTCGGCTCTGCCTGCCACGGCGCCGGCCGCACCATGAGCCGCCACGAAGCCAATCACCACGCCGAGCCCGTGACGCTCGACGAAGAGCTCGAAGGACAGGGGGTGCACGTGCGCTCCGGGGACGGTGCGCCATCGGGCGGCGGCGTTAAGATCAAGGAGAACATCGACGCCGTCGTGGAGACAGTGGCGGAGGCCCGCCTGGCGAGCAAAGTGGCCCGCCTGCGCCCACTCGCCGTGGTGCACGGGTAACCCTTCTCGGTTTCGCGCGTCGACGGTCAATGCCTCCCCGGCACTCCCCGCTCGCGGCACGGACGCGGAACGTTTCACAACCTTTACGCCCCTCTTGGGACGGGCAGGACACATGTCTGAGCCCACCTCGTAAGTGTTGGTCCTGATTTCCTATCCCTTAAAACATCCTCGCCTCTGCCCATGTCCGATACCCAGCAGGGTCCCCACCTCCTTCTCGTCGAAGACGACAGCGAACTCAGCACGAGCCTCGTCCTCTATCTAGAATCGGAAGGCTACGAGGTCACCCTGGCGGAAGACGGCGAAGAGGCCGAAGAGGAAGCGACTCGTCTGCCCGGGTACGATCTCATCATCCTGGACGCCAAGCTTCCCGAGCAGAACGGCTTTGAGGTACTGCGTCAGGCCCGCGAGCAAGGCGTGCGCACGCCGGTCCTCATGCTCACCGGTCTCGGCGACCACGAAGACAAGATGCGCGGCTTTCAGGTGGGCACCGACGATTACCTGACCAAGCCCTTCGAAACCGAAGAACTCCTCGCCCGCATCGACGCGCTCCTCCGCCGCGAGGCGCAGGTCAGCGAAGAGGACGGGGTGTTTGAAGTGGGTGGGCTTCGCGTCAACCTCGACACCGACGAAGTTGCGAAAACGGACGAGTCCTCCGTCGAACTGACGGACCTCGAATACGCCCTGCTTGCCTATCTCCTTCGTCGCCGCGGCCGCACGGCCACCCGCGAGCAGATTCTCCGCGATGTGTGGGACCTGCCGTCCGAGGTGGAGACGCGTACCATCGACCGGCACGTCAACGCCCTGCGCGACGTGATGGCGGGAACAGATGAGGAGTCCTGGGCCATCCAAAGTGTGTACGGCATCGGCTACAAGCTCGAAGGTGCCGATCGTCTCGAAGCGACAGCGTAAGGGGCGATGCCGACCCCATGCTGGGTCTGCGCGATCTGCTAGGACGGCCATCTCTCGTATCCCCCAGAGGGTACTCCCGTCCTACTTGTCTAGAGATGGGCCCCGTCCACAGCGTCGTGGGCGAAAGCCGGATACAACGGTCTTCTGTCCGTCGTTTGCTGTTCCCAATGTACTCGCACGCAGGCCAGAATGTGAGCACGCATCCGGCGACCTGCCATCGATCGTCCGTCGTCGGCTCGGGGTGGATTAGTCGTCCTCAAACCGGTATCCGATGCCATAGACCGTCTCGATGTAGGTGGGCGATGAGGGGTCGGGCTCGATCTTCTTGCGCACCGACGCCATGTGACGGTCGATCGTGCGAGTGATGATGTTTTCGTCGATGCCCCACACGTCCCGCAGGAGCTGCTTGCGCGTGACGGTCCGTCCTTCGTGCTGGATGAGGTAGCGAAGAATATCGAACTCGAGGGCCGTAAACTCCACCTCTTCGTCGTCCCGGTATGCCTCGTGGGTCGTGAAGTTGATTTCCACGTCCCCAATCTCGTAGACGTCCATCGGGGCCTCCGACGGGGGCATGGTGCGCTGCAGGATGGCCTTCACCCGGGCAGCCAACTCCTCGACGTTAAACGGCTTCGTGATGTAGTCGTCGGCCCCGAGCCCAAAGCCTTTGAGCTTCGACTCCTGCTCTCCACGGGCGGTAATCATAAGGATGGGGGCACTGAAGCCCATCTCTTGCGACTCACGGAGCACCTCAAACCCATCCTTCTTGGGCAGCATCACGTCGAGAAGCACGACGTCGCACTTTTCCATGTCGCGCATCTTCTCGAGGGCCTCCTCCCCGTCCTCGGCCGTCTCCACCTCGTACTCTTCAAGCTCGAAATATTCCTCGAGCCCCATAAGGATGTCGGGGTCGTCCTCCACGATGAGCATGTGATAGGTCCGATCCGTCGTCTTCGGCATGGCAGAAGTAGTGCTGCGTGAGTAGAATGGGCGACAGGACCAAAACCGGCCCTGCGGCGGTGGCGGAACTGCATCGCTGCAATATACACGGAAGCGAATCTGTTCCGAAAGGGGACTGTGCGAACAGTTGGAGAAAGCCGACGAACTCGGAGAAAAGTGGGCCTACCAAGTGGACACCAGCAGGTCCTCCCTCGTATTGTACACACGGCAATCCTTGTCCTCCTCACAACAACTGTTGAACTGACCTCCCCCGACGCCGCATGACCGACGACACAAAGTCTTTTTTCTTCGATCTGCTGGACACCCCGAGTCCCACCGGCTTCGAGACGCCGGGCCAGCGCGTGTGGGCCGACTACGTCGGTGATCACGTCGACGACGTGGACACCGACGCGTACGGCACCGCCTGGGCGACGCTGGACGGCTCTGCCGGCCTGGACGGATCGACCGACGAGCCCCCGCGCCTCATGCTCGACGCCCACGTCGACGAGATCGGGTTCATGGTCCGCCACATCACCGACGACGGGTTCATCTACGTCAACCGCATCGGGGGCTCGGACCGGGCCATTGCCCGCGGCCTGCGAGTGCGCGTGCTGGGCACCGACGGACCGGTCACAGGCGTCGTAGGCAACACGGCCATCCACATCCGCGACACGAAGAACGAAAAGGTGCCGAAGGTGCACGAGCTGTTCGTCGACGTGGGGGCCGAGGACAAGGACGGCGTCCACGAGCGCGGCATCCGTGTGGGGCACCCAATGGTGTTCGACGTGGCCCCTACGGAACTGTCGGACACGCGCATCAGCGCCCGGGCCATCGACAACCGGCTCGGCGGGTTCATCATCGCGCAGGTCCTGAAGCGCCTCGCCGACGAGCGGCCGGCCTGGACGGTGCAGGGGGCCAACTCGGTGCAGGAAGAGATTGGGGGCCACGGCGCCGAGATGGTGACCCACCGACTGGACCCCGACGCGGCGGTGGCCTTCGACGTGACGCACGCCACCGACTCGCCCGGCATTAGCAGCACGGAGCACGGCGAGGTGAACATGGGCGAGGGCCCGGCCATCACGCACGGCACCTCCACCCA
>CAYULG010000168.1:0-5925 GCA_964445365.1 uncultured Salinivenus sp. | reverse complement strand
AGGGCGTAGTGTTTTTTGTCCCAGTACTTTCCGTCCCGGAAGAGATACTCCCGAGCGGTGCCTTCCCTGGTGAATCCGACGCCCTCGACAAGATCGCGCCACGCGGTATTGTATTCGAAGGACTCCGCGCTCACGCGGTGTAGATCCAATTTCTCGAAGCAGTAGTGGAGAAGCAGGCGGAGCGACTCCTTGCCGTACCCCTTCCCCCAGTAGTCCCGCTCCCCAATCGTTACCCCGACGAGCGCGTGGTGGTGATGGAAACTGATGCGGGCCACGTACGCAACGCCGATGAGTTCATCCTCCACCACGTCGTGAATTTCGAAGTCCCGGTGCGACGGCGACGGATCGTTGCAGAGCTGTTCGAACCGTTCCTTGAAGTCTCCGAATGATTCCTCCTCGTGGGGAATCTCACTGTCGAGTCGATTCAGTTCCGGGTCGTTGTTCCAGCGAAGGTGGGTGTGAATGTTTTCCACTTGCAGGGGCGTAAATCGCACACGACCCTTTTCAAGCGGCGTGACCTGATGGGTAGGATTTGGTGCGTTCATAAGATTCGGAAGCGCTTCCAAACATACATCGAGAACGGGCCGACGTGGCGGACATCTCGCCGGACTATAACTAAATCAATTGCCGAGGCCATTTCAACGGGTTCTCGGCGATTTCTGTCAGTCCCCTTCGTGGGTTGATCTGCTGTCGCCTTCCGGATGGGTATTACTCCGCAACATACGTGCCCGTTTGCGAAGCTGCCGGTGATCGATTTTGAGGTCGCCGGTTGGGGTCTCCGTCGGGAAAGGATGAAACGCATCCGGAATTTTGAATCCGGAAAGCAGCGGTGCAAGGGCCTGCTCGAGCGCAGCGGCACTCCAGTGCTCCGAGGCGTCGACAAACGCGACCGGGCGACGATCGTACTCCGGATCCGGCACCGGCACGACGACGGCCCGCTCGATCCCGTCCAGGCGTTCGAGAGCGTTCTCGATTTCTTCGGGTTGAATGTTTTCCCCGCCCGAGACGAACATCCGGTCCATCCGTCCAAGGACGTGAAGCCGCCCACTGGCGTCGATCCGCCCCCGGTCCCCGGTGGGATACCAGCCGTCATCGGTCCGCGGATCGGCGAGCCCGTCGGCGGTCACGTATCCTTGAAATAGGGGTGCGCCGGCGACCTGGATCTCGCCGTCGTCAACCCGAACGCGCCGGTGGGGCAATCGGCGGCCGGCCGTCTGGAGCTCGTCGAGCGGCGCGCCCGGTGCACTCGTCGTCACCTGCGATGCCATCTCCGTAGAGCCGTAGCTCGTGTGCAGCGGCCATCCGCGCTCGTGTCCCCGTCGAAGCAGCGGCTTCGGGATGGGGCCTCCGCCCAGAAGCACGGCCCGCAGCGCCGTGGGGGGGCCTCCCTCCGTAGCGTCCAGCACTCGGCGGAACTGGGTGGCCACCAGGGATCCATGCGTGGCACCGGTTCCCTTCACCCCCTCTGCGACCGAGTCTTCGGGAGCCGGAACGGCAAGCGCTGCCCCCGCCATCGCGCACCGAACGAGGATCGCCAGCCCGCCCACGTGGTACAGCGGAAGCGACAGCAGCCACCGATCGCCTCGTCGAAGCGGCAGGTTGGCGTTGGCGCCCTTGGCACTGTAGAGGTGATTGGCCCAGGTGTGGAGCGCGGCCTTCGGTGCCCCGGTGCTCCCCGACGTAAACACGATGGTGGCGGGCCGGTCCTCCGCATCAGCCCCGGAGGCTGGCGGCTTGACAGTTGCGGTCTCCTCCTGTCCCCTGACCACCTGCGGGGGGAGCACGGTCAACGCATCGGGCGCCGCCGCTTTCACCGCCGTGTCGTCGGTGACCAGGTACGCGCTCCCGACGCGATGGGCACGCGCCCCAACGTCGGCGGCGGGCAGGCGCGTACTGAGGGGAACAGCAAGGGCGCCCATCCGCCACAGGGCCCAGAGCAGCACGACGGCGCCGGGCCCACGGTCGAGGTGGAGGGCCACTCGAGTTCCCCGCTCTATCCGCTGTTCGGCAAGGCAGCGCCGCGCGGCCGCCACCGCCGCGTCGAGGTCGGCGTACGTCCAGCGTCGCGACGGCGTCCACAGGGCCAGCGCCCCCGGCCGGGCCTTCGCATGCCGGTGAACGAGATCGCTCATCGTCTGCTTCGAAAATTGGTAGCGTACGGTCAGTCCGCCGTCTCGACGGGATGAAGGGCCGATCGATCGACCTCGGCGTCGTACAGGTCCCGAACCCGCAGGCCCGCCCCGTCGATCGGGAGGCGCGGGGTCACCACGTCGGCCGCCAGTTGGTCGTAGGTCGAAAGCCCCGCGGGGACGTCCGAGACGGCCGCGGCCACAGACGCCAGCATCCGCAGCCCGACGCCCGATTCGTAGCTGGCGCTAACGACGGGGACCGCCCCTCGATCCCGCCCCCAGCATGCCCAGTCTTGCGTGGCCGTGAGCCCCCCGAGCAGTGTGGGCTTCAGAATGACGGCCCGGAGCGGCAGATCGTCGGGAATGCGTTGTGGCTCTCCCTCGCGCGTCGTTTCGTCGAGGGCCACGGGGAGCCCGGTCGCGTTCACGAGATCGGGCAACCCGGACGGGTCGGAGAGGGGTTCTTCAACGTAGTCGAGCGGGACGTCCCCGAGAGCATCGGCGAATGCCCTTGCCTCTTCAAGCACCCACGCCCGATTGGCGTCGAGCCGGAGCCCCACCTCCGCCCCCAGTAGCCCGTGCAGCGTTCGGACGCGGGCCGCGTCGGCCTCAACGGGCCCCCGCCCCACCTTCAGCTTTACGGCGCGGTAGCCCATTTCCTGAATCCGCTCGACCTCCGCCTCCAGATCGGCGGTCGCGTCGGTGATCAACGCGTTGAGTGAAACCACCTCTGCTCCCCCACCCAACACGTCCACCACGGACGTCTTGTCGGCGGCGGCCCGCAGGTCGACGAGGGCGCTCTCCGCGGCAAACCGGATCGACGGGGGGAAATCGGTCGCCGGGAGCCCCCGAAGCACGGCGTCGAGGCCCGGGCCGGACACCTCCATTCCGGGAAGCGTCGCGGCCAGCCGACGGCCGTGAGCGGCAGCGTCCGACAGCGTCTCGCGGCTGAAGCCCGGCAGCGGCGCCGCCTCTCCCCATCCCTCCGTCCCCTTCGCTCCCTCAACCCGCAGGAGGAGTCCCCGCCGTTCCGTGAGTTTGCGGTCGCCGACAGCGAGGGGCGCGGTCAGCGGCAGGCGATAGCGGTAGAGCTGGACGTCAGCAATCGTCACGGACACAAACGGGTCGGGAAAAATCAGGTCTACAGGTTCCACCCCGCGGAGAAGAGCAGCGCCCACAGCACCAACAGACGGCCGGTTTTGGCGAGCAGCGGATTGAGCGCTTCCGGGTCGGCGGTGCGAAGCATCGTGCGGATCGGCCCTGTGGCGAGGGGGAGGAGCAAGAGGGTCGACAGGGTCCATGCGTGCTCGCCCGTCCAGAGCACGAGCCCGACCGGGAGCACGAGCGCTCCGAGCAGACACGCGGCGTAGAGGCGGGCGCCTACGCGTCGCCCCAGCCGCACGACCAGCGTCCGTTTGCCCGCCGCCCGATCGTCGGCTACATCGCGCACGTTGTTTACCAGGAGGATGCCGACGGAGAAGAGGCCCGGCCCCACGCCGGCCACGATCACCTCGGGCGTCCACGCAAGGGCCTGCACGTAGTAGGTCCCCGCCACGGCCACCGGGCCGAAGAAGACAAACACGGCCAGGTCCGCCAGTCCCAGCGCGGCCAGCGAGTAGGGGCCGGCGGTGTACCAGACGGCCGCCCCGATGGACGCCACACCGATGACAAGCACCGGCCAACCGCCCCGAAGGATGAGATAGCCCCCCACTGCCACCGCCCCAGCAAACACCAGCACGGTCGCCCGCCGCATCGTCGCCGGATCGACGAGGCCGGCCTGCGTCACGCGCAGCGGCCCCACGCGATCGTCGGTGTCGGCCCCCTGGAGGTAATCGGCGTAGTCGTTGTGATAGTTCACCCCCACCTGGATGAGAATGGCGCTCAGCAGGGCCAGTGCCGCCGAGAGCGGGTGCGCCGCGCCCGCCTCCAGCGCCATTGCGCTCCCGACGACGACGGGCGCAACGGCCGCTCCCAGTGTTTTGGGACGCGCCGCCCAGACCCACACGCGGAAGCGATCGAGAACAGCAGGCATGATGACGGATGATGACGGAAGGATCGCAGCTTGAGGCAGACCGGAAGCGACGTGGTCCAGGGCACCCATCCCGTAGCGTTCTCACGTCGATTCCAAAAACTGGACGAGGTGCGCCAGAAAGGCCTGCGGGCGTTCGGCGTGCACGTTGTGGCCCGCCCCCGACACCAGCACCCGACGGGCCGCCTCAATCCGCTTGGCGGTTCGTTGGGTGATTGCTTCGTATTTCTCGTCCAGTTCGCCGGTGAGTACGAGCGCAGGCACCGACAGGTCCGGCAGACGGTCCCAGAGGGAGGGCTGTTCGCCGGGACTCAATCCCCGGAGCGCCCGGGCCAACTCGTCCGGATCGTTTGCGCGGCGCGTGGCCACCATCTCATCAACCAAACCGTGCCGGTCGAGGGACGCAAAAAGCGGTTGTCGATACCAGCTTTCGAGGAAGGAACCGAGGTCTTCCTGGATTCGGTCCGCCCGCTCGTCGTCGAGAAAGCGACGCTGGACGCGCTCTTCGCCGGTGGCGAGGCCGGGCGACGCGGACTCCAGCCCCAGCCGTCGCACGCGATTTGGGTGAAAGAGGGAGAAGTACAGGCCCACCCGTCCCCCCATCGAGTACCCAACCAGTGAACAGCGATGGATCCCCGCGTCGTCGAGCACGTCCGCCAGCGCCTGGGTCGCCCCCTCCATTGTGTAGAGGTACTCCGGACCGTCGAGGGACTGCCCGTGCCCCGGCAGATCGACGGTGAGGCAGTACGCGTCGCGGGACATTGCCTCGACGACGGGCCTCCAGTCCGCCGAGGACCCCATGAAGCCGTGCAACAAGCACAGCGGCGGCTGGTGGGGGGCACCGTGGGTGCAATAGTGGAGCATGCCTGCGACGATTCGTGGACGGAAGTTGTGGTCAAGTCCTCCCAAACGGTCGTTACAGAAACGGCAGCCCCTCCCTTGGGGATTGTGACTGTCGATGTATACGTTGACGGGTGCGTTTGCCGTTCGTCGCAAAATGTGATCATGATATGCTTTCTCGACGACGCTTCCTCCACCGCCTGGGCACCGCACTGGCTGCAGCCCCGGCTGCCTCCTCCCTACTGTCCCAGTGGCGTCTCCCGGATGGCTTTACGTCGTTGCGTCGGGGCGTCGGCATCTTCCGGAAACGCGGCGGCACCATCGGCTGGCTCGTTCGGGACGGGGCACTGGTCGTCGTGGACACGCAATCCCCAAAAACAGCGCCCGATTGCTGGTCGGGGCTTCGCGACCGGACGGACGAGGCACTCGACCTCGTGATCAACACGCACCATCACGGGGACCACACGGGCGGCAACGGGGTCTTTGCGCAGTATACCGACCGCCTCGTGGCCCACGCCAACGTCCCCGATCTCATGCGTCAAGGCGCCGAGGATGCCGACGACCAGACGTATCCCACGGAAACCTTCGAGGAGGAGTGGTCGGAATCCGTCGGGGACGAGACGATCGCACTCCGCTACCACGGCCCCGCTCACACCGGCGGCGACGCCGTGATCCATTTCCAGGAGGCCAACGTGGCGCACGTGGGCGATCTCGTCTTCAACCGGGCCTATCCCTTTATCGACGTGGCGGGCGGCGCCGACTCCCAAAACTGGATCTCGGTGCTGGAGACCATCCACGAGCAACTTGACGACGAGACGACGGTCATCCACGGCCACGCGAATCCCGAGTACGGCCCCACCGGCGGGCGCGAGGACCTGCTCGTGATGCGCGACTTCCTCTCGGCCCTCAACGAGTACGTGCAGACCC
>CAYULG010000167.1:0-5935 GCA_964445365.1 uncultured Salinivenus sp. | reverse complement strand
TCTGGATGTCCTGCTCCTCCATGATGTTGAACAGGCCCACCTGAATGCGCGGCTGAAGGTCCGGCAGCTCGTTGATCGCAAAGATGCCGCGGTTGGTGCGCGGGACGATGCCGAAGTGGATGACCTCCTCGTCGGCGTAGGTGAGCCGTTTGTTGGCGGCCTTGATGGGGTCGATATCCCCAATCAGGTCGGCGATCGTGGTGTCGGGCGTCGCCAGCTTTTCGCCGTAGCGCGCCTCGCGGGGCAGCCACTCGATGGGCGTGTCGTCGCCCTCCTCCTCCACAAGCTCGCGCGCCTGCTTCGTAATCGGATTGAACGGATCTTCGTTCAAGGGAGAGTCCGCGATGACGGGAATGTAGTCGTCCAGGAGCCGAGGCAGCATGCGGATGAGTCGGCTCTTGGCCTGCCCGCGAAGGCCGAGGAGGATGATGTCATGCTTGGCGAGGATTGCGTTCTGGAGTTGCGGGATGACCGTCTCGTCGTAGCCCAGAATACCGGGAAAGATGTCTTCGCCCGCCCGCAGCTTCTCCATGAGGTTGGCCCGCATCTCGTCCTTGACGGAGCGGAGGCTGTAGTTGGACGCTTTGAGCTCGCCGAGCGTCGAGAGGTCAGTCGGAGCAGCCATGCGGCAGGAAGGATTTGTTGAAGAGGGAGCAGAAGACGGCATCATGCGCCATGCGAAAGCGCAGACTCGCACGCGATCCCCTTTTTGCTGTTCCTGTTCGGGAGAGAACGTAGCACTTCTTTCGTGTTCTCGTGGGCCCTGCTCCGCCCGCCTGAAATGGGCCCTGTCTGCTTCGAAGTGCCCCGGGACCTGCTCGCTGCTCAGGGAGTGTTCGGGAAACGATGCGTCTTCATTCGTCGCCCCGAACGCGCCGAATCTGGACCCTGGGCCGAAGAGCGCACGGGGGATACACCTGCGGGGAGAGGGAGGTGAGGATAAGAGATTTCATGCGATTCAAACCCCCGTCGTGAATGACAACTGGGGCCGTTCGGATCTGTCGTTTGGGTCTTTCCATTAGGAGGGTCGTCTTCTGGTCCGAGCGAGCCAATCTCCGCCCAGACGCTGACTCCCATCTTATTTTCTCCGTTATGCGTAGGACCCTTTCCCTCCTTTCTCTACTCGTTTTCGTCGTTGCCGTCGGCGCCGGGATGGTATCGTCCAGTCACGCCCAGAGCGTGGGGGTTGGCGGCCAACTTGGCGAGCCGTCCGGGGTCACGCTCAAAGTCTACAACGCCAACTCGCCCTCCTACGACGTTCTGGCGGCCTGGAGCCTCCAGGAAGACAACGTTTTTCTGAACGGCCACCTGCTTGTTGAGAATCGAATCTCGACGACCAACCTCGACCGGCCGCTCGAATGGTTCGTCGGCCCCGGCGCGTTCGTCGGATTGTCGGGAGACGGTGTGCTGGGCGTCAGCGGCACCGTAGGACTCAATCTGATTCTCACCGACCACATCTCGATCTACGGCCGGATTACCCCCCGGCTGGCCCTTGCCCCCGGCACCAGGGGAGACGTGGGCGGCGGTCTCGGCCTACGGTACTTCTTCTAAACGGGAGATAGGAGGGGAAGACACGGGGGCGAACGTCTTGCCACGCACGTCCGGTGCCTGCCGACGCGACAGGGTCGGCGGCCCGTCCCCGCCTCGTCTTGTTTCTCCTTTCCATGGGCGAGGACCGGACGTCAGTCCTCGGGGCGCCACCGGAACAGGTCAATCTGCGGTTTGGGCGAGCGCACGGCGACGGCGAAGCGGTAGCCGGCATCGGTGCGGCGTGCGTCGAGGTCCACCGGGTAGAAGTCGCGATTGCCGGCTTCGTGCCGCTCCACGAGGCGGCGCAGGAGGCGCCCGCTTCGGTCGTAGGCGTCGATCTGGACCCAGCCCGGGCGCAGGTTGAGGACGAAGAGGGTGTCCCCGACCGGCGCGGCAGAGGCGCTGAGGAGGGGCGGCTTGTCGACGTCGTCCTGGGCGTAGGCGTGGCTGCGCTCCAGCATCGGTGAGTCGAAGCCGACGAGCGAGAGGCTGTCCGGGTGTGCCTCGGCCGAGAAGTCGGGGGGCACTCGGCGCACGACGGGCCGGAAGCCGGAGAGGCTGACCAGGCTGTCGCCCCAGGCGCGGAGGAACCCGGCATGCCGCCAGTAGGCGCCGCCCAAGTCCATCTTTGCGACGCGTCGGCCCGTCTCGTCGAGCCGGGAGAGAGAGGCGCCCGTGTTCTGTCCCACGACCTTCGCGTAGAGGCTGGTGTCGGTGGCGAGCATGTAGACGAGTGTCTCGGGCGCGGGACGCTCGATCGGCATGGTGCGGGCCGGGTGGCGGCCCTCGCTCGTCACGAAGTCGACGCGGTCGGTCTCGGCGTTGAAGACCACGAGCGTGTCTTCCCGACGGTCGGTGGGGCTACTACGCTCGTCGGCCCGAATGCCGGCGAGGTACGGGACGGCGAAGGCCGAGTCGGCTTGCTCGCGCCGAAACGTGCCCTCGGGACCGAAACGGAAGAGGCTGTTGCGCTCCGCGTCGCTGGCGACGAGGCCGCCGTCGTCCAGAAACCGGACGGTGCGCGGGTAGGCGAGGGGATGGGCGCGAGGCCCGGTGAGCGTCGCCTCCGGTTGGAGGGTGTCCGCCGGGGTCCGTCGGGCAACTTGTCGGGAGAGGGAGTCGGCGGGGAACAGCGTCTCGTTGGGGTCTCGCCGGCAGCTGTACGGGAGGCACCCGGTGAAGGTCAGAAGACCGATCATTCCGAGCAGAATGCTGCGCCGGAGGGCCTTGCTGATATCAAGAATGGAGAAACGGTTGTCCATGGTGGAGGAGGCAGCCGTGAAGCCCCATCGGACACAGCCACCGAAAGCGCACAATCGAGCGACGGTCGGGGTTGAACGGACAGGGGCGTAAACGTTTCGCCGCGGCCCAGGTCAAGTGTCATCGGGCCGAATCATGCAGTCCACGACGCCGGGGTGGGACTCGTCAATCGACTGGGATCGACGATCCGGCGCAGGCTTCTACAGTACTGCAGGCATTCGATGATTTTCTCAAACGCGGATCGCTGCTCGCGCCGGCTCGTTCGCGGCAAGCCCGTCCGCGTCGCCTGTGTCCGTGGCGCTCGGGACGCGCCTCTCGTTCCCGTTTTTTCCTCCCACCAAATGGTGCAGGCACAATGGCCGCTCGTTCGTCTGCTTCGTGGCCCAGTCGGCTGGAATGGAGCATTATCGTGGCGTTCTGGGGGGCGATTACCCTCCTCGTCGTGAGTCAAGGGGCGGTTGGAGAAGAAGCTACGCGCCTTAAGTGGGACGAGGTGGCCGTTGACGTAATCAGGTACGGGCTCTGGGTGCTCATTACGCCGCTCGTCTTTCGGTTTGTCGCGGCGTTCCCGTTGGTTGAGGTGGTTTCTGAACGCCGATTGACGGCCCTGCGCAACGTGGTGCTGCACCTCGCTGCCATCTTCACTGTCGCCATTGCGACCGACCTCATCGAAGAGTTGGTCATCGAGCCTTTTGTCCTGGAGGAGGAAGAGACCGTAAACCCCTGGCAACAGATCCAGCGCCTCTGGTTTATCTACGATCTCCTCATCTACCTCATCGTGTTTATGGCCGGGTTCGCCCGCACCTACTACGCTCAGAAAAAGGCCCGGCAGGAAGAGGCGGAACGGCTAGAGCAGCGGACCCAGTCGCTCGAATCACAGCTTACGGAGGCGCGGCTGGAGGCGCTTCGCATGCAGCTCAACCCCCACTTTTTGTTCAACACGCTGCACGCGGTGAGCACGCTCGTGGACCGCGACCCCGCGGGGGTGCGGCGCATGATTGCCCGTCTCAGCGAACTGCTCCGCCATGTGCTCGACGAGGAGGCGCCCCAGGAGGTCCCTCTGTCGGAGGAACTCGACTTCCTGGAGGACTACCTCGAAATTCAGTCGATTCGATTCCAGGGCGACCTCGACACCGAGATCGATGTTCCCCCCGACATTCGAGACGCGCAGGTGCCGAACCTCATTTTGCAGCCTGTCGTTGAGAATGCCATCAAGCACGGGGCGAGCCAGGTGCGCGGTGTCGGACGCATTGACATTCGCGGGCGGCGAAATGGGGACCGTCTCGTCCTCGCCGTGGAGGACAATGGACCGGGCCTGCCCGCCGCCCAGGAGGACGGGGTCGGATTGCGGAACGTACGCGCCCGGCTAAAGGCCCTCTACGGGGAGGACCAGGCGCTTCGGTTGACCTCGACGCCGGAGGAGGGCACCCGGACGACGCTCGAACTGCCCTACCATGCGGGCTCGGCCCTCTACACCGCCGAGCGAAGCGATACGCTCGCCGCTGCCCCCGCCCCTCCCACCGACTGACTTCCAACTCGGTTTTGCGTTTTTCTCATGGCTTCCTCCGACGCTTCCATCCGTGCGTTGATCGTGGACGACGAGCCCCTGGCCCGCGAACGGCTCCGTGGATTGATAGCGGACCGTGCCGACGTGACGCTCGTCGACGAGGCCGAGGACGGCCAGGACGCCGTCGAGGCCCTCCGCGAGCACGAGCCCGACCTCGTCTTCCTCGACGTGCAGATGCCCGGCATGAGTGGCATCGACGTGGTTGAAGCCGTCGGCCCCGAGGCCATGCCCGTCACTGTCTTCGTCACCGCCTACGATCAGTACGCCATCAAGGCCTTCGACCTGGCCGCCGTCGACTACCTGTTGAAGCCGTTCGACGACGAGCGGTTCGAGCAGGCGCTGGAGCGAGCGCGCGAGCAAATCGTCAGCCAGGACGCAAATGCCCTCTCGCGTCGGTTGCTGCGGATGTTGAAGGAGGAAGATCCGTCTCTTCTCGAGGAGGAGGCCGCTGAGTCCGACGAGCCGTACCTGGAGCGCATTGCGGTGCAGGGGCGGGGCAAGGCCCGCATCGTCTCCGTCGACGATGTCACCCACATCACCGCTGACGGCTCCTACGCCGAGCTTCACACCGCCGACGACACGCATGTCATTCGGGAGCGGATGAAGACGCTGGCGGCCCGGCTCGACCCTAGTGCGTTCGTGCGCGTGCACCGATCGGCCATCGTTCGGCTTGACGAGGTGGAGCTCATTCTGCGCAGCGGCGGGGGCGACTACGCCGTACGGCTGGAGGACGGTACCACGCTCAGCGTGAGCCGCGGGCGCATCGAGGACCTGCAGGACCGTCTCGGAGTGGATGTGGTGCAGCGGGACGAATAAAGGCACGCCGTTTTACGGACCGTGCTTCCGAGATTCTGCCCGTTCGATGTCGCTGAGAGGCGATAGGCGAGAGGTAAGGGGCGATAGGCGAGGTGACGGGGGAGAGGGGAGAGATAACACCGTGCTGCCACTCGCTACATTCTCTTCTCCCTTCGCCTCTCGCGACTATCCTCGGCTGCCGTGCTTCCGGAGGATGCGCCCGGCTTCCTCCTGAATCTCGGGTCGCTCGCGGAAGGCCCGGATGGTGTCCTGGGCGTGGTGGTAGGCCTCCATGTGGTCGACGACGCGCTCGGGGTAGTCCGCGCCGACCGAGAAATCGGCGGCCCGCTGCTCGATGGGGGACATCTTCCAGGGCTCGTGCACGTAGGCGTCTGTCTCGATGGGGGCGAGTTCGGGCACCCAGCATCGGATGAACCTGCCGTCGGGATCGTGGTCCTTGCCCTGTTTGACGGGATTGTAGACGCGAATCTGATTGATGCCGGTGGTGCCGGACTGCATCTGGACCTGCGGGTAGTGAATGCCGGGCACGTAGTCGGCCATGAGGCCGCCGTAGACGGGGGCGAAGCGGCGCCAGTCGAGCCAGCAGTCGTAGGCGGCGAAGGAGCACAGCATGGCCCGCATGCGGAAGTTGAGCCAGCCGGTCGTGCGCAGGCACCGCATGCAGGCGTCGACCATTGGAAAGCCGGTGCGGCCGTGGAGCCAGGCGTCGTAGAGCGCCGGGTCCCAGTCGTCGGCCCGCAGGTCGTCGAAGGCGGGGACGTA
>CAYULG010000166.1:0-5970 GCA_964445365.1 uncultured Salinivenus sp. | reverse complement strand
CATCGACTGGGCCCGGTCCGCCGAAATGGACGCGGACGTTGCGCTTCGCTGGATCTCCACTGGCATACAGGTCCACGAGATCGATCGGATTCGCGTCCGCACCTGGCCAGACGCCGAACTCTCCCAGGTCTTCCGGCACATGGAGTAGATCGGCCGCGGGGGTCCTTCCCCGCGTCTCTTCGAACGAGAATGGCTGCTCGCTCCCTCCTCCATCCACCAACCGGGACAGCCCCCGTCACGTCCTCAACCTCAACGGGCAGCAGCCATACAGTAAACGACGTTTTTGTTTCGTTGCCGTGTCCCTGTATGTGCCGGTTTCGATTCCTGCTTGTCCTCGTGGCGGGGCTTGCGCTCGGCCTAACTCCCCCGCAGCCCCTGCAGGCCCAAACGCCTTCTACGCCCGAGTCCGCATCGGCCCCTCGTCCCTCGGCTCAGCAGGCCGGAACGGCCCTTGAAGCCGCAGAGCGAGCGCACCTGTGGCGGGTGGCGGCGTGGGGCAGTGCAAACGCGCTTGGGGGCCTGGCACTGGTGTGGGCCACGAACCGGTCGCAGCGATCGGCCCGCTGGCACTTCGGCGGCATGTCGGCCGGGTGGGGCGTCGTAAACGTTGGCATCGCCACCGCCGGACTGCTGGGCTCCTCCGCCCCGCCCACCGACCTCACCGCGGTCCTCGCCGCCGAGCGGCAGTTCCACGACATTTTGCTTTTCAACCTCGGCCTCAACGTCGCGTACTCGGCCGTCGGGGCCACGATGCTGGGCGCCGGCTACCGGGGCGTATCGAACGGAGGGCGTTGGCGCGGCTTCGGCACGTCGCTCGTACTGCAAGGTGCCGGCCTGCTGGTGCTCGACGGCATCGCCTTCTTCGCCTCCCGCACCCGACTGGCCAATCTGCTCTCGCAACAGGTCGACCTTTCGCTACACGTGCAACCGTCCCGCATCGCGCTGGCCCTTCAGTTTTAACCCTGTCCCCGGTACCGTTCCTTCGAGCGGGTTG
Source organism: uncultured Salinivenus sp. (assembly GCA_964445365.1). GTDB lineage: Bacteria > Bacteroidota > Rhodothermia > Rhodothermales > Salinibacteraceae > Salinibacter. The sequence goes on along the minus strand of CAYULG010000166.1, from coordinate 4,976 downwards.
TACTTCACGCTTCTTCGTCCACACCCTCGGGTGCCTGACGCGTCTGCCATGGACGACCGCCTCACCCGCACCAGCAAATTTCTCAGCTACGTCCTTCGCCACAATCCGGGGGCACTGGACCTCGACCTGGACCCGGGCGGTTGGGCGGACCTGGACACGCTCATCGAGAACGCACGAGCCGAGGGGCGATCGCTGAACCGAGCCCGCATCAAACACGTGATCGACGCGGGCGAAAAGACGCGGTTTGCTCTGACGGCGGATGCGGCGAAGATTCGGGCGAACTACGGGCACTCCGTTGACGTGGATCTGGAGCTGGAGCCTACCGCGCCGCCCGAGCACCTTTATCACGGCACCGCCCGAACGGCCCTACCTGCAATCCGGGACGAGGGGCTCCGGCCGCAGTCGCGCCAGTACGTGCACCTTTCCCCCACTCGCGAGGAAGCGACCGCCGTCGGCAGGCGGCATGGCACGCCCGTTGTGCTCCCGATTGCGGCCCCGCCCCTCCACGAGGCGGGCTGCACGCTCTACCGGTCCACCGACACCGTCTGGCTCACGCGCCATGTGCCCCCGTCCTTCATTCAGTTTCCGGACGGGTGAGGGTGAATCAATCCGATTCAGCCGACGGCGCGTCCACCGCATGGGCCCTCAGGTCCTCCAAGTCCAGCAACTGCAGAGCCTGCTCGTGGGTGGCCGACAGGACCACGGGCGGCGCCGCATCCGCCTCCAGCGCCTCCTCCCAGCGCGCCGCACAGACGCACCACCGGTCCCCCGGCTCCAACCCCGGGAAGTTCCACTCAGGACGCGGCGTGCTCAGGTCATTGCCCTGCGCCTTGGTGTAACGCAAAAAGGCCTCCGTCATCTCGGCGCAGACCACGTGGCGGCCCGTATCATTGGGGCCGGTCTCACAGCAGCCGTTGCGGTAAAAACCCGTTGTCGGGTCGTTCGAACAGGCGCGAAGGGCTCCACCGAGAACATTCTTGGTGTCTTGAACCTGCATGGCACTCTGGAAAAAGGGAATGGGACGCGACGTTTTGTCGACCTCAACGGGCCGACTGGGGGCGACGTTCACAAGATGCCGAAGCCGCTTCCGGTTCGACGCGTTCCCGACGGAGCGTGTCGGCTCCGCGGAGAAAGAGAGGCCGGCATCGCCTGGGGGCTCGTCGCCCCCCTCTGGGATTCCCATTCTCCTCACAGCGGAGAACTTGCACGATCCCGGTACAATGTTCATCTTACGAAATGCCAGCGCTTTCTTTCTCGGCCCGTGCATCGTCCTTCCATGCCCAGCCCCCCCCTTCGTGTCGGCGTGCTCACGGGCGGAGGCGACTGTCCCGGCATTAACGCCGCCCTTCGCGCCGTCACGAAAAGTCTCATCCGGGAGCACAATGCCAGCGTCCTTGGCATCCGCGATGGCTTCCGGGGCCTCGTGGAAGGCGACGTGGAGCCCCTCAGCTACCAGGACGTGAGCGGCATTCTCACGCGCGGGGGCACCATTCTCGGGGCCAACAACAAGGCCGACCCCTTCAACTACCATCCGCGCGGCGGCGCCAACGTCTCGGCCCAGGTCGTGAATACCTACGACCGCCTCGACCTCGGCGCCCTCGTCGTGATCGGGGGCGACGGCACAATGACGATTGCCCACGGCCTTACCGACCTTGGCATCGACGTGGTAGGCGTCCCCAAAACCATCGATAACGACATCGTGGGCACCGAGAAGACATTCGGCTTCGACACGGCCGTCTCCATCGCCACGGAGGCCATCGACCGCATTCACACCACCGCCCAGAGCCACCATCGGGTGATGGTCGTCGAGACGATGGGCCGCTACGCGGGCTGGATCGCCCTGCATTCGGGCGTGGCCAGCGGGGCCGACGTGATCCTCATTCCCGAAATCGAATACGAGATCGACACGGTCGCGGAGGTGTGCGTCAACCGGCAGCACGGCGGTCAGCGTTTCACGATCATCGCGATCGCTGAAGGGGCCAAACCCAAAGAAGGAAAGCGCGTCGTGAAGGAGCGGATCGAGGAGAGCAGCGATCCGGTGCGCCTCGGGGGCATCGGGCACGTGCTGGCCGAACAGCTGAAGAGCCGCCTCGACAGTGAGGTGCGCACCACCATCCTCGGTCACATGCAGCGCGGCGGCACACCCACCTCCCACGACCGCAACCTGGCCACCGTCTTTGGAGCCCGGGCCGCTTCCCTCGTGGCTGAGGGCCGCTTCGGTGTGGTGGTAGCCCTACAAAATGGTTCGTTTACCGACGTGCCACTGTCCAGGGTTGCGAATGAAACGCGCACCGTTTCCCTCGATTCTCCCCTCATTGCCTCCGCCCGTTCCGTCGGGGTGTCCTTCGGCGTTCAGGATCTGGAACACCAGAGTCCGGAAACAGACTCCGACGGTCCCGCGTGACGGGGCCGACGTTGTGCTCTCCAATTGCTCGTCCTCTCCATGCGCGTTCTGCTGACCGGCGCCACCGGCTATGTGGGCTCCTATGTGCTGCGCAAGCTGTTGCGCCAGGACCATACGCCCCGCTGCCTCGTCCGCGGCGCGGCGAGCGACCTGGTCCTGCAGAACGACGCCCTCGAGGTTGTCGCCGGCGACGTAACCAATCCGGCCTCCCTCGACGGCGCCTTCGCGGACTGTGACGCGGTCATTCACCTGGTCGGCATCATCGAAGAACGGCCGGCGACGGGCATTACCTTCGACCGCATCCACGTCGACGGCACGCGGCATGTGGTGGACGCCGCCCGCGACGCCGGGATCGATCGATTCGTTCACATGAGCGCGAACGGTGCCCGACCCGAGGACGGCACGGCCTACCAGCGTACGAAGTGGGCGGCGGAGCAGATCGTAGCGGACGCGGGCTTCGACCACTGGACGATTTTCCGGCCCTCCCTCCTCTTTGGCGAACCGGACCCCGGCCGCCCCGAATTCGCGTCGCAGCTCCTCACCGACCTCGTTCGCCCCTTCCCCATCCTGCCCGTCTTTGGGGACGGCCAGTACGAGATGCAACCGGTGCACGTTGCCGACGTGGCCGCCGCCTTCGTGCAGGCCCTTACCACGGACGTGGCCCACGGCCAAACCTACGTCGCGGTGGGGCCCGACCGATACCCGTACGTGGACGTGCTCGACCTCATCGCGCAGGGCGCGGGCCTCTCCCCCAAGCCGAAGGTAAACGTCCCGCTGCCCCTCGTCCGGCTGGGCGTCTACACCGCGGGCCGCCTGGGCCTGTTGCCCATTTCCCCTGCCCAGTTCGACATGCTGGTGGAAGGCAACACGGGGGACGAAACGCCGTTCTATCGGGACTTTGACCTGCCGGAGACCTCTTTCACCCCCGAGAACCTTGACTACCTGAAGCACAGGTAACCGTTGAAACGGCCCTGTCTTCAGTCGGAGCAAGCCGTCATTTGGAATTCGCCATCCAACACCCAATACAACCCATGGAGTCTCTGCCCACCATCGCCACCGTCACCAGCGCCCTCGAAGCCTGGGCCCCGCCCGGCTCCGCCCAGGACTACGACAACGTGGGCTTGCAGGTCGGCGACGCCCAGCGGCCAGTGGAGACGGGCCTGCTGGCCCTCGACGCCACGCCGCAGGTGCTGGAGGAGGCGAAGGACATTGGTGTCGACCTCATCGTGACCCATCATCCGCTTCTCTTCCAGTCGCTCGACGGCGTGACGGCGGACGGCTACGTGTCAAACCTGGCCCTGCGCCTGGCGGAGGCGAAAGTGGCCCTCTACAGCATCCACACGAACCTCGACGCGGCGCCCGGCGGGGTCTCCTTCGCCCTCGCCGACCGCCTCGGCCTCACCGATGTTGGCTTCCTGGACGGGTTTGAGGACACGCTCTACAAGCTCGCCGTCTTCGTGCCCGAGGACGCGTTCGATCCGGTGCGGCAGGCCCTCGCCGACGCGGGCGCCGGCCAGATTGGCGACTACGAGGCCTGCGCGTTCGCCGTGGAGGGGACCGGCTTCTTCAAGCCCGGCGAGAACACCGATCCGCACATTGGGGAAGCCGGGGGCGGGGCCGAGTCGGCCCAGGAGCGGAAGGTGGAAGTGGAGGTGGCGCGCTGGCAGTTCGGCACGGTGATGGCCGCCCTCCAGGACGCTCACCCGTACGAAGAGGTCGCCTACGACCTGTACCCCGTCAAACAGAAAAACTCACGCGCCGGGCTCGGGGCCATCGGGACGCTGGAGTCACCAATGCCGCTCTCCGCCTTCCTCGACCGCGTGGCCTCTCGCCTGGACGCCGGTAGCCTCCGCTACGCAGGCAACGCCGACGACACCATCGAACGAGTGGCCGTCTGCGGCGGGGCCGGCAGCGACTTCATCGGCACTGCCCGCAGCGCCGGGGCCGACGCCTACGTCACTGCCGACGTGACATACCACGAGTTCTTCGACGTGCTGGACCGGAGCGGCACGCCCGACATGGCCCTCATCGACGCAGGCCACTATGAAACAGAGGCGCTCACCGAAGCGCTCCTCCGCGACTGGCTCACCGAGCGGTTCCCCACCGCTGCCTGGCACCGCACCGACGCGCGCACGAGTCCAATGAAGACGTTCGTTCCGTCCTCACAGTAGGGCCTCGTCGTCTCCCACTAGGGGCGCTGCTCCGTTTCCACGGTGCTGAAGCAGAAACCAGTATCATGCGTGGCTTGTGATGCTTAAGGAACGCACGCCCCACATTTCACGTCGTGCCTCACGTGCCTCCCCGCCAGTCCCACTCTGCCATGCGGAGCGAGAAGCAGACACGGTCAGTTCGTTCCGTGCGCGTACGTTCTTTGCACGAAATGGAAGAATTCCCATATGGGAATACGAACTTTCGTGTCATCCAAAAGTAAATATGGAATGGTGACCATTAGCGTTCGACCGACACCAATAAACAGTCTATATGACGACGGCTAAAAAAAAGAAGCCCTCAGTTGAAGACCAGTTGCGTGCCCTGGTCCGGCTCCAACACATTGACAACCGGATCGACCAGA
>CAYULG010000165.1:0-5985 GCA_964445365.1 uncultured Salinivenus sp. | reverse complement strand
GGCGCCCTAATGGTGACGGCCCCCCTCACGGAGGCGTGGTCCCTCTCGGTCGGCGGCGGCACGGCTGTGCGCACCGCCGACGCACTGGAGCGCTTTTCCGACCGCTTCCCCGCCACCAAGTCGCAGACGAGTGCCGAGTTTATCGGCAACCCGCGCCTGGACCCGGAACGCTCCTGGCAGGGGGACCTGGAGCTCGAAGCCCGTTACGACCGCGTCTCGGTCCGCGTGAGCGGCTTCGCGCGACACCTTTCCAACTACATCACCCTCGAAGAAGCGCCGGACGTGGACCCGATGCTGCCGCTTCCGATCTTCGCCGAGGGGCCGTTCCGCTACAGCAACGGCACCGCCACATTTTACGGCGGCGAGACCTCGGCGTCGGTCGCGGTGCTCCCGTCCCTCACCGCTAACCTGAGCGGGAGTTACCTCTGGGGGAAAAACCGAAAGACCGACCAACCGGCCCTGGGTGTGGCCCCGCTGCAGGGGGATCTGGGGCTCCGCTGGGAGCCGCCCCAGGGGCGCTTCTACGTCAAAAGCACGCTCCACGTCACCGCCGAGCAGACCCACGAAGCGGAAGTGCTGGGCGAGACCGAAACCGACGGATACGTCACCTGGGACCTTCAGGGCGGCGTCGAGCTGGGGCGTAGGGTGTCGCTCGAAGCCGGGGTCACGAACCTCACCGACACCGATTACGTGAGCCATCTCAACGCGTCGAACCCATATAGTGGCACCCCCATCCCGGAACCGGGACGTGTCTTCACGACGACCCTGGCGGTTGGCTTTTAACGTCACAGCGGAGCCTCTCGTCTCCAATCGTGCCACTCACTCCTTCGGACAATCCGTAGACAGACACTATGAAGAAGATTCTCGTCTACTCGCTCGTAGGGGCCGGTCTCCTCTCCGGACTCGGCCTCCTCGCCATTGGCTATGTCTGGCTCACCCCTAGCACCTACGAGGTGAACGGCCGAGTCGCCGGGATCGACGACGGCGGCAAGACCCTCGTCGTCAAGCACGAGAAAATTCCGGGCTATATGCCCCCGATGATCATGCCGCTCCCCGTGGCCGACTCGGCCATGACGGCATCCCTGCAGCCGGACGACGCCATCCAGTTTGAATTGACCGTGTCGGGGGACAGCACGTGGATTGCCTCGATCGAGTCCCTTCCGGACACGGCCGTGGCACGCAATCCCGCCCAGCAAACCCAGTCGATGCCGTCCGAATCGTCGCTGGACGAGGGCCCGCAGCCGTTGCAGGAGGGCGACCGGCTGCCCGCCGACGTCACACTCGTGGCTCAAAGTGGTACCCCTATCCAGATGAAGGACTTCCGAGGTCAGGCGCTGGTCCTGACGTTCATCTATACGAGCTGCCCGCTCCCCGACTACTGCCCGCTGATGTCGAAGCGATTTGCCGCCCTGCAACCCACCCTTCGGGAGCGGTTCGGGGACCAGGTGCACCTGCTGTCGATTAGCTTCGACCCGGCCACCGATACGCCGGCGGTCCTCCGCGACTACGCCGCCGACTACACCGACCGGCTGGACACCTGGACCTTTGCCACCGGCGACACGAGCCAGGTGAATCGTGCGACGAGTCTCTTCCGGGTGTACACCGAGCCGGAAGCGGGAGAGATCACGCACAACCTGGTGACGGCCGTCGTAGGACCGGACGGGACGGTGCGGCGCCTCTTCCGGGGCAACGAGTGGACGCCGGAGGACGTGACCCGAGCGGTGGAACGGATCTTTTAGGTCCCAATCATCGACCGTGCTGATTTACTTCCCATCGACCACGATCTCTTTATGACGGCATGGATTGCCGCCGGGCTCGCCTTCGGCTTCGTCGGGAGCGTGCACTGCGTGGGCATGTGCGGGCCGCTGGCGCTGAGCCTGCCGGGCGGCGACCAGCCGCGGTGGGTGTTCTGGGCCGAACGCACGCTGTACAATCTGGGGCGGGCCGTGACCTACACCCTGCTCGGGGTGCTGGTGGGACTGGCGGGACGCGTCGTGTCCCTCGCCGGCGTGCAGCAGGGCTTGTCCGTCGGCATCGGCGTCTTGATGATCCTCGTGGCCGCGGTGCCCTGGGTGAGCCGGCAGGTGCGCCGCGTCGAACAGGCCCCCTCGGCGTTCCTGGACCGGGTGATGGCCCCGATTGGCTCCCTCTACCAGACCGGCGGCCCCACCGCCATGCTCCTTGTGGGCCTGCTGAATGGCTTGCTGCCGTGTGGCTTCGTCTACGCCGCCCTCGGGACCGCCGTCACGGCCGGCAGCGTGGCGCAGAGCACCCTCTTCATGGCCGGGTTCGGGCTCGGCACCGGCCCGGCCATGCTGGGCGTGAGCCTGCTGGGCCGGGTGGCCGGCACAACGCTGCGAACGCGACTTCAAGCCCTGGTGCCCCTCGGGCTCGCCCTGGTCGGCCTGCTACTCATCCTTCGGGGCCTGGGGCTCGGCGGCATGATCAGCCCCACCCTCGGATAAAAACGAGCCGGGACGGCTCCGTATCCAATCCGCCCGATGTCGCGGGCTGGCTCCCCAATTCCCCCTCGGCCGTCTCCCTTGCGCTCGATCACCCCCGTTGCCCTCCTCCTACGGTCCCATCTTCCATGCTCCCGTTCTCCCACGCCCCCTTTCCCCCTTTCCCGCACGCTTCCCCTTGACACGCCCTTCACGTTCCGTATCTTTAGAAGGCCCGGCAGGCGCGGAAGCGCTTCGGCGACCGACGCACGTCCGACACCGATCGTCGTTCTTCTCACCCATTCCCCGACGAACCGATGACCGTCTCCTCCACCCCCGACATCCGCAACGTTGCCCTCGCGGGCCATCAGGGCAGCGGCAAGACCGTGTTGGCCGATGCGATGCTCCACGCCAGCGGGGCCATCGACCGCATTGGCTCGATTTCCGACGGCTCCACGGCCAGCGACTTTCACCCCAGCGAACAGGACCGGGAGATGTCCATCTTTACCTCCCTCCTGCACACTGAGTGGAACGGCCGCAAGATCAACATCCTCGACACGCCGGGGTACTCGGACTTCTCGAGCGAGGTCATCGCGGCGATGAAGGTGACCGACACAACCCTCTGCGTCGTGGACGCCCGCTCGGGCGTGGAGGTGGGGACCGAGGCGGCGTGGTCGTACGGCGAACAGATGAACACCCCGTCGGTCTTCGTGGTCAACCACATCGACCACGGAGGGTCCGACTTTCGATCGATCGTGGAGGAGATTGAACATCGATTTGGACGGGGGGCGACGGTCGTGCAGTTCCCGGCGGGCGAGGGCTCCCGCACCCTCATTGACGTCCTGCGGATGAAGCAGCTCTACTACCCGGAGGGCGAAACTGAGCCGGAGGTGCAGCCGATCGACGAGGCCTTCGAGGACGAGGCCCGCGAGCGGCACGAGACCCTCGTCGAGGACATCGCCGCCAACGACGAGGACCTGATGGAGACGTATTTCGAACAGGGCGAACTCACGGAGGATCAGATGCGAGCGGGCCTGCGGGCGGCGATGGTGGACCGTGCGCTCTTCCCGATTTTCGTGACGAGCGCCACCGAGGAGATCGGCGTCTCCCGCCTCCTGCACTTCATCGACAACGTGTGTCCCTCGCCCAACGCCTGCCCGGTGCAGACGGCGGAGGGGGACACGCTCATCCCCAACCCGAAGGCCGACACGGTGGCCTTCGTGTACCGCACGATGGAGCAGGAGCACGTGGGGGAGTACTCCTTCGTCCGCGTCTACGACGGGACCCTGGAGTCCGGCCAGGACCTGGAAAACCCCGAGACGGGCGCCACCGAGCGGATCGGGCAGATTTACGCGATCAACGGCGAAGACCGCAACAACGTCCCGCGTCTCGTGGCGGGCGACCTCGGCGCGCTCGTGAAGCTGGAGGACACCAATACGAACGACACCCTCCGCGACCCGGACTCGGACGTCGTCATCCCTCCCATCCGGTTCCCCAGCCCGCGTTACACGATGGCTGTGGAGGCCGCCGAGAGCGGCAAAGAGGACAAGCTGGCCCAGGGCCTTCACCAGGTTACCGCCGAAGATCCGTCGCTCCGCTTCACGCACGACGCCATCCTCAATCAATTGACCCTGAGCGGCCTCGGTGAGATGCACCTCCAAATTGCGAAGTCTCGCATCCAGCGACGGGCCGGCGTGCAGGTGCGCTTCAAACAGCCTCGTATTTCCTACCGCGAGACCATCGAAGACCGGGCCACGGCCGAGTACCGGCACAAGAAGCAGTCGGGCGGGGCCGGGGAGTTTGCCGACATTTCGTTGCTCGTGGAGCCGCTGGACGGCGACTTCCGCCCCCCGGACTACGTGGACGTGCGGGGCGAAGAGACCATCGAGACGGACTGGGGGGCCGAGGTTCACTTCGTCGACGCCATCGTCGGCGGCGTCATCGACATGAACAAGTTCTTCTCCTCTATCCAGAAAGGGATCCTCAACGTGATGGAGGAGGGCCCGGTGGCGGGCTTCCCGGTCGGCGACGTTCGCGTCTGCATCTACGACGGCGGCATGCACCCGGTCGACTCCAACGAGGCCGCCTTCAAGCGCGCGGCCTACGAGTGCTTCCAGCAGGCCTTCAGCCGCGCCAATCCCGTCCTGCTGGAGCCAATCCACGAGGTCACGGTCACGACCCCCGACGAGTTCACCGGCGATGTCATCAGCGACCTCAACACGCGCCGCGGCCGCATCCAGGGCATCGACACGCAGGGCTCGCTGCAAAAAGTCAATGCCGAGGTGCCGGAGGCGGAGCTCCACAAGTACTCGACGACCCTCCGCTCCATCACCCACGGACGCGGCCTGCACACCACGCAGTTCAGCCACTACGACGTCATGCCGTCGAACGTGCAGGAGGACGTCGTCGAAGAGGCGACGGCCGAGGCGACGGCGTGAACGGTCGCCGGGAAACGGTTTCCCGTCGCGGACGGCTTGATCATATCTGTCCACGTCTCCGGAAACGTCTGTGCGTGTGGGAGTATGGGACTATTGAAGCCTTTCCCCACGAACGCCCCCACGCGGCCCATGGAGACGCTCAACCTCCCGACCTACGACTTTCGGATCACTGAGCAGGAGGGGAAACGGCACATCTACGACCCAGCGCGGCAAACGTACGTGCGGCTGACGCCGGAGGAGTGGGTGCGCCAACACTTCGTGCAGTACCTGATCCAGGAGTTGGGCGTCCCGGCCGGCCTCGTTGCCACGGAGGCGCCGTTTCGGTACCAGGGCCAGCCGTGGCGGGCGGACGTGGTGGTGCACGACCGTTCGGGCGACCCGCTTTTGCTCGTGGAGTGCAAGGCCCCGAGTGTCCCGATTCGCCAGGACGCCTTCGACCAGGGCGCGCGGTACAACCTCGTCCTCAACGCGCCCTACCTGGTCGTCACCAACGGCCTGGAGCACTACGCCTGCCGCGTCGACACCAATACGGGCGGCTACGCCTTTCTCGACGACCTCCCGACGTACGCGTCGCTCCTCACGACCGTCTCGTAGCCCCGTCCGTCGTTCAGACAAAATCGACAGAACAGGGATCACTGCGGGTCGTAGGGTGGGACGTTCACCACTTCCCCAACGCCCTCTTGCCCCCATGCCCGACGCCTACGAAGACGAACGTGCCGTTGCTTTTGACGCCGTGCAGGCCGCCGCCGAACTGACCGAGTCTGTGCGGGACCGCATGGGGGAGGTGCTGGAAAAGGACGACCGGACCCCCGTCACGGTCGCCGACTTTGGCAGCCAGGCCCTCATCTGCCGGGCCCTGCTGGAGGCCTTTCCGGAGGACCCCGTGATTGGCGAGGAGGACTCCTCCGCCCTCCGCACGCCGGACAACGTGGACGTGCGAAACCGGGTCGTGGAGCACGTGCGCGACCATCATCCCAACGTCAAGGCGGAGGGCGTCTACACCTGGATCGACCACGGCACCGCTCGCCAGTACAGCGACCGGTTCTGGACGCTCGACCCCATCGACGGCACGAAGGGCTTCGTGCGGGGCGACCAGTACGCCATCG
>CAYULG010000164.1:0-6007 GCA_964445365.1 uncultured Salinivenus sp. | reverse complement strand
TAATACAGGCATTTTGATTTCTCGGGGCATGGCGCAGCCCGGTAGCGCGCTTCGTTCGGGACGAAGAGGTCGCCGGTTCAAATCCGGCTGCCCCGACCTCCACGGTCCTCGCTTCTGCAGTGGGGACCGTTTTCTTTTGAAATCGATTCCGATCCATCCCCGGAAACCAAAGATGCGAAGTTCGGGACAATCATTTGCCGCGGTGAAACACTGAACCGCTCCATTTCTACGCCCTGTAGGCATTTTCTAGCCCCCTGCTGCAGAGACGACAGCCTGATTTTCGTCATTCCGTCCCACCAGCCCCCTTGTTTTCCATGCAACTACGCTTGACCACGCCGTTCCGGACCGGCCTTCTCGTTCTTGCCTTCGCCCTCTGCGCCCCGATGGCGTTCGGCCAGATGCCGCAGCAGGGCAACGCGAATGCCCTTTCTTCGGAGGATGTCTCCGACAAGCAGCTCCAGAAGGCGGCCCGAATTGCTGTGAAGGCCCAGATGTCTACCCGGCAGATGCAAATGAAAAAGCGCCGGGAGATGAAACAGAAATACAGTAATCCCCAGGACATGGATTCTACCAAGAAGGCGCAGGCGAAGCGGGAGATGATGAAGCATCAGCGGAAGGTACAGAAGAAGCGCCGAATGGTCATGCAGCGGGAGGCCAAGAAGGAAAACATGGACCCGAAGATGGTCCAGCGCATCTTAATGTCTACGCGGCAGGACTCTACGCTGGAGCAGCGGTTCAAGAAGGCCGTGAAGACCGAGATGAAGGAGCGGCAGCCTCAAATGGGTGGCGGCAACCGGGGCGGGAATGGAATGGACGATGGCGGATCGCTTAGGTAGTTCCGTCCAGAAATTTAGGACCGTGATGTGATATCGATTTCCTGCTTCAGACAGGCCAAGACGGAAATTGGGCCGAGCTCGGTCCTTTATTTCTCTCTCCCGCGACCTGAGCTGTAGGAGGATCCGATCACTTGGACGAATCGAATTGAAAGAAGCTGGAGACTTGCGACTATCAGACGTCCGTTGGCGGCTGAAGACGCCGCTTCGCTGCGTTCCCACCACAGCTGCTTTGAACTCTGACGGGCACGTCGGTGTGGGGACGATTTTCGTTAACCCCTTTTCTAATCTTTACTTTACTATGTACACGCGTTCCCTCACGCCGCTCCGTAGCGGCCTCTTACTTCTCGCCTTTGCCCTTTGCTCCCCGTTCGCTTTCGGCCAGATGCCGCAGCAGGGCCAAAATATGCTGTCCTCCTCAGAGGTGAGCGACGCTGAGCTTCAACAAGTGGCCAGTGCGCTCGCAACTGTTCGTATGGAGAACAAGGAGGAGCAGCAGCAGATGAGACAGGAAATGCGGAAGATGCAGAAAAACATGCAGAAGATGGACTCCACCGAGCAGGCTCAGGCGAAACGGAAGCTGATCATGAAACAGCGGAAGATGCAGAAGCGCATGCAGAAGCAGATGCAGGAGGCAATCGGAGAGGAAGAAGTAGAATGGAAACGTACTCAGAGGATTCTACAGTCGGCCCAGCAGGACAAAGAGCTTCAAAAGCGGTTCAAAAAGGCCATGAAGAGTGAGATGCAGAGCCGTCAGCCACAGATGCAGGGCGGAGGCGACGGTTCTCCTAATCGGTAGTCTTGCTTCCTACATCGCTAGAATTGAGAAGAGCGACCCTGCCCTCATGGGAAGGGTCGCTTTTCTTGTTAGAGGGGGATTGTCCAGCGTCAGGCCATACTCAGCGTGTGCCCCGTTAGTGCCTCTGGCGTTCTCGAATGTTCCGTGCAGCAACCGCCCGGGCGCCCCACCATCACTCCCACCAGATAAAGGGGAGAACGATGCTGGCCCCGAGCACAGCGGCGTGGAGGCGCCGTGCGCGATCGGAATAATGCGCAGGCGACAACGCCAAATCCGAAGAAACCGATTGCGTCTGCACTGGGTGGATATCCTGCTCTTTTACACTGGCAATCAGTTCCCAGAAGCGTACCAGGGTGGGGCTTTCGTCGCCTGGCACAGTTTCTATCGGCGGGCGTCGCTGCCGTAAGAAGGCCACAGAGTGATGTCGACACTGGTTGATAGCAGCGCGCCGTCCGCTGGGCTCAGTCTCTGGGGCCTGACGAGGCGAACAGCATCATCCGACGCATCGGGGACGTCAGCAACAGGAAGTGATCGCCCGGCCCACAGAACAGCGGCTTCGTTCGGCGACCCGTCGGATCCCGGCGTGCCACCGTCTGTAGGTGAGACAGTCCCCCCTCCGTTTCATTCGTCTCGTCCCCGCGCGCCTCATGCAGTATCTGAGTACCCGCTCGCCCGAACACAGTGTGTCCCTCTCAACGGCGTTACAGAAGGGACTGGCTCCCGACGGAGGGCTTTACGTTCCCGAGCGGTTTCCTTCTCTTGGCCCCGAGGCGTTCGACAACTGCGACACGATCGAGGCTGTGGCCGAGCGCCTCCTCCGACCGTTCGTCCAGGGCGATCCACTCGCCGACGAACTGGACGCCGTCTGTGAGGCCACGTTCGGCTTTCCCATCCCCCTCCGCGAGCTCGGCCGCCGCACCAGTGTGCTTGAACTCTTCCACGGCCCAACGGCAGCGTTCAAGGACGTAGGCGCTCGCTTCTTGGCCGACAGCCTGGCCCGCCTCAACAGGGATGCCGACCAGCCCCTCACCATCCTTGTGGCCACCTCCGGCGACACCGGCGCCGCCGTTGCATCCGCTTTCTGGCAGAAGTCCCACGTCGAGGTTGTCGTCCTCTATCCGAAGGGGAAAGTCTCCAACCGGCAGGAAAAGCAGCTCACCGGCTGGAGTGACAACGTGCAGACCGTGGCGGTCCGCGGCGTGTTCGACGACTGCCAGGACCTCGTGAAGACCGCATTTCAAGATGAGAAGTGGCAAGCCCGAAAGCGCTTGTCTTCGGCCAACAGCATCAACATTGGCCGCCTGCTGCCGCAAATGACCTACTACGCCCACGCGAGCCTCCAGCACTGGCGTGCCCACGACACGCGCCCGACCGTGATCGTGCCCTCGGGGAACCTCGGCAACGGCCTCGCCTGTCTCTACGCCCGTGAGTGCGGGCTTCCGATCGGGGACGTGATCTTCGCGACGAATGAAAACCGACCGGTGACGCACTACCTGGAAACGGGCGACTGGACCCCGTTCGACAGCAAAGAAACGCTGGCGACGGCGATGGACGTGGGCAACCCGAGCAACATGGAGCGGCTGCGCTACCACTGGCCCAGTGCCAAGGCACTGCGTGAGGCCGTGACCGCCGAGCGCGTGACGGACGAGCAGATCGAAGAGCAGATCCGGCGGGGCCCGGACGAGTGGGACACGGTCTGGGACCCGCACACGGCCTGTGCCGTCGAGGTCCGTGATCGGGCCAGCCTCGACGACGATCGAGACTGGATGCTGGTGGCTACGGCCCATCCAGCCAAGTTCCCTGAAGTCGTCGAGCCGCTTGTCGAACACGAAGTAGACGTGCCGGAGACCCTGGCCGAGGTCATGGCCCGATCTCATCCTGTTCCCGAAGTTGATCCCAACCTACCGGCCTTGCAGCGCGCCGTGTTCGATACAGCCACTCCCGGATCCGCTTAGCGAAACGCTCTCCTACCAGCCAGGACGGAGAATGACCCCAAAGTCCCATGGCTGCGTGCGCTGGAAGGTCCGGGCGTAGAACGCTTCGAAAACGACGGCGCCCAACAGATTCACCCGAGCCGAAAGACCAGCGCTCGTGACTGGCCGTGCTGTCACCGAACTGGTGACCCCATTGTTGCCCTGCTGGGACGGAATGCTGGTCCGGAGCGCAAAATCGCTGAGACTCCCGCCATAGTTCTCGTCCGTCCAGGCAACCGCGGCGTCGGCGAAGAGAACGAGGTCAGTGGGGACGTACTTGAAGGTCGACAGCCCCAGTACCTCCGGCCCCAGAAGGGGGACGCGCACTTCTGCACTTCCGAGCGCGGTCCGTGTGCCGTAAAGATCTCCGACGACGCACCGCTCCCCCGTTACACATGCACTCCGATCAAACGATCTGAACCCGTAGCCTCGGACAAAGGCAAGCTGATAGGGGTCTCCCAGGCTCTCACGAACAAACAGGTCCCCGAAGTCCCTGGAGAATCCGTCCGTAGAGGCCCCGTAGTTTCCCCGGTGCAACCCGCGAATCGCGAAGGTCACCGGCTCGCGGTACACGTAGCGGCGGTAATCCGCCAGCACCGAAACAAAGTTCCGAGAACCAAACTGCGGTGTAACCTGGAATCGGTACCGCCCTCCCTGAAGGGGCGACGTCAATCCCGACCGTGAAAAGTCACTCACGTAAGCAATCCCCACCTGACTGAGATAAAACGGCTCGGGAAGACCCGACTCAATAGCAGAGGCGTCAATTTCCCGTCCGGTAAACCCGTCACGGGCCGTGACCCCGAATCCGTACCGGGTCCCCCCCGCAGTAATCTCAAAGCGGTCCGTTTGAGAGAACGGATAACTGATCTGGCCGAGCAGCTGTGTGCGATAGATGCGCTGTATCACTCGAATGGGCCTGCCCCCCGAAAACAGGGTACGTCCGAAGGCGGAGGGGGTGTGCGACACACCCACCCCGTAATTGAAGCGGTTTTCCCGGTTCGAATAGAACGCGCCGCCCCCGATGTCTTTGACTGTGCCGTTGGCCCGCACGAAGACGCTCAGGTTCTGGTTGCCGAGGATGTCGCTAAAGAAGAACCCGACGCCCCCAGCCACCTGCGTCCCAAATGGCCCTCCGACAGAGGTTCCCACAGACGGAGGGGCAATCCGGTCGAGATGCAGTCGATTGCTAGCCTTCGACACGTCGGTCGGATCGTCCTGGTCGGGCAACCCAGTGTTCGGGTCCTTGAGATAGTCACTCACGACCCCCTCCTCCACCGACTGGACGGGCGGAAGCGTACCCGCAACGTAGCTACCCAGGGAGTCTGGACGCTCGACCCGCACACCTTGCGTTTCCTCTTCGGAAAGCGATACGATCGAATAGCCGCTGTTCGAGAAGACCGAGAACAGCATGCGTCCACTTTGCCGTGCCACCGACATGGCCGGGGACGTAGCCGTAATGCCACTCACCCCCGTCTGAAGATTGGTCACCCGGTATACCGACCCATCCTCCTGATTGTAGCGATACACGTCTTTGAATCCGTCGTGGTCGGAGATGAAGTAGAGACTGCGGCCGTCGGGACTAAACTGCGGATTATGCTGCATCCCCCGCGAGAACGGCCGGATGGTCTCAACTTGGCCCGATGCCACGTCAATCAATCCAAGGCGATACTTTCCATACTCCAAGGTGCCGAAGTCCGTGCCGCCCTCACCCTGATCCGTCGTGAAGGCCAACTTCGATCCGTCGGGAGACCACGTTGGCTGGAAGGTCGCGTACCGATCATCAGTGAGCTGGCTCACGTTGCCCTTCTCCAAATTGTACAGATACAGGTCACTGATGCCTCCGTTGAGCCCCGAGAATGCGATGTTCTTCCCATCGGGCGACCAGGCAAGGTTTCGGATCGCGCCCACATCCTCCACGGCCGTTCGGGTCTGAACCTTTCCCGTACTGACGTTGAACGTATTAATTTCATTGGTCCCTTCCGCGAACGTCACGAAGGCAAAGCGGCGCCCATCCGGCGACCACGCCCCAGCAGCATCGATAAACCGAAGCGCGTCGAAGTGGGGGTTCGACCGGGTCCCTTCCAACTCCTGTACGATTTCCCCTGTCTCCGTATCGGCAACGAAAAGGTTGGTACTGAAGATATTCTGGCGCGAGATGAAGGCCACGTAGCGGCCATCCGGACTCACAGCGGGCGAAATGTGAAGCTGATTGTCCGCTCCCGCCGTGCCGATGACCGGCTCTCCGACCGAGTCGACCGGCGTTCGCCCCTCCGTCCGAGGCAGGTAGGTGTCTCGCACCGACTGCTTCCACTCATTCGAGAGGGAGTCGGCCGTAATGCCCAGTGAATAGACGAGGGCCGAGTCGACGCCTACTCGTCCACTCATCTTGTACAGGTCCGTGA
>CAYULG010000163.1:0-6012 GCA_964445365.1 uncultured Salinivenus sp. | reverse complement strand
CGGTCGAACTCGGCCTCGAAGCCCTCTATGATCGTGTCGGGGTCGGGGACGAGGTGTGCGTCGCAGGCCACGCCGATCCGCACTTCGCCGTTGTAGCTGAAGATGCTGACGCCGAGACCGATCCGGCCGGCGCGCGGGACCCACGGCATTACGTTCTGCACGCGGCGTCCTTTCATGTGCAGCTGCTCCTGCGGACCGGGCACGTTGGTCATCACTGCGCTGGCCTTGCTTCCGAAAAACTGGACGGCCTGGTCCTCCACCTCCACGGATACGTGACCGAGGGCCTCGAGCACCCCGAAGGCCGCCCCGGCCTCCGAGGAGCCCTTGATCTCGTCCATCTGCGCCTTCACGGCCATCACGCGTTCGAGCCGGTCATCGACGCCCACCGGCAGGTCGAGGTACACGAGCCCGAAGCGGTTGCCCAGTTCGAATGCCTCCTCCAGCGGCCGCAGATTGACCGGAATGAGCGAGCGCACCATCACCCCGTCCGTCGGCTCGTCGTGCTCGTCGAGGTAGTGCCGCAGTGCCCCCGCCACCGCCCCGAGGAGCACGTCGTTCACCTTCGCGTCGACGGTGTGGGCAATGCGCTTGACCCTCGTCAGGTCGAGCGGCCCGGACCACGTGGCCTTCTGCGCCACCTGCAGGTCGCCCCGAAAGACGGTGTCGGAGTCGGGGCCGAGGAGGGCAAACTTGGACAGCGCCGCCCCCAGGCTCAGGCCCTGCTTCGCCCGCAGAAGGGCGTGCGAGGGGTTCAGAAGGGACTCGGCGCCCTCGGCCAGCAGGCGACTCCCCGCTGACACCGCTCCCTGCACCGCCGTCAAGGTGCCCCGGACCGCCCCCGGTAGCAGTGAGCGGTTCTCGTCCGTCTCCGGGAAGCGGGAGGGGTCGAAGTGCTCGTCGGTGAGGGAGAGAAGCACCTGCACGAGCGCAATCCCGTCGCCGATGCAGTGGTGCAGGCGCACGATGACGGCACTGCCCCCGACGTAGTCCTCGATCAGCTCCATGTGCCAGAGCGGCTTCGAGCGGTCGAGGGGCACGCTCATCAGCTCGCTCACGCGCTCTTTGAGCTCGGCCTGCCCGGCCGCCCCCGGAAGCGCCGAGCGGCGGACGTGCTGATCGATGTCGAAATTCGGATCGAGCGCCCAGTGCGGGGAGCCGTCCGGGTCGCGCACCCGCTGACGGAATCGGGTGAAGCCCAACAACCGTTCCTCCAGGAGGTCCTTGAGCGTCCCCACGTCCATCGGGTCCTCCAGCACCAGGACCCCCGTGATCGTCATCAGGTTCGTGGGGTCGTCCATGCGCAGCCAGGCCGCGTCGACGCCGGAGAGGGGCTCGTGGGTTTTCATCGGACCGAGAGGGCGGTGAGGAAAACAGGGAGACGGAAAGGGAAGGTGAGAGCCCGGCCGGACAGCGTCAAGAATGGGGCGCTCGGCGGAGATTCGGCGCCGGCAGCAGTCCTGCAAATTTAGAGCATTTCTGGAGGAGGCGTACCGCCCGTTGCGTATTTCGTATCTTGAACGCCAATGGTGCGGGACAAACGGAGTACGAAATACGCAATACGAATGTTGGGGACGGCCCGAAACGCCCGACGATAAGACGCAGTCAGGGGGCATCTGCCGACGACCGGGTTCGGTAGAGCGCCTCGTCCACGCCGTAGATCCCAAGGCCGAGGATCGTAAAGAACGCTAGGGCAGGCGCCGGGGCCCAGATGATAAGTCCGCCGATGACCCCGAGCACGGCCCCAAGATACTTGATGTAGTTCAGTTGCTCGTTGGTGGTACGGCGGAGCAGCATCTCAAGCTGTCGTTCATCGTAGGCCCGTACGTTCTCGAACACAATGCGCTCCACGTCGAGCGTGTCGACGAGCCGGAGGATGAGTTCCGTCAGGAGTTCCTCGATGGCGTCCCCGTGTCGCTCCAGGTGTGCGGGAATGCGATCGAGCACCGGATCCACCTCGTCGAGGAGCGGGTCGATGGCTTCGGGGAGGCTCCGGGTGGCGTCCCGCAGCCGTTCCTGAAAGTCGTCTTCCCCGAACAGCCGGTAGGTGCGCAGCGCCACCCCCGGCAGCCCCTCCGCGTTCCGCTCCATCTGCTCGGCCGTAAAGTCCGCAATGCGGTCCTGCACCGAGGGGGTCGAGAGCACGTCGCGAAGCACGCTGCGGAGCAGGGTTTTCAGCTCGTGGCGCACGGCGTCGTCGGTCACCACGTCCCCGGCCACGGCCACCAGCAGGTCGCGGTACTGCGCCGCGAGGCCGCTCTCGCGAATCTTCTCCATGATGATGCGCTTGTTGATGAGCTCGTCGCTGACGGCCTGGGCGAGGCGGTAGGCCACGCGCTCCCGCTGCGAGGGGACGAGCCCCTGTCCCAGGAGGGGCCGCTCCTGGCGGGGCCGAAACAGCATCGTGATGGCCAGCCAGTTCGTCCCGAAGCCGATGAGGCCGCTCACAGTCGTGTAGCGCAGCAGGTCTTCGAGGAGGATCGAGTAGCCGGCGACCCTCACCGTCACGCCCGGAAAGTCCCACGCAAACGACAGCGCGAAGAGAGCGGCAAGCACCCATGGCAGGGCGCGCAGCACCGGGAGCCAGCGGGCGTAGTTGCCGGTGCGCTCGGGCGGTTCCTCAATGCTCGGAGCCTCCCCGTTGCTTTCGGGGAGGTGGTGGGCCACCGTATCGAACACCAAGTCCCGGAGGCGCCCCAACGACGACGTGCCGGAGGAAACCAATCCGTCCTCCGCCCCCGGCGAGCGCGACGATGAACGGCGGTCGGACGACGGAGCGGAATGTGAAGAAGAGGCGTCATCGGGCATGACGAGAAAATTGCGATCGGGACGCTCCGAAATCGGGGACATCGGGTCGGCTGCGGGCGGGCTACACTCGGGCCACCATCGACACGCTCCGAACCTGCGCGCGATCAGCACAGGCGGTTCACCTTCAGCTCAGCGCAAAAACGCTCGGCGCGCGAACGCTTGATGCCTCCCCCTCAACGCCCAACGCATCAAAACACCTTCACGAGCGTCATGTCCTCCAGGTAGCGACCAGGATTTTGCTGAAAGTCGCGCAGGATGTCGTTGGTGCGGGCGGCGGCCGAATCCATCTTCATGTACAGCCCGGGATCATTCACCAGACGGGCGGCGGTGCCGTCCCCCTCATTCAACTTGGTCGTCAGCGTGTCGAGCGTAGCGGACGTTTCTTCGAAGGAAGCGAGGCTCCGATTGAGGCGATCCAGCGACTCGTTCAGGCGGTGGACGGTCACCCCGAGCGAGTCGTCACTCGTGAGTTTCTCCACGTTGCTCGACACGCGCTCGAGATTTTGGATGAGACGCTGAATGGTCTCCTTTTCGGCCGCCGACACCTCTTCGAGATCACCCGTCATGTTCCGCAGGGACGACAGTGTTTGCCGAAGGTCACTGTCTGGACGTTGAAGCTGTCGGTTCAGGCCGGCGAGCGTCGCATTCGCCCCCGTGAGCAGGCTGTCCGTCTTTGCCGCGAGGGCGGGCGCCTGGTCCGTCAACTGCTGCAGGGCCGATCCTTTTTCGGGAGGGGACAGCGTAGCACCGGGTTGGAGCGGGGGGTTGTCCTTCGGGCCGGGCGTAATGCGCACCTGAACACCACCAAGCGCGCTGATGCCCGAAACCTGAGCATGGGACCCCTCCGGGATGGTCGGTTCGCGTTCAAGCTTGAGGCGGGCCCGCACCCTCTGCGTTTCGGAATCGAGCCGAACCCTGTCCACCGTTCCGACCTTCACCCCCTTCATTTGCACCGGGTTGCCGGAAACAAGTCCCCCGGCGTCGTCAAACTCGGCGTAGAGAACGTAGGAGTCCCCGAACAGGGGCACGTTCTGGAAGAACCGAACCCCGGCAAACGCCACGAGGGCCGCAATGATGATCGCGGCCCCGACCTTAAGCTCGTTACTGTATTGCATGCGCGGGAGTACAGAAGCAAGAAAAGAGAGACGGGTACCCCAATCAGGACGAGGGCTCCGACAGCGAAGGTGTGGCCGACGAATCGCCAATCGTATACTCGCTTGCCTTCACGAACGAGTTGAGATGCGGATTTGCACACTCGTGGATCTCCTCCACCGGCCCCACCCACTCCAGATTTGACCCGTAGAGAAACGCCACGCGATCGGCCACCTCGAGGACCGAGTGCATGTCGTGCGTGATGACGACGCTCGTCACGTTGAGCTCCTCAGCGAGCTGATTGATGAGGTCGTTGATCGTGTTCGAGGTCTCCGGATCGAGACCGCTCGTGGGTTCGTCGTACAAAATGTACTGCGGCTCCATCGCGATGGCCCGGGCGAGGGCCACCCGTTTCCGCATCCCCCCCGACAGCTCCGACGGATTTTTTTCCCCAACCCCCGACAACCGAACGAGGTCCAGGCACTCCTGCACGCGGGTCTCGATCTCCGCCTCCGTCATCGACGAGAAGTAGCGAAGCGGAAAGGCGATGTTGCCGAAGGTCGTCTTCGAGTCGAAGAGCGCCCCGCCCTGAAACAGCACCCCGAACCGCATACGCAGGCGCCGCAGCTTGTCGTAGGACACGCAGCAGATGTCCTCTCCGTCCACGTGAACGTGCCCGCTATCGGGCTGAAGCAGGCCCACGAGGTGCTTCATGAGCACGCTTTTCCCCGAGCCCGAGCGCCCGATGACGGCGAGCTTTTCCCCGTCGCGCACCTCCAGCGACACCCCCTCCAGCACGTCGAGCGACCCGAAGCTCTTCGATATGTTGTCGACGTCGATCATGGGCGGAGCGGGAACGAACGCGTCCGGTTTTCCGAGTATCAGATTCAAAATGGCTGTAGCCTCTCTCCTACGGTCCCGGTGCCGCGAGGGTCGACCACACAGCGCACCGATTCGTGAAGAAATTTGTAAGCATTTCTGCCGTCCGCCCCCGTCGGCGCCCCTCCAGGAGCCCCCACGAGTCCACCCATGCCCCGAGCATCGGGGACCGCATGGGGCCGTTTGTTACAGAAGCAGCAGGGCGACGAGGAGGTCGGCGACGAGGATGAAGACGCAACTCAGCACCGCCGCCTGTGTGGTGCTGTCCCCGACGCCCACCGCCCCGCTTTCCGTGTAGTAGCCCTTGTAGCAGGCAATCGAGGTAATGATGAACCCGAAGGCAACCGATTTGACAAAGCCGATGAAGGGATCGAGCAACTGAAAAAACTGGCGGGCTCCCTCCAGAAACTCACTCACGCTGAGAAACCCGCCGATGTGACCGGTAAAAATCCCGGTACCGATGCCGACGATGCAGGACACGACGTACAGCACGGGAAACATCACGATGCCCGCCAGCACGCGCGGCAGAACGAGGAACCCGATGGAGTTGAGGCCCATCACCTCGAGGGCGTCGATTTGCTCGGACACCCGCATCGTCCCGAGCTCCGCCGCGATGCGGGCCCCTACGCGCCCCGCCAGGATGAACCCGGCCACGACGACCCCCAGCTCGAGCATGATCGACGGCGCCACGATCGACCCGATGATCGTCTTCGGAATGAACGGCGTCTCCAACTGATAGGCCGTCTGGACCGTGAGGACCGCCCCCGAGAAGGCCGCGGCCAGTGCAACGATCGGAACCGAATCGATCCCGATGCGCACCATCTGGATGAAGAGGTTCTTCCAGTAGATGCGGATCTCATTGACCGACGCGAAGGCGCGGCCCATGAGAATCGCGTATTTGCCGAGGGCGCGAAGGGGGGAAAGCAGCGTGTCGAGCACCGCGGGCGCGGCTGTCTGGAAAATAATCGGCCGAATGGGCACGGGACAATCGATCCCGCATTCCGTATCCACAATTGACGGCGGTTCTTGTGCACATCCGGCCCGGCGCCGAGGTTCCTGCGTGGGCGCCGCCTCCGCCCACTGCCGACGTGCGACTCGCCGGTTCGTCCTTCCTGTACATCGATGTTTCCCCGCTCATGGCTTCCTCGAACGCCCGCTACGTGTGCCAGGAATGCGGCCACGAGGCCCACAAGTGGATGGGCAAGTGCGCCGGCTGCGGCGCCTGGAATACGCTCG
>CAYULG010000162.1:0-6043 GCA_964445365.1 uncultured Salinivenus sp. | reverse complement strand
CCCTCCTCGGCCTCCTCTACGACCAGCGCGTCCGCGCCGAGTCGGCCTTCACCGGTCCCCTCCGCCTCAAAGACCGCCTCGGGCACCTCGACATGGCCGAAATCGCCGAGATGGACTTCGACACGTTCCAGGAGCACTTCGCGGAGTCCCCCGCCGTCCACCGTTTCACGAACAAGATGGCGGAAAACACCCAGGAGGTAGCGGGCCTCATCGCCGAGGAATACGACGGCGACGCCGCCAATATGTGGAACGACGGCGCCGACCTCGACACCGTCGAGACGCGCCTGCAGGACCTGCCCGGCTTTGGTCCCGCGAAAGCCTCCAAGATCAAGTACGTCCTCCACTACTTCGGCCACCGCGACTTCTCGGATGAATAACTTCGGTCGGCGTGGTTGGCAACCGTTGAGGGGACACGGGCGTTTACGTCCCCCTCTCGACGTATGATTGCTCCATCGTTCCCATCCGCCGCTGACCATGCCCATCGACGCCCGCAACTGCGAGATTGCCCTCGACGCCCCCCCCCGCCGCATCGTTTCCCTCGTCCCCAGCCAGACGGAACTGCTGGCGCACCTCGGTCTCGGGGAACGGGTCGTGGGCGTCACCCGCTTCTGCGAGCGGCCCGAGCACTGGCGGGACGAAAAGACGATCGTCGGGGGCACGAAGGAGGTGGACGTGGACACGGTGCGCGAGCTGGATCCGGACCTGATTCTGGCCAACCACGAGGAAAACACCCCCGAGGACGTGGCGGCGCTCGACGACGTGGCGCCGGTGTTCGTCACCGAGGTGAAGACCGTCGAGGAGGCCCTCCAGATGATCCGGACGGTCGGTACGCTCACCGACACGTCCGACCAGACCTCTACCCTGGCCGGCAATATCATCTCCCGCTTTGAGTCGCTTCCCAATTTCCCCCCACTACGGACCGCCTACCTCATCTGGCGTGAGCCCTACATGACCGTCGGCGGCGACACATTTATCCACGACGTGATGGGGTGGGGCGGCCTTGATAACGTCTACGGCGACCAGACGCGCTACCCGGAGGTGTCGCCCGAGGCCCTTTCAGAGCGCGACCTGGACGTGGTGCTCTGTTCCAGTGAGCCCTTTCCCTTCCACCAGAAGGAGGAATTTACGGCTGACCTCGACGACGCCCTGCCGGACACGCCGGTCGAGGTCGTGGACGGCCAGCCGTTCTCCTGGTACGGCCCCCGCCTCCTGGACACCCCGTCCTACCTGACGGATCTCCGGGAGCGCCTACCCGCCCCGCGTACGCCCTCCTCCCTGTGAGCCCGTCGCCAAATACGACGCCCCCCGGACGAGGCCCACCGTCCTCAACCGAGGCGGACAAAGAACTCGCTGTAGAGCGTTGCTCCCCTGCGGCGGCGTTCAAAAAAACCAAGGCCGCACCCGCCCACTCCCCGGTTCCCAACGTCCCCGCGTCCGACTGTCCCCGCGTCCCGGTCCCCCCCGTCCCACTCTCCCGTCTTGTCCCTTTGGCCCCCCTTCAGTAGGTTACGGACCAACCACGGTCCTCACAGCCACTGTCCCGCCATGGCTTCGCCGTCCGTCTCCCTCCTCATCCTCGCCGCCCTCCTGCTCCTCGGCTGCCAGTCGCCCGATCCCGACGCCAGTTCCTCCAATAATTCCAACGACGACGCATCCGAGACCGAGATGAGCGTGCAGACTCACGCCGACAGCCTCGTCCAAAACGCCCTGCTGGTGGACGGCCACATTGACCTGCCGTACCGCCTGAACGACTTTTCCGAAAACCCGGCCGACACGACCGTCGGGGGCGATTTCGATTACCCGAAAGCCCGGGCCGGCGGCCTCGACGCCCCCTTCATGTCCATCTACATCCCGACCGAACTTCAGGGCACGCCGGGCGCCGCGAAAAAACGAGCCGACGAGCTAATCACCCTCGTCGAGCGGATTGTCGAGGACCATCCGGAGCACTTCACCCTCGCCCCGTCGCCGGACGCGGTCCGTGAAATTGCAAACACCGACGCCGTCGCCCTGCCGATGGGCATGGAAAACGGCGCCGGCATCGAGGACGACCTCGACAACCTGCAGCACTTCTACGACCGAGGCATTCGCTACATCACCCTCACGCATGGAGAACACAACCCAATCGGCGACTCGTCCTACGACGATACCGAGCCGCGGTGGAATGGGCTGAGTCCGTTCGGCGAGAAGGTGGTGGCCGAAATGAATCGTCTCGGCATCATGGTCGACGTCTCGCACGTCACGGATCCGACCGCGACGGACGTGCTGGATCAAACGGAGGCACCGGTCATCGCCTCCCACTCCTCCTGCCGCCACTTCACGCCCGGCTGGGAGCGCAACGTGAGCGACGAGTTGATTGCGGGCATCGCGGAGACGGGCGGCGTCGTCATGATCACGTTCGGCTCCTCCTTCCTCCGCGACGAATACCGGGACCGGGACGATCCCATCCGGGAGAAGATGAACACGCACATCGACTCGATGGGCTGGGGCGAGAACTCGCGGGCGGCGGTCACCTACGAGGAGAAGATTCGAAAGGAAAACCCCATCGGCACCGTCGCGGACGTGGCCGATCACATCGATCACGCCGTGGACCTCGTCGGCGTGGACCACGTGGGCCTGGGGTCGGACTTTGACGGCGTCTTTGCCCTTCCGGAGGGCCTGCAGGACGCCTCGGGCTACCCGGCCCTCGTCGCCGAGCTGCTGCGCCGCGGCTACACCGACGAGGAGATCGAGAAGATTCTCGGCGAAAACACCCTTCGCGTCTGGGACGAGGTCGAAGCCACCGCCCAGCGCCTCCAGCACGACTCGTAATCTCGTTTCCCATTCAAAATGTCTGCCTACGAAACAAGAATGCGTACCTGGATGACCGGCTCTCTCTCCTCATAACGTGCTAACGTTCGGCGTTTTACGTTAGAACGTTTAGGCGAAATCCGCTCATTCGGGAGAGCCACCTTCTCCAGCAGTCAGACGCGATCAGATGGATTCCGCATACGCTCGCTCTTCCCTGCCCTTTCCTGAGAAAAGGGCACATCTGTCGTGGAAATGACGCCGCCCCTTCGAAATCCCACACTCATGACTCATTCCCTCATGACGTCCTCAAAACCGAGCCTCGGCCTGTGGATCGTGCCTTCGTGCTGAACTGAGGGCGATTCCGTACGCACTCCCACCCCCCACAAACGTCTAGACTCACACACGCGAATGCTAGATGATCTCCTCGTCCTAGAACTCGCCTCCGTCCTCGCCGGGCCCAGTGTGGGGCAGTTCTTCGCCGAACTCGGCGCGACGGTCACCAAGGTCGAAAATCCCCGCACGGACGGCGACGTGACGCGCCGGTGGGGCGCCCCCACCCAGACGGACGATGAGGACTCGGATGCCCGCTCCGCCTACTTCTGCTGCTGCAACCACGGCAAACAGTCCGTCGCCCTCGACCTGTCGACCGAGGCGGGGCAGGATCTCCTGCACGACCTTGCGCGGGAGGCCGACATCGTCCTCGCCAGCTACCGACCCGGCACCGCCGAGGCCCTCGGCGCCGATTACGACACGCTGTCGGGCGTGAATCCGGACCTCATTTACGGCCACGTCACCGGCTACGGCCCTGATCGCAAGCGCGCAGGATACGACGCCGTCATCCAGGCCGAAAGCGGCTTCATGCACATGAACGGCCCGTCCGACGGCCCGCCGACGAAGCTGCCGGTCGCGCTGATGGACGTGCTGGCCGCGCATCAACTCAAGGAGGGGCTGCTCGTGGCACTTCTGCGGCGGGAGCGGGGCGGCGACGGGGCATACGTCCCCGTCTCCCTCGTCCAGGCGGCCGTGAGCGGGCTTGCCAACCAGGCCACCAACTGGCTCGTCGCGGGTCACAGTCCGCAGCGCATGGGCTCGGCCCATCCCAACATCGCCCCCTACGGTACGCCCTACGACACCGCCGACGGGCCGCCCATCGTCCTCGCGGTGGGTACCGACCGCCAGTTTGAGGCACTCTGCGACGTGATCGACCGCCCCGACCTGGCCGACGACCCGAGGTTCACAACCAACGAACAGCGGGTCGAAAACCGCGATGCCCTCAATCGCGTGCTGGAAGCCCGCTTTGCCCGCTTCGAGACGGAGGCGCTCCTCGACGCTCTCCACGAGCATACCATCCCGGCCGGCGTCGTCCGAGACGTGCCCGCGGTCTTCCAGCAGCCGACGGCTCACAAGATGATACTCACCTCCGACGACGGGTCCGCCGGACTTCGCCAAACCGCCTTTCCGCATCCGGACGGCGACACTCCCTCTCTCGCTGCCCCCCCGCACTACGCCGAACACACGACCGCAATCCTGCGCGATCGCCTCAACCACTCCCCTGAAGCGATACAATCTTTAAGTGCCCGAGACGTTGTTTACGTTCGCTAGGTCATTCTTTCTCGACGGTTTTACTTCTGTGCATCCATTCCTTATGTTTTGTTCGCAGTTTGCGAACAACGAACACGCGAAATGCTCAAATCTCAGGACGTCGTTATTCTGCTAAAGGCAATACTGACTGAAGGCAGCGAATGGACCTATCGCGAACTGGCCGGTGACCTTCAAATGAGTGTCTCGACCGTTCACGACGGCATAAAACGAGCCGCGGTCTGCCATCTGTTCAACGAGCAGAATCGCAGGGTCGTGAGACGAAATCTGCTGGAGTTCCTCGAACACGGCATCCGCTACACCTTCCCCTCCCGTCGCGGACCCGTGCGTCGCGGCATTCCCACAGGTCATGCCGCTCCTTCTCTACGCAGTCAGATTCGTAGCGGAGAGTCTCTTTTCCCCGTTTGGGCTCATGCAGAAGGCCAAGAAAAAGGATATGCCCTTACTCCTCTACATCCCACCGTTCCAGATGTCGCCCTGGGAAACGATAAATTCTACGCGATCCTTTCGCTCATCGATGCCATCCGAGATGGGGGAGCTCGCGAACGGAAAATTGCAGTTCCTCTCCTCCGCAATCGTATAGAAGAAGAGTGAACTGCTCATGGACTCCGCGCCCGAAAATCTTTTCGCCGTTGCGAAGGCACTGGACGAGTTCCCATACCCCTTTGTATTGGTCGGTGGAGCCGCCGTCCCATTTCTCTTGACAGACCCCATCGTTTCTGCTCGGTCCACGCTGGACCTCGACATTGTCGTACGGATTACCACGCGAGGCGAGTACTATGAGGTCGAAAAATGGCTCCGCCATCACGGATTCACCGAAACGGAAGCGGGGCCGATCTGCAGGTGGAAGCTAGGGAAACACCTCGTCGATGTGATGCCCACGTCGGAAGAGGTGCTGGGGTTCTCCAATCGGTGGTACGAAGCTGCTCTCGAATCGGCGACCAGACGTGAGCTCGACGAGGACGTATTGATCCCCGTCGTTACAGCCCCGCTCTTCATCGGCGCAAAGATTGAGGCGTTTCGCAACCGGGGAGAAGAGGATTACTACGCAAGTCCCGACCTAGAAGACATAATCACCGTACTCAACGGGCGCCCGGAAATCGTTGCGGGGTTTGGAAATACGCCCGAAGCACTCCGAACGTACGTGGCCTCCGCTTTTGAGCAATGGTTGGGGAGCAAAGCGTTTAACAACGCCCTTCCGGGCCATCTCTCTCACGCTGAGGCAGGTACCGAGCGAACCCAGGTCATACGGGATCGAATGAGGGAGATTATCGATTACGCCGACGCCGAGAATAGCTGATCCTCACGTCTCCGTCTCCCAATTCTTCGTGTGGTCGAAGATGTACGTTGCGACCTGGTCGATCGCAATCCGGTCCTGCTCCATCGTGTCGCGGTCGCGGACGGTGACCTGCTGGTCGTCGAGCGTGTCGAAGTCGACGGTAATGCAGAAGGGGGTGCCGGCCTCGTCCTGCCGGCGGTAGCGCTTGCCCATCGAGCCGCGCTCGTCGTAGAGGACGTTGAAGTGCTGGTTGAGGTCGTCCTCGATGTCGTGGGCGATGTCGGGCAGGCCCTCCTTGTCCATCAGCGGGAAGATGGCCGCGCGGACCGGCGCCACCTCCGGGTGGAACTGGAGCACCGAGCGCGTGTCGCCTTTCAC
>CAYULG010000161.1:0-6085 GCA_964445365.1 uncultured Salinivenus sp. | reverse complement strand
ACCCCGGCGTCGAGCCGCGTGGGCACCTGCACGGTGCGGATGGCCGCCTTCGTTGCGGGCTTGCGGTTCAGCGCCCACCGGATGCCGGGCGCGGCGAGCCACCGGTTGGCAAGGGCCAGTCGCATGGGCAATCCCACCTCCGGGGCGACGTAATCGAGCATCTGACCGGTCACCCCGTCGAGGCGCGACGGCAGCGGGTTGTCGAGGAGGCGGCCCACTGCCGCATTGAGGACCTCGATGCTCGTCGAGTCGGGCGGGGCGGAGGAGTGGCCGCCGGGGGCTTCGGTCTGAAGCTCAATGCTCAGGTAGCCCTTCTCGGCGATCCCGACCACGGCGAGGGGCTGGTCGAGGCCTGGAAGGGCCCCTTCGGTGATGGCTCCCCCTTCGTCTACGACGAGTGCGGGCGACATGCCGTTTTCGGTGATGCGCTCCGCAATCGCCTGCGCCCCGCGCGGGCCACCGACCTCCTCATCGTGTCCGAGGGCGACGTGCACCGTACGCTCGGGACGCGGTCCGGTCTCGAGAGACATCGAGAGCGCTTCGAGGAGCGCCACGGCGCTGGCCTTGTCGTCGAGCGCGCCGCGCCCCCATACGGCCCCGTCGGCTACCGCGCCGTCGAAGGGCGGATGGGTCCACTCGTCCCGCGTCTCCGGCTCCACCGGCACCACGTCCACGTGCGCCATGAGCACGATCGGGGCCGTCGACGGATCCGTGCCGCGCCAGGTGTACAGGCGGCTGAGGTCGTTGACCGGCCGGACGGTAAGCGAATCGTGGACGGCGGGGTACGCCCCTTCTAGATACCGGTAGAGCCCCCGGTACGCTGCACTATCGAGGGCCGATGGATCCCGCTTCGTAATCGTCTCGAACTGCACAGCGCGGGCGAGCCGCTGGGGGGCCTCGGTCGAGACGGGGATGGAGTCGGTGGCCGTTGACGCTACCTGCCGGCTCTCCAGCTTCACGGCCCGGCTAAATACGATCACACAGAGCAGTAGGATCAGGCCACCGATGCTGAGCCCAAGGGCGCGCAGCAGGTCAACTTGAGTCGACATCAACGAAACTACAACCTTTGAGCGGACCGGACCAGTTCGCCACGCAGCACGGAATCCTGTCCAAGAAGGTTCCGCTGCGCTGTAACGAACCCGCGTTTGGGTCAACGATACTATGCTAGAGCACAGCTTTGATCGTGCGTTGCGACTGCCACCCACCAACTTCCCCCTATCCATGGAGACCGACTTCGTCCAGGAGCCGCCCGAGCTTCACAATCAGTACGACCGGGACCGGGTCCTACAAAGCTACGTACAGCGACAGTTTTCCGAGTCGGTGCGAAAAACCATCGAGCCGGAGCTCGTGGATCTCGGCGAGAAAGCCGGGGGAGAACTGTACGATCTCCAGCAACAGGACCTCGACAACGAGCCGACGCTGACGCGCTGGGGGCCCTGGGGCGTCCGCATCGATGAGATCGAGGTGACCGACGTCTGGAAACGAGCCGAGACCCTCGCCGCCGAGCGCGGCGTCGTGGCCACGGCCTACGAACAAGAGCACGGCGCCAAGAGCCGCATCCATCAGATGCTCCTGGCCTATCTGTTTATTCCCTCTACAGACATGTACGGCTGTCCGTTGGCCATGACCGACGGGGCGGCCCGGACCCTCCTCGACGCCGGCAACGAGGAATTGATCGACGAGGCCGTGCCGCACCTTACCAGCCGCGACCCCGACGATTTTTGGACCTCCGGGCAGTGGATGACGGAGCTCTCGGGGGGCTCGGACGTGGGCCGGGCCCACACGACGGCCACCTCGCAGGACGACGGCACGTGGCGACTCCACGGCCGGAAATGGTTCACGAGCGCCATTACGGCCAACATGGCCCTTGCCCTCGCTCGGCCGGAGGGCAATCCCGAGGGCGGCGACGGACTCGCGCTCTTCTACGTCCCTATCCGTGACGGCGAGGGGCTGCGCGACGGGATCCACGTCAACCGCCTGAAGGACAAGCTCGGCACGCGCAAACTGCCCACCGCCGAGCTGGAGCTGGACGGCGCGGTGGCCCATCCCGTCACGGACGATCCCCGACACGGCACCCGACACATTTCGCCGATGCTGAACGTCACACGCACCTGGAATTCGGTGACGTCGGCGGCCCTCATTCGGCGGGGCCTGGCCCTCGCCCGCGACTACGGGCAGAAGCGGGTGGCCTTCGGCGACGAGATCATTAACCATCCCCTCCACCAGGAGACCCTGGCCGACGCGCAGGCGACCCTCGAAGGCACCTTCCATCTCTCCTTCCGGCTGGTGGAACTGCTGGGCGCCCACGAGACCGGGGAGGCGAGCGAGACGGAGGAAGCGCTCTTCCGACTCCTTGCCCCGCTCATTAAGCTTACGACCGCCAAACGGGCCGTCTCCACCACCAGCGAGTTGCTGGAGGCCTTCGGGGGAGCAGGGTACGTGGAGGACACCGGCCTGCCAGCCCTGCACCGCGACGCTCAGGTGCTTCCAATCTGGGAAGGGACAACCAACGTCCTCGCCCTCGACCTGCTCCGGGCACTGAAGCAAGTCGGCAGCATCGGGCCTCTCAACCAGGAGGTGCGACGGTGCGTCGAGGCCATCGAGGCGCCCACCCTCACGGAGGCCATTCGGCCCGCCGTGCAGGCCTACCGCGACGCGGCCCAATGGCTGAAGCAGGCCATCAATGAAGGGGACGAGGCCGTAGAGGCCGGGGCGCGCCGGTTTGCGCTGACCCTGGGCTCGGTACTGGAGATTTTGTACACGGCGCGGCACGCCCAGTGGTCGTTGAAGGAAGAGCAGGACGGTCGCTCCGCAGAGGCGGTCCAGCGCCTGGCCGCGCGCCAGGTGAACCACATCGCCGACCTTGACAGCCACGGGGCCTACGTGCTGGTGTGGGACTTCAACTGCCCCACTCTCTTCGACTGCCACGCGCAGGGCGACGGCGCTACGACCGAGGAGCCGGACCTCGATTCGCTCGCCGACGTGATGTGATGTCGCGTTTTGCGTTGAGGGTTTCGGGCGTCTCGCATCCGCAAGGAGCAACCCCGAGTCGCGCCGCCCCCGAACAGAGGCCTCTTACCAAAAACGCGGGACACTCCGAAGCCCCCCTCAAACGCCTAGCCCTCAACGCCTACTTCTTTTCGGGGGTCGGTGGGCGCTGGAGGACGGCTATCCGCACGCGACGGTTCTGTTGACGTCCCTCTGCCGTTTCGTTCGTCGCCACCGGATGTTGCGGCCCAAAGCCCACAACCTCAAACCGGTCCGGGTCCATGTCGTGCGTCCACCGAAAGTGGCGAGCCACCCGGGCCGCCCGCGCCGCCGAGAGCTCCCAGTTGCTCGGGAACCGGTCCGCCAACTGTTCGCCAATGGGCTGTGAATCGGTATACCCCTCTATCCGAACCGTGCGGTCGGCAAACTTTTCCTGAATGCGCTGGGCAACCACCTGCAGCTCTTCCACGCCTTTCGGCGTGAGCTCCGCGCTCCCGCTCTTGAAGTACACGTCGGTGGAGAGAACCTCGACCGTCTGTCCACGCTGAAGGGAGGCCGCCTCGTCCTGCGCGGCGTCTAGTTTTTGCCGTAGACGCTCGTTTTCCTGACGAAGCTCGTTGACGTTCCCGCCCGCAGTGCAGCCGACGGTCACGACCAGAACAGCGCCGACGAGCAAGGGTGAAGTCCAAGCCGGGGCGGTTAGGGTGTCGAGATCAATCACAAAGGGGAGCACAAGGGCGAAGGTTTGAACATAGCGAGGCGGCCATCGGCAATATGAGAAGGACGACCCGCCAGGTCAAGTCGAGCTTTAGGCGAGGACGGTCGGCATAGACTTTGTGCAGAATGGTCCTCCCCCACGTGGAGCAGCCATATGTGGACCAGCGGCCTGCCTCTTTTTCCTCCTGCGCAATTCTACCCGGGGGACAACCGGCCCCGATTTTCTACTGGGACCCCTGTGGTATTCTCAACACCGACCTGTCCGTTCTTCTTCGACGCTCCCACCGCCATGAACGAGCGAAGTTTACAGAACGCCTTCTTCCTAACTCTGTTGCTGCTCACGACAGCGGTCTTCTTCGGGCTCATCCGAGACTTGCTGCAGCCGATCTTCTGGGCGGCCGTTTTGGGAACCATCTTTCACCCACTGTACCAGTGGTGCGAGCGGCGGATGGGCGGCTGGTCCCACCTCGCGTCCGCCATCACGGTTGCCCTCATCGTCCTCATTGTCCTCGTCCCGCTCCTCCTCACCGGCCTGGCCGTGGGGTCGGAGGCGACGCTTCTCTACGAACGAATCACGACCGGGGACCTCAATCCGCAATCCGTTGTCCAGTGGATCGAGGCCAACCTGCCCGTCGCTACGGACCTGCTCGCCGAATACGGGCTCACGAGCGACGAATTGCGGAAGCAGCTCTCCACAGCAGCCGTGGGGACCAGTCGCTACCTCGCCACGGAGGCGCTCACGTTGGGCCAAGGCGCGCTTCGAGTCGGGGGCCTCACGTTCATCATGCTCTACCTTCTGTTCTTCTTTCTGCGTGACGGGCCCCACCTCGTGGAGACGATTGTCGGGGCTGCTCCCATCGGGGACGTGCGGGAGCGCCGCCTGCTCAACAAGTTCGCGGAAGTGACCCGCGCCACCCTCAAAGGAACCCTTGCGATCGGCGTCGTGCAGGGGGCGCTCGGTGGGCTGCTCTTCTGGATACTCGGCATCGAGGGCGCCGTGCTCTGGGGGGTCGTGATGGGCCTATTGTCCTTCCTCCCCGCCGTCGGGGCCGCTGTGGTATGGGCACCGGCCGCTGTCCTCCTCATCCTGACCGGCGAGACGCTCAAAGGCGTACTGCTATTACTCTTGGGAACCCTCATCATCGGCCTCGCCGACAACATTTTGCGCCCCCTCCTTGTGGGCCGCGACACGCAGATGCCGGACTACGTGATTCTCGTCGCTACGCTCGGCGGAATCACAATGTTTGGCATCTCGGGCGTCGTCATCGGTCCTGTGATTGCCTCTCTTTTTCTCGCCGTCTGGGAAATGTTTGTGGAGGAGTACGGAACGGCTGCAAGCGATGGCGGCCGCACGGCAAATCAGCACGCCACCTCCGAGGAACCGGCGTCCGAACCACCGGCCACATGACGTCCGGGGACCTCCAGTTCCCCCAAGTACCAGGCGGCAACCATGAACCCTTGATCCCTCTCGTCTCGTAGGGACAGCCTGCTTGGCGTGTCGAATGACCGTGCCCAATTATGCACGAGCCCTTGAGTGCAGACGAGCTCTTCCATGAGCACCTGCTTCCACTTATAAGTTCGTGTCTGTTCATCGGCGTCTTCGTGATTACCGTCCCTGTGGTTTACCTCATGG
This sequence comes from uncultured Salinivenus sp., assembly GCA_964445365.1. Classification (GTDB taxonomy): domain Bacteria; phylum Bacteroidota; class Rhodothermia; order Rhodothermales; family Salinibacteraceae; genus Salinibacter. The sequence continues at coordinate 747 of CAYULG010000161.1, read as the reverse complement.
GCTTCTCCCCCACGACAGAACTGCTTCTCTTCACGGGGCTCTTCGCTGTCTGTCACCTCGCGAACTGGCCCATGCTTCAACTCCGGTGGCGCCTCTGGTTTCGGGGACGGCTCACCCCGTACGCCGCGATGGTCACCACGGCCCTCCTCGTCGGCTCTTTTGGCATTCCGTTCATCCTGCTTGTGGACATGATCAAGTGACCCAACCTATCCCGAAAGCCACCCGGAACGCCGAACGCACGACGAAGCTTCGTCGCACAAATTCCGATCATACGATCAATGCCCTCCCCCACTCCCGGCGATTTGTTGAACGGCCTTGTGGATACGCACTGGGCCACCGCGGCCCGGCACGCCTGGCGGCAGTACCAGCAACGGGGCCGAGGGGCCATCGTCTTTACCGTGGAGCCGGACGCGGCCGAGTCAAAACGTACGCCCCTCCAGTACCTCACCTTTACAGACGAGGACGCCGCACAGGACGGAACCTTTGAGCGGCTCCACGACCTCATCGCCTCCTACGACCCGGAGCGCGAGCTCATTGCCGCCGCCGTGTTGCCGGACGAACGCACCGTCTTCGATGTGTACGAGCAGGCCCCCGCACCGCCCGAGGCGTAAGCGGCAAGGTCATCGTGCGCCGCGAGACACCCAGCTAACCAAGGCACCCGAGACACCACACCAGCAGACAACCCCCATTCGCAGGGCAATCGCATGTCGGAGTGTTGATTGGAGGCTGGAGACTCATTCGCCTTCC
>CAYULG010000160.1:0-6096 GCA_964445365.1 uncultured Salinivenus sp. | reverse complement strand
TCTGATACACGATGGTGCCCTGGGGCGTGTCGCCCTTGCTCACCTGCACGATGAAGGCCGTCATCGTCTGGATCGACTGCGTGGGGTCGAGCGTCGTCTTCGGGGAGGCCCCGGCCGCCAGTGTCACGATCATCGTCTCCCCGATGGCCCGGCTCACCGCCAGGATGAAGCTGGCCATGATGCCGCTGAACGCGGCGGGCACGTTCACCCGCGTCACGGCCTCGTACTTCGTCGCCCCGAGGGCGTAGGCCGCCTGCGTGAGGCTTTCGGGCACGGCGTGGAGGGCGTCCTCGCTCAGCGACGCCACCATCGGAATGATCATGATGCCCACGACGATCCCCCCACTGAGCGCGTTGTACACGCCGAGGTCCGGAAGGAATGTCTGCAGCAGCGGCGTGACGAAGGTAAGGGCGAAATAGCCGTAGACGACCGTTGGCACGCCGGCCAGCAACTCCAGCCCCGGTTTCAGGATTTTTCGCACCCAGCCGGCGGCGTACTCGGAGATAAAGATGGCGCTGGCCAGCCCGATGGGAAGCGCCACCACGGCCGAGATGACCGTCACGAGGAGCGTCCCGGACAGCAGGGCCCAGATGCCGAAGTGCTTGTTGGCGAACTGCGGGGTCCAGCGCGTGTCACCGAAGAACTCGGTGAGGGCGACCGACTGGAAGAACGGAATCGACTCGACCACGAGCACGGTCGCAATGCCCAGCGTGGTGAGCACGCTGATAAGGGCGCATGCGCCGAGGGCGTACTCAATGACCTGTTCCTTCGGGCTGTCATAGACCCGTTGCCGGAGGTCGTCGGCCGGGCGCGAGACAGACTCCTCCCCCTCGTCTACGGCCGGTGTCGGTGGGGTCGGGTTCGTGCTCATGCCAGATGAAAAGCGTCCATTCACGTGTTCGCGTCGCCCGGCACCCGCAGGAGCAGTCCGCCCGCTCCGGCGCTGGGTTCGTGAGCAAAATCGACAGGGTGTTACTGCTCGGCCGTCGTGTCGGACGCGGCCCCGTCCATCGTCTCCCGCAGCATCGCCTCCACCTTCGTGCCGGTGGCATCGACGCCCTCGGCCCCGAAGACCGTGCCCGTCGTGCGGTTCTGAAAGCGCTGCTGGACCAGGTCGACGGCCTCGTCCGGCATCGCCACGTAGCCAACGTCGCCGGCCAGCTCGCCCGCGTTGTCCAGATAGAAATTGACAAACCTCTCGACCGTGGGCGTAATCTTCGCCGTGTTTACGTAAATGAAGAGCGGGCGCGAGAGGGGACGGTAGCTGCCACCCTTTACGGTCTCGGCGCTGGGTTTCACGCAGGAGGCCCCGCTGTTTCGTTCGTCCGGATCAACGCCAATGGCCTTTAGCTCCGCGGGATCGTTCTCGTAGTACGCCAGCCCGAAGTAGCCGAGTGCCGTCTTCGTGCCCTTGATTCCCTGGGCGAGCACGTTGTCGTCCTCGCTGGCCGTAAAGTCGGACCGGCTGGCCTCCGCCTCCCCCACAATCGCCTCCGTGAAGTAGTCGTACGTGCCACTGGCCGTGCCGGGCCCGTACAGGTCGAGCTCACGGTCCGGGAACGTGTCGCGAATCTGATTCCAGCGGTCAATCTCGCTGCCCGGCTCCCAGATCCGCTTGAGCTCTGCCACGGTCAGGCAGTCGACCCAGTCGTTTTCGGGGTGGGCGATCACAGCCAGCCCGTCGTAGGCCACGGGGAGCTCGATGTATTCGATGCCATTCTCTTCTGCTTTTTCGATCTCTCCGGGGGAAATGGGACGCGAGGCGTCGTTGATGGCCGTCTCGCCCCGGAGGAATTTGGAAAAGCCCCCCCCGGTGCCACTCACGCCGACGTTCACGCGCGCCCCCTGCGCGTCCGTCATGAACTCCTCGGCGACCGCCTCCGTGAGGGGGAAGACGGTACTGGAGCCGTCGACCTTCACCGACTTGGTCGATCCGCCCCCGCAGCCCACGAGCACCAGGGCGAGGCCGAGCACGAAGCTCAGGCTGAGCGAAGCGGAGGGGCCGACAGTCGGCGACGAGGAGAGGCGACGAGAACGACTCATGAGCGAAGGCAGGTACGTGCGGAAGAACGGTCGCGAATGCGCTGAATCATAACGCTCATTCAGAACAAGAGAAACCACTTCTCGGCAATTACACCTTTTTGGGGACCGGGCCGCGGCGGGCGGGCACACGGTGGGGAGGAAGCGGTGGATCGTGCGACGATCAGCGTCGCAGAAGCAATCCGCGGGCTACTCCTTCATCCGGTAGCCCACTCCCTTCACCGTTTCGATGTACTCGCTCCCGATCTTCTCTCGAATCTTGCGGACGTGGACGTCCACGGTCCGGTCCACGACGTAGACGTCGCGCCCCCACACCTCGTCGAGGATTTCCTGACGAGAAAACACCTTGCCGGGATGGGAGGCCAGGAAGTAAAGGAGTTCAAATTCCTTGCGCGGCATCCGCAGTTCCTGCTCCTCCGCCCCATTTGCCTGGTAGACCAGGTACCGGTCCCGGTCGATGCGCAGGTTGTGCACCTCGATCCGGTCGGGCGGGTCCTCGTAGCGGCGGGCACTGCGCAGGAGGGCCTTCGTCTGGCTCACGACGACGGAGACGGACACCGGCTTGCCAAGATAAATGTCGGCCCCGACATCCAGGCCCTCCACCTTGTCCTCCTCCTCGGACCGGGCGGTGAGCATCATGATGGGAATGGTGCGGAGGTGGGCGTCCTTGCGCAGGCGCTCACAGACCTCAATGCCGTCCATCTTCGGCATCATGACGTCGAGAATGATGAGGTCTGGATCATGCTCGCGCGTCTGCTCGATGGCCTCTACGCCGTCCCGGGCGAGGAGCACGTCGAACCCCTCTTGCTCGAGGTTGTACTCCAGCAGGCTGAGTAGGTCCTCCTCGTCGTCGACAACGAGCACCGTCGGTCCCTGCGTCCCGAGCTGTGGTGCGGTCACGGTGGTCGAGGGTTAATGCCGGAAAGCAGAGAGCAGCGACTCCTACCGGCCGACGTGGGCCGCTGTTGTTATCGAACTATTATCATCGCCGTCCAGTGCCGCCCTTTGCGCGTTTTTTGCACCCGACCGACGGTTCTATCCAGTGGTCAAAAACACGTCGCCCCCGGCCGAAGGGGCCGAGGGCGGCGCGTCAAAACGAAAAATAGGCCGGTTGAACCGGTCGAACGCGCGAACGGAGCGAACGCTGGCCGGGCGAATTACTCGATCACCCGCGTCCGGTTGGTGTCGTCAATGTGCTCGGCCGCGTACCGATCGAATGCCGTCTCCAGGGCCTGCATGAGTCGGTCGGACTCGACCTCGTCCTTCTGGACCTGCAGGCCGATCATCGCCACGTCGGTGCCGATGGCCGAGAGGGCCGAGACGGCCGTGACGCGCACCTCGTCCGTCGGGCCGTCGGCCACGAGGTCGTGGAGCGGTCGTACAAGGTCCTGAAAGAAGGCGGTCCCGTAGCGGTGCGTGTGGGCGTACGTTCGGATGCGCCGCGCCGCGCGCTCCTGTTGCTCCACCGAGCCGGAGGTGAGGGCCTGCGTAAGTTCGGCCTGGACGAGCGCCTCGGGCGTCGGGGCGTCGGTGGTGTCAGCCAAATCGGCAGCGGCCCCCATCGGAAGGAGGGCGAGCGACAGCGCAAGTGCTGTGAGGGTCGTTCGGAATCGAGCCATGACTGGGTGGAGGGTTGAATGCGAGAGTGTGCGAGCGGCGACGGCGGCCCCCGGTCCTCCGCTGAGGTCGTCCAGGAGAGGAGGCGAGGACATTCTTTCCGTCCGTCGTCAGTCCGCCCTACGCCCGCTTCCCCAGGGTGTGGCAGAATTCTGTCGGGAAAATGTGCATTCTCGATGTGCAGCGTTTGAAGGAAGCGATTCCAGCGCGCCGGAATCGCTTTTGTTAACAGGTGCGTCACACGCCGCTCAGCACCGATTTTCGGAAAAAGGGCTTTCAAACTGTGTAGTTTTCGTACACAATTTCGGTGAGAATCATGGGGCGTCCGCCGACGCCGTTCTTCGGGGGCAGTTCTCGTCCGGACAGGGGACGGCGATCCCCATTCGGCCCCGCCCTGCCTGTGCGAGGACGAGTGACGGTGCGATGCAGAAGGGGCATGGCCGAGGTCTGCGCCGCCCTGTCCGTGGTGGGCGGATTATTTTGCGTCGTCTGGAACGGCCCTGCGCCCGGCGCTCGGCGGACTTGGGGCTGTCCATCGGCGGACGACACACACACTTCCCGCTGCCGTGTCGGTGTCGTCGGCCCCGGAGAACGTCAAACGCCGAGGACCGGCAAGAGCCGTCCTCGGCGCGTGGGGAATAAAGACCGTCTCGATTTGCGGATCGCGGGCGCAATTACCGCCGCTGGGCGTCGCCCGCGGTGGGGAACGGGGAGAAGAGTGATTGGGGACGGCGGGGCCGCAATCGTCACGAAAGGCACCCACCGCCCACATGCCGATCAAAATAGGTCCTGGATACGACTGCCCCGCGGCCCTGCATGCCCGGTCTCGGATGTGGCCGGGGGCGTTTCCGAACGAATCGCCCCGTCCGACACGGGCGTTACGGGAAGATGCCCATGCGCTCGTAGGACTTGGCGATCTTGTCGATGGCACTGATAAAGGCCGCCGTTCGCGTGTCGACGTCCTTCTCTACACGTTCCGCCCGGATTTCGTCGTAGGCGTGGGCCATCGTGTCCTCCAGGCCCGACTGCACGAGGTCGCGCTCGCCCGCGCCGAAGCCAACCTTTTCGATAAGGTCCCCAAACAGATCCTTGTCGAAGTCTTCGGCGGTTAGCTCGTCGACGGCCCGGAGGATGCGGGCGGCGTTGCGCTCTTCGAAGCGTCGGCTCATTCGGCCGTGTCGGACGTGGGAGAGGTTGCGCAGCCATTCGAAGTAGGACACCGTGACCCCGCCCGCGTTGAGGTACACGTCCGGAATGACGAGCACGTCGCGCTCCTGAAGAATCGCGTCGGCCTGTGTCGTGACGGGGCCGTTCGCCGCCTCGGCGATGATGCTGGCCTGGATGCGCGGGGCGTTGTCGGCGGTGATGACGCCCTCCAGTGCCGCCGGGATGAGCACGTCGCACGGCAGTTCGAGGGCCTTGGCGGAGCTGTCGATGTCGTCGGCCCCCGGATAGTTAAGGATGGCCCCGGTGTCTTTTCGGTGAGCCACCACGTCGTCCACGTGGAGGCCGCTCTCGTCGTAAATGGCGCCCTCGATCTCGGCGATGCCGACAATGTTGGCCCCGCCTTCCTCTTCCAGAATCCGGGCGGCGTGGTAGCCCACGTTGCCCAGCCCTTGAACGACGATGTCTTTGTCCTCCAGGCCCGGGGCGAGGCCGAGCGTCTCCATGTCCTTCTCGTAGCTGCAGGCCTCCCGGATGCCGTAGAATACGCCGCGCCCGGTGGCCTCGGTGCGCCCCCGCACGCCGCCCTGCCCCACGGGCTTGCCCGTCACGCAGGCCAGGGCGTTCAGGTCGTCGTCGCCGATCTGCGTGAAGGTGTCCACGATCCAGGCCATCTCGCGCTCTCCGGTGCCGTAGTCGGGAGCGGGCACGTCCGTCCCGGCGCCGATGAAGTCCTTGCGGGCCAGTTCGAAGGCGTATCGGCGCGTGATCCGCTCCAGCTCGGCCTCCGAATAATTCCGGGCGTCGATGCACACCCCGCCCTTCGCCCCGCCGAAGGGCACGTCCACGATGGCGCATTTGTAGCTCATCAGCGCCGAGAGGGCCATCACCTCGTCAACCTCCACCCCGGGCGCGTAGCGAATGCCCCCTTTCGTGGGCTCCATGTGGTGGCTGTGCTCGGCCCGGTAGCCGCGGATGACCTGGATGGTGCCGTCGTCCCGCTTAATCGGAAACTCGAAGCGGATGATGTTGTCGCAGGCACGGATCTGGTAGAGCACGCCGAGCTTGTGGTCGGTGTGCTCGGCGGCGGCGCCAAACATGCGGTTGACCTGACCGAAAAAGCTGAGCGACTCGTCCTCCGCGGTTGGGGGGGAGACTTCCATGGGGCCGGAAAGTTGATGAGAAGAAAAAGACGTTCCACGAAAATGACGTATCCTGCAAACCGCAAGCGCTTCCAATAGATTCCGTGTGGATGTAAAGCCGAAACGGAGATTT
>CAYULG010000159.1:0-6117 GCA_964445365.1 uncultured Salinivenus sp. | reverse complement strand
CCGAGGCCGAGGACCTCGTGCCGGCAGGGGGGGATGGCTCTGCCGTCGCGTAGCGGGCGTTGCCCAGCCGACCGAGGGATGAGCTTCGGTGTGGCCCCGGGCAAACGATGCGGGACGAGCCGAGCGACCGCTTCGTGCCGGGTGATGGAGGCCAGATACGTATCTCGCTTGATACGCTGATGCCGCGGAGCGGAAGGGGCCGAGCGTGCTCCACGTCCTGGTACGTTTCACCAGGCCACAGACGTCGGGTCTCGGCGGAATGACCGTCGACACAGGGCCGCCCATTCTGTGATGCACTGGGCTCGCTACCCGGGAGAGCTCGCCGATCCTCCAAAAGCACCGGACCGATGCTATTCAAATAAACATGTCGTGTATGCCAACGCCTCCAGACTCCCCTGTGAAAACGGACGAGTCCGCCTCGGATGCATCGTTTCCCATCAGCGAAGATGAGGTGCGGACCGCTCTCCGGCGAATTATGGGAGAGGACGAAGCCCAAAACATGTGGCTGGAAGCATGCGAGGCCGCTCGGGCCCCTCGTCCGGGACCCGAGTTGGGGCCGGACGAGATCACTCGCGTCGTCGAGCATCTGAAGCAGCAGTCCGGCACCGCAAGCGTCGTGGGCACCTCCTTGTTGGTAAAGATTCGGGTCAACACGCACAGATAGGCCAGAGGGAGAGGGCCTGAGACAGGGGCAGATGTCGCCGAGGTCGAGCGTCGTGCTTCGGCCTACCAACCGCCGTTCCCGATCGTCGCCGAAAGGCCCGGCCAATGATCTTCTTCCCCGAGGCTGCGCTTTGAGAAGCCACGATCTCAACCCACAGATTCCTGTCTTGACATGAGCGATGCCGACCCCCCTACAGTCGACGCGGACGCCGATCCAATCCGCGATCCAGAGCGCCTCCAAGAAATTGCGCGCCTCGACCTGTTTTCCGAAGACATTCAGGACATTTTGGACGAGCAGGCCGAGAAAGCCTCCGACGTCCTCGACCTTCCCCTTGGGTTTGTCTCCCTCGTGCTTGACGAGGCGCAGTACCTGGCGGGCAAGCACGGGGCGTTCCCGGACTGGATGGAAGAAGCAAACGGATCGCCCGTCGAATGGTCGTACTGCCAGTACACGGTGAAAGATGAGGGAGACGTTGTCATCGAGGACGCCACAACCGACGAACGCACGAAAGAGAGTCCCTTCACGAAAGAGGAGGGGCTGCGCTGCTACGCGGGAATTCCGCTGGAGACCTCTCGTGGACACGTCATTGGGTCGTTCTGCGCCGCCGGCGACGAGGAGCGGTCCTTCGACGAGGAAGAGTTGGAGGCGATGCGCGAGCTTGCCGACGAGACCATAGAGATCATCGAACGGCACGCCGAAGTGTCCTGAGGCCGCGCTCGGTATGGTGTGGGGAGAGGACAGCGGTCCGGCACCGGGGCCGTCTCCGTGGCGTCCCATTGCCGGCGGCATCGACTGGTGCTCAACTCCCCTTTACTTGGGCGATCCCGCGAGATTTTCAACACAGGATTCCCCGACGGGGGGCGAAAGCGAAGCTCTGCCGACCCTCTCATTATTTCATCCCCTCGTAGCTTCTCGGTCCGTCCATGCCGTCGTCCTCATCCCAATCGCAAGACCACTCCTGGACCCGTAGCCAAAGCCCGGCCCCCTCGGAGACGTACCCCGCAGACGTCCCCACTGAAGGGGCACTCTCCCCCTCCGAGGGCCAACCCGACCTCCCGCTTCGGAAGCAGATCCGTGCGGCCATCGACATGGATGGGCACTCAGGTAAAGAAAAGATCCAGTCGCTGCTCCGGATTGGGATCGACTGGCTTGGTCTTGAGGTAGGGGCCCTCTCCCAAATTGACCTAGCAGAGTCGGTACAGCACACGGTCGTGGTTGCTGGGGTGCACCCAACGCTTCAGGTAGGGGCGGAAGCCAACCTGAAGGAGACCTTCTGCGGAGACACTGTGGTCCGGGATGGGCTTCTCGCATTCGGGAATGCCGAGCAGCAGGGCTGGGCGAGGGGCCCAGACCGCCAGAAACACGATCTTTCTTGCTACCTCGGGAGAAAGATCATCGTCGAGGAAGAGCTTTACGGGACGGTCTTCTTCGGGGACCGGGAGCCCCAATCTGAGCCGCTCGGTCCAAATGATAAGGCGGTCCTCGAACTGGTCGCTCATTCTGTGGAGCAAGTGCTCGGGCAACGCCGTCAGCAGCGGAAGCCCGAGCAGGCCAGGCGTGAGTACGAGTCGTTCTTAGAAGTAGCTCCCAACGCTGCCATTCTTGTCGACATTGATACCGGCCGCATCGTCGAGGCCAACCAGCGGGCTGCCGAGCTAACTGCGACCAGCAGGGAGGAAATCGTTGGGTGCAATCAGACGGTGCTTCATCCCAATGGGGACGCCGCCCGATACCGGCGCCTGTTTCGGGAGTGCTGCCAATCGGGGAAGGGGGGAACGATCCGCCAGTTCGAAGACGGTTCTCCAATCTATGTCCAAACCGACAGTGGCGAGGAGATCCCAGTTGAAATTAGCGCCGCGACTGTGGAATCGGACGACCAGCAGTTGGCTGCGTGCATCTTTCGGGACATCACCGAGGAGAAAGAGCGCCGACGTACCCTCGAATCGTTTCTGCAGGCCATCGAGAAGGCGGCCGACGGCATTGCGATTTTGGAGGACGGGGAATACGTCTACGTCGATCAGACCCACGCGGATCTCTACGGCTTCGAAAGTGCCGATACGCTGATTGGGTCGTCCTGGCGGCGCCTCTACGACGCCGAGGAGACGGCCCGTCTGGAAGAGGAGGTGTTTCCGGTTTTGCAGGAAGAAGGATACTGGCAGGGACCGGTGACCGGCAGCCGTCCGGATGGCACGACCTTTCCGGCGTCACTTTCCCTGACGATGGTAAGCAGGGGTCGTCTCGTGTGTACGGTCCGCGACGTCAGCGAGCACCGGCGGAAGGAGCAAAAGCTCCGCCGCCGCTCCGACGCGATGGAGGCGGCGACCGATGGGATGGCCATTCTCAGCACGGAGGGCCTCTACCAGTACGTCAACCCAGCCCACGCGAACATCTACGGCTACGACGGGCCGGAAACCCTGCTGGGAGAGTCCTGGACCATTTGTTATGGGGAGGAGGAAAAGCAGCGTCTCAAGCACGAGGCGATGTCGACACTGCGGGAAACGGGGGAGTGGCGAGGGAAGGCGAGGGGGCGACGAGCCGACGGATCCTCGTTTCCGCAGGAACTGACCCTGGCAACAATTGAGGACGGGGGCATCATCTGCATCGTCCGCGACATCACTGCGCGAAGGCGGGCCGAAGAAGAGCTTCGAAGCACGAAGAACTTCTACGAGCAGATCCTAGAGAAAGCAATGAAGGATCTGACCGTCTTCAGTCCGGAGGGAGAGTTTGAGTACGTGAATCCGCAGAGCGTGGAGGACCCGGCGATGCGGGAATGGCTCATTGGGCGTACCAACGAGGAGTACTGTCGGAAGCGAAACCTGGATCCGGAGCTTGGGAAACGCCGGGACCGGGCCATCCGGACGGCCGTCCAGAAGAAGGAGAAAACCAAGTTTGAGGAGAAAATAAAGACGGAGACGGGGCTTCGCCACTATCTCCGAGCACACAGCCCCGTCACCGACGTTGAGGGAAATGTCACGCACGTTGCAGCCTTCGGGTTCGACATTACCGAGCGGAAAAAGCGGGAGCAGGCCCTGCAGGAGCGGCAGGCCAAGATCGAGGCGCTCTACGAGGCGACCCGCCGTGTGCTCACCGCTGAAAGCCGCGGAGAGATTTCCGATCGCATCCACGACCTACTCGGGAACGTTTTCGACTACCCGCTTCGGAATACCGGGTTTGTGGATGGGGACACCATTCGTCCAGAACAGACGATCGCTGAGGGGACCCGCTTGCCCTCGCCTCAGTCCCAGCCCAGAGAGGGGAATAGCCTGTCGGCCAAGGCCCTGCAGGCCGGCGACACGGTGTTGGTCGAGGACGCGAGCGCCCTCGACAACGAGGTTGAGTACGGGGGGTTGCATTCCCTTGCGGGCGTGCCGATTGGGGAGCAAGGGGTCGTCGTTGTCGGCAAAATGAAAATCGAGAGCTTCGACCCGTTCAACCTCCGCCTGATCGAGATTCTCAGCAGCTACGCCGCCCTCATTATCGAACGGCTGGAGCAGGAGGAAACCCTCCGTGAGGCGAAAGAGGAGGCCGAAGAGGCCGCGCGACTCAAGTCCGCCATGCTTGCGAACATGAGCCACGAGATCCGGACGCCGCTCACCTCGATCATTGGCTTCGCCGAAGCCCTCGGAGAAGAAGACCGGCAGGAGGGGGCATCCTCCCGCTTTGCCAAGCTCATTGAGAAAAGTGGGCGTCGCCTTCTCTACACGCTCGATGGCGTGCTCAACCTTTCGAAGCTGGAGGCCGGACAGATGGCATTGGAGGCCCAGCCTGTTGACCTCGCCGATCAGGTTCAGGACGTGGCCGACGAGCTACGCCCGAGGGCCCTAGAGAAAGGGCTGAGTCTGCATCTCGACGCCGCTGGATCAGTCCGAGCTTGGGCCAGCACCGGTGGGGTGCAGATCGTCGTGCAGAATCTGCTTTCGAATGCGATCAAGTACACCGAGGAAGGAGAAGTTCGCGTTGGGGTTTGGAACGAAGAGGACAACGCGGCGATCGCGGTGGAGGACACCGGGGTCGGCATGGACGAAGACCGGGCAAAGCACCTCTTCGAACCGTTCCGGCAAGAGTCGGAGGGGATGAGCCGGACATACGAGGGCACCGGATTGGGCCTCGCGGTCACCAAGAAAGCCGTCGATAAGATGGACGGACACATTGAGATTGAGAGCGAAAAGGGGGCGGGCAGCCGGTTCGTCGTGCGATTGCCCCGGCCCGAGGCTGGAGGGGAGGCACACGATTAACGAGCAATGGAGGCGGGGCGGACACTTCATGGCGGGGGCGTTTGGATGCACGGCCCGGCCTCGGACGCCGTGGGTGTCTTCACTGCTCGAACGCCTTCAGAAAATCGCTTCTGATCGGCTCCGATCCCCTCCAGCTCCGTAACCGCAGAAACGGCCTCAGTCGCGATCTGCTCGCATGTCCCGCCACATCGAACTGACGATTCACTGCCAGAGGCGCCCCGTCCGACTGCTTGGGCCCGCGATTTAAAACGAAGGGGGAAGCCGCCGACAACATACGTTGAGGCGGGATTCCAAAATATTCGAACAGCATACTTCCGAATGCGACATGGGACGCAAGCTGAACGTAGCGCTCCTCCTTACAGTTCACCTCAGTTTCATTGCGTGCGCCGTACTCATCGTGGGCCCACTGATGACTGAGTCAAGCGATCAGGACAGTCAGCGTGGGGATACGATCGCAGCCAATCAACCCGACCCCTTCGTGCGGGTCAGTACCTACACGAGAAGCCAGGAAAGCGACAAGGAGGTCCATCAGAACCCCCCCTACCAACAGCGACTGGGTCAGTCGTCTGCTACGCGAAAGGCCGGATGGATGCATCCGGACGGGCAGCCGCAGGGTGGCCAATCATCGAATGCGTCCGGTATCGCCCCGTAGCCCATCGAACTGCTCTCACATGGGACCAGGGCCCACCCTGGCGTACGAACCCCACCACAGCCTACCTGCTTTCGCGGCCTGAGCCTGAGGGGCGGCTTTTGACGGGGGACTGTTCGTGACCACTGGTGATGGTGAAGCTGTTCTCCCTTTTGCTTCCGAACAGCTCTCCTGTACCAAAAGGAAGCCTCTCTCCACCACAAGCCCTTATGCACGGGCTCCCTCTTCTCTCGTCGAATTGTCTTTCTCGGACTCCCGACCCAGTTCGCAAGCCATTGCCCAGGAGGAGACCCTAGGAAGACTCGCATAATCGAAAGGCCAATACGCCGTGTCGCGGCCCGCAAAGATCAGCCGGGTCGATCCAGGCATGTGCTAAATCGGTCAGATCTCGGCCGGGGGATGAGGAGCCCGATGGGGGCTCGCACCAGCCGTTTTTTGTCGCTGTCTGTTTCTGTCCCACGTTGCTGCTTCTGCAGCTTCTTCGGGACCGAGATGAGGCCAGGCAAATGAGCGTGGAATGCCGCCGTGGATGTCGCCCACGCAGGCCCACCTCAAGACGAACGGAGGCC
>CAYULG010000158.1:0-6121 GCA_964445365.1 uncultured Salinivenus sp. | reverse complement strand
CCGGCAGCTTCACCTTCCGCGCCACCCGCGTGGGGGAAGAGACCGTGCTCTCCCAGATCGTGGAGATGGTGGAAGAAGCCCAGGGCTCGGCGCCGCCCATCCAGTCCCTGGCCGACCGCGTGGTTCGGGTCTTCGTGCCCTTCGTACTGGCCACGGCGGCCATCACGTTCGGGGTCTGGATGGTGTTTGGCCCGGACCCCGTGCTCACGTTCGCCCTCGTAACGGCCGTCTCGGTCCTGATCATCGCCTGCCCCTGCGCCATGGGCATCGCCACGCCGATCTCGGTGATGGTGGGCACCGGCCGCGCCGCGGAGCTGGGCGTCTACGTGCGGGAGGGGGAGGCCCTGCAGGCCCTCCACGACGCCGACTTCGTCGCGTTCGACAAGACGGGCACGCTCACGAAGGGGCAGCCCGAAGTGACCGATGTTCTGCCGCAGAATGGCTTTGAGGAGGAGGATCTGCTCCGCTGGGTCGCGGCCGTCGAGGCGCAGTCCGAACATCCCATCGGCGAGGCGCTCGTGGCGCGAGCAGAGGAGCAGGAGGTAGACGTACCGGACGCTACCGACTTCGACGCGATCCCGGGCCACGGCGTCAAGGCTACGGTCGACGGGCGCACCGTTGCCATTGGGGCTGCGCGCCTCATGGACCGGCTCGACGTGTCGCTGGACGGGCAGGCGGCGACCGCCGACGACCTGGCCGACGCCGCCAAGACGCCGCTCCACGTGGCGGTGGACGGGACCCTCGCCGCCGTCGTGGCGGTGGCGGACCCGATTAAGGACTCGACGCCCGCGGCACTCGACGCGCTGCATAAGCTCGGCATCGAGATCGCCATGATTACGGGCGACGACGAACGCACGGCCCAGGCCATTGCCCGCGAGCTCGGCATTGACCGGGTGCAGGCGGAGGTGTTGCCCAACGACAAGGCGGCGGCCGTGAAGCAGTTCCAGGGGCAGGGCCAGACCGTCGCGTTCGTCGGCGACGGCATCAACGACGCGCCTGCGCTCGCCCAGGCCGACGTCGGCATCGCCATCGGCACCGGGACCGACGTGGCCATCGAAAGCGGTGACATCGTGCTGATGGCCGGCGACCTGCGCGGTGTCCCGAACGCGGTGCACCTGTCGAAGCGCACAATGCGCAACATCAAGCAGAACCTGTTCTGGGCCTTCGCCTACAACGTGCTTCTCATTCCGGTGGCGGCCGGCGTGCTCTACCCGGCGTTTGGGCTGTTGCTGTCGCCGGCCCTCGCCGCCCTTGCGATGGTGTTCTCCGACCTCTTCGTCGTGGGGAACGCGCTACGGCTGCGGCGGCTGGAGGCGGCGGTTGGGGGAGCGGGCGCGATCGAACCGGTCTCCGGAGTGGAGCTCCCGGAACGGTCGCCCGCAGTGCAGACCCTGCCGGAATAGACCGTGGGTTTGGTCTGAAACGAGACACGGCACTATTCTTCGGACCGGCTCCGGCCCATGGCGGCGTTCTCAGCGTTGGACGGCACGGGCGCAGACACGGCCGACGAGTCCGCGGTTCGGGCATTGGTGCCGTCGGAAGTAGAAGTAGCCGGCAGGACCACGGTGACCCGCGTTCCGTCGTCGGGTGCCGAGTCGAGGTCCAGCGCTCCGTCGTGCTCCTCGACGATGCGCTGGACCAGCGAGAGCCCGAGGCCACTGCCCTCCGCCACCTGCCCGGCGCCGTCGCCCCGATAGAACCGGCTCGTCGCGGCCTCACACTCTTCGGCCGTCATTCCCATGCCCGTGTCGGTGCAGGCAAGACGGGCCTGTCCCTCTTCCGTGCGATTCACCGTCAGCGTTACGCACCCCTCGGGTGTATACTTGACCGCGTTGTCGACCAGGTTCCGGACCGCCTCGCGGAGCAGATCCGGCTGGCCGTTCACCCAGACGGCGTCTTCCGTCTCGACTGTCAGCGCAACCCCTTTGTCCGCGGCCACCGCCCGAAAGGACTCCGCTTCGTCGGCGGCGAGGGTCGAGAGGTCCACCGGGGACCGGTCGAGGGAGGCGTCCCGGTCGAGCCGCGTGAGGGTAAGCAGGGCGCGGAGGGTCTGGACGAGGCCGCCGAGCCTGCGGTCGAGGAGGTGAAGGGTCTCGCGGTAGCTCTCGGGGTCGCGCTCGCGGCGCAGGGCGAGCTCGACGTGGCCCTGCAGGGCGGTGAGGGGCGTCTGTAGTTCGTGGGCGGCGTTGGCGGTAAAGGCCCGCAGGGCGGCGACGTGCTCTTCGATGCGGTCGAGGAGCGCGTTGAAGGCGCGGCCGAGGGTAGCGGTCTCGTGGTCGGCTGAGGCGGGCACGTCCACCCGCTCATTCAGGTCCGTCGACGTGACGGAGCGGGCCACCTCGGTGATGGACTGAAGCGGGTGCAGGACGCGCCCCGCTGCCCAGGCCACCAGGGCCAGCAGGCCGCCCGAGAGCACGAGCCAGAGTCCCCCGAGTACCCCTCCGAAGATCCAAAGGAGGTTTTGATGCTCGGGGACGTGGCGCGCCACCTGCATGAAGCCCAGTGTGTCCCCTGAGGGAGTGTGTAAGGGGCGGGTCCGGTAGTAGAGGGCGTGGTTGCCCGCCCTGAACGTGTGGAGCGACGGCCAGACGCCGGTCGTGCGGACCGGCAGGCGGCGATCCGGAAAGGCCGCCGACAGCGAGTCGATGTTGGCGGACCGGCGGACGAGGTGGCCGTCCGGCGTAAACACCTGGACGAAGATCGGATCGACGCGGCTGACGGCCAAACGATGGTGGGCCTCGTCCCACGCGTAGCCGGACACGTCGAGCGTGTCACGGCCCCCCAGGTCGGCCCGCATCTCATTGACCTCCGTCTCCAGGGCCGCGGCTGCGTTCTGATGCACAGCCAGGTAGGCGCCGGCCCAGGCAATCAGGGCCAGGACGCCGAGCGCCAGCACGAGAGCGGGGCCGAACTGCATCAGCAGGCGCCGCCGGAAGGACGGGCGGCGGTCCGCCGACGCACCGGAAGAGTCGTTCGAATGGTCGGGGGCGTCCGTCATCACGTGTCGGGGGCGGGGGGAGAAGAGGATTCGGACGGTTCCTCCGGGGACGTTGCTTCCTCGGTGCAGGAGGCGTACCGGTAGCCGATGCCCTGCACGGTCTCGATGGGCGGGTCGCAGCCCGCTTTGTCGAGCTTCCGGCGCACGTAGTTGACATACACGTCGATGAGATTGGTGCCGCGATCGAAGTCGTGGCCCCACACCTCCCGGTGGATCGTGTCGCGGCTCAGGGCCTGGTCTTGCCGGGCCATCAGGAAGGCGAGCAGGTCAAACTCCGTGGCCGTGAGGTCTACCGGCTGGCCGTCGTAGGTGCAGGTGCGCGCCACCGGGTCCAGGACGAGGGGGCCGTCTTCCAGCGTGTCAGATGCCTGCGGGCGTTCCGTTCGGCGCAGCAGAGCCTCGATGCGCGCCACCAGCTCGTCGAAGGCAAACGGCTTCGGGAGATAGTCGTCCGCGCCCGCCCGGAGGCCCCTAACGCGATCCTCCACGGCGTCCAGGGCCGTGAGCATGATGACAGGCAGTCCGGGACGATGGAGGCGCAGGCGCTCGCACACCTCCAGCCCGGAGAGGTCGGGTAACCGAATGTCGAGCAGAACGAGGTCGGTGGGGGCTTGCTGGATGTATTCCAGCGCCCGCTGGCCCGTCTCCACCCAACTCACTTCGTAGCCCTCCTCCTCCAGGCCCTGTTGCACGAACGAGGCCACGTCAGGCTCGTCCTCGACGAGAAGCAGGTGCTGATCGTCTGGGTCAATCATCGGAAGGAGCGATATGGAGAGACGGAAATCGTCCTTGTACGTCCGACCATAATGTCCTTTCCGTGCGCGGACGCGAGTCGGAACGTACTTGACTTACAGTTCTGAGCTAATGGGGTTGGGGAGAAGCGCTCACGCATATGGGCGTTGAAACGGTCCGAAGCTCACTAAGAGGGCGATTCCTCAGGGTTCGACCCGTCAGAACGACTGAATACTCAACTCGCATAACGCACAACGTGGCTTGCTCATTTGTTCTCCTCGTGGTCGTCTTCTTCGCCCTCCTCCACCGGGGCATTCTGTTCGACGGACTCGGGCATCTGGGTGTTGATTCCGTCCGAGCGGAGTTCGGGGTGGTGCACCTTTCCGCCGAGGTTTGCGGTGTAGACCATGATGCCCCCCGTGATCAGACCGAGGATCAGGACGATCCGGATCGTCCATCGATCGAGGGACTGCCGGCCCCATCCGTACACCAACCGCCCGAGCGACGCCAAGCCGGTCCCAACGCTGGCGAGGACAGCGTACCACCCCCATGACTCGTGTGCCTCGAGGGCGTGGTGGGACACCCCGGCCATGCCTTCGACGATCTCTTCGGCGGGCTCGCCGGTCCAGTAGACCCCCACGGCGACGGCGCCGGCCACCACGAGCAGCCCGAGTGCCGCGTTCGCAACAGGGTCGGACGCACGCCAGTAGCCATACGCCAGCAGCAACACGCCGAACATCGTTCCAAGAACTGGAATGTGGTTGAGGGCAAGGTGGAGGTGGGCTGCGGACATGGGTCGATTGGATCCCCGGGAAAGAATCGGTGAGAGGAGAAGAGGACTGCGAGTTCGTCAGTCGATGTCGTCTTACGCCTCGTAGGTACGGATGTCGATGCCACGCTCCACGGAGAGTACGTAGATCTTCCCATCGCCCCGCCGTCTCGTCTGCGCCTCGTCGGCGATGGCCTCGGCGAGCCCGTCGGTTTGCTCGGACGGGCAGACCACTTCCAGCTTTACCATGTCGGTGTACGGGGAGACCTCCGGGTCATAGGACTTCTCACCCTGCGTGTCGGCCTCCCGCCCGAAGCCATCGACACGAGAGAAGCTGGCGCCCGGTACCTCCCGGGCCCGGAGACGCTGGGCAACTTCGTCTTTCACGACTGGACGAATGTAGGCAATAATCATTTGCATAGGAAGCAACGCGACATGTGAGGAAAGCAGAGGCGAATGGGGAGAAGCAGACGGCTGCTATTGAGAGGTTACGCTACCTTGGAGCTGCGCTCCGTCGCCGGCCTCGACCTCCTGCACGATTTCACGTCCGGACCGGGCCTCAGGGTTGAACCAGCCGTAGAGGGTGGGGAGGAGCAGGAGCGTGGACGGCACGAGCGTGAAGATGCCGCCGACCACCACGGCCGCCAGCGGCCGCTGCACACTGGCCCCGATGCCGGTGGCCACGAGCAGCGGCAGCAGGCCGAGAAGCGTGGTGAGCGTCGTCATCAGGATGGGGCGCAGGCGAAGCAGGGCGCCGGTCCGTACGGCCTCGGCGAGGGAGCGTCCCCGTTCGCGGAGGTTGTCGATGAAGCTGATCATGACCACCCCGTTCTGCACGGCAATGCCCAGCACGGCAATGAACCCGACCGACGCCGGTACGCTCATGTAAAGGCCCATCGCCCACAGCAGCACGACGCCCCCCACCACCGACGCCGGAATGTTGAGGAAGACGAGGACCGCCTGGCTAAGGGAGTTAAAGGTCATGAAGAGGAGCACGAATACGATGGCCAGCGTGATGGGCAGGATTAGCATGAGCCGGTCCTGCGCTCGCTCCTGGTTCTCGAACTGACCGCCCCACTCGGCCAGGTACCCGGTGGGCAGGGCCACCTCGCTTTGGAACGCCTCCTTCGCCTCCGCCACGAAGCTGCCGGCGTCGCGTCCACTGAGATTGATGCCCAGTGTGACCTTCCGCTTGCCCTGTTCCCGCGTGATCTCTGCAGGGGCCTCCGTGAACTCGACGGACGCCACGTCTTGGAGTCGCACACGCGCCCCCTCGGTGGTCGTTAGTGGGAGGTTGCGGATTGACTCCACGGAGCCCCGAGACCTCTCCTGGAACTTCCCGACGAGCGCAAAGCGCCGGTCCCCCTCGCGGATCGTGCTCAGTTGCTCGCCGCCAATCGCCACGTCGATGGCCCGCTGGATGGTGCCTACGCTGAGGCCGTAGCGGGCGGCCTGGTCGCGCTGCAGGGTCACCTCCACGTAGCCGTACCCGGCAATCTGAGAGGGCAGCACGTCCGCCACGCCTTCAATGCCAGACACCGCGTCGGCGGCGTCCGACTGCAGGCGACGGAGCTCGTCGAGGTCGTCGCCGTAGATTTTGAGCGCGATCTCGCTCTTGGCCC
>CAYULG010000157.1:0-6155 GCA_964445365.1 uncultured Salinivenus sp. | reverse complement strand
CGGCGTCGTGAGAGGCCCCAATTGGTTCCCACCCAGAGAGCGCCCGATGCGTCTTCAGCAATCGGTCGTACCAATCCGCCGGGAAGGCCCTGATCCGAGGTCCAATGGATATGCGTTGAATCGGTAAATCGAAAGAGGCCGTTTTGGCCGATTCCGCCCCATACGCCGCCGTCATCGTTGTACACGCCCCGCGCTCCCGATCCCGGAGGCCCGCCATCGACCGCGTAAAACAGCCGCGGGCGAAGCCGGACCAGTCCTTCGTCTTGATCGCCGACCCACCACTGGCCGTAGTCGTCTCGGGTCAGACCACGAAGACGGTCCCCCAGCGCTCCTTCTACCCGCACCCTCCGGAGCGTTCCGTTCGACAGGCGCAGGAGTCCGCCCTCCAGCGTCGTCATCCAGACCTCGCCCGACGGAGCGACTTGAAACCTCTTGACCCCTCCCCCACCGTGAGGGTACGTCTCGATGCGTCCCTCCCGGGCCTCCGCCAGCACGGAATCCGTTGCAATCAGAAGTCGATCCGACGAGGCAACGATGCCCGAAATGTGATTCTCTGCGACGACGGACAGCCGCTCCACCCGCCGAAACCGCTCGTTCGCATACAGCCGAAGCGACGGACCCGACGCAACCCACACCGAGTCCTTTCCCGCTGACGCCACCTTCACGTTTTCGCCTCGGAAGGGCTCCGGAAGAGAAACCCGCACGGCCCCTTCAGCCTCCGTCCAGCGATAGAGCCCGGCCCGGCCCCCCATCCAGATCGTCCCGTTGGGGGCTTCACTGAAGTGCTCGACGTGGCCGGACAGCCCGTCAATCCGTCGAAAGGCTCCCTCCCGATACGTCGATACCCCGGTGCCCGTCCCGATCCAGAGTGTGCCCGAGGCATCCTCGTGGAGCCCCACCACGCGGTTCCCGACCAGTCCCGCCGTCTCGGCAGCGGTATAGGTCGTGAACGAATGGCCGTCGAAGCGGGCGAGCCCATCGAGCGTGCCGGTCCACAGCATCCCGTCCCGGGTCTGCTCAATGGCCCAGACGACGTTGAGCGGGAGTCCCTCGTCGATCGACCACGACGTCGCGACGTAGGTCGGCGTCTGTTCGTCGAGCCGAAACGGCTCGACCACTGCTCCTCCGTCCTGCCCCCGAAGGAGCCCCGGCCATGCTACAACTACCGCGAAAAGGAGTACGAGTGCGAAGCGACGCATGGGACGACGGGCGGTGCGCGTGAAGATCATGCTCGGGGTCCCATATCCATGGACACACGAAACACCCGAATCTAATGCCTCCTCACCCATAATCGAGCCTAGAATTTCGTTGGCTCAACGAAAGTGTCCGATTTGGGTGGAAAGACGAATATTTATGCTCAAGTTGTGAGGTGAGAGGTTTAGGTTGAGCGTTTTCGCAATTGAACGCGAAAACGGGTTGAACATGCAGGACTGAGCCCGGATTTGCGCGGTCTCGGATTGTGTAGCCCCGAGAACGCACCCCTCAACTCGCACAACCCATAGCCCACAACCTGGGTTACTTATGTCCCACAAAAGACAAACCAGGGTCTCATTTCGACACGTTTGGCCCCGGATTGGCGGAAATGACGGGAAACTGGGCAAGAAATCCGGCCCAGCAGGGAGAGACTGCCGTCGCTTCCGGAAAAAGTGTAAAGTGAGCATGAACAAATTCGTGGGCAGGCTCACGTTTTTTCTTCCCGAAAGAGGCGCCCTCGCACGTACGGCCCCGCCAGCGTGAGCAGGCGCCCCCCCATGAGCGTCGCGACGCCCCCCCACACGCCCACCAGGCCCCACCCCATCGGCACCACGAGCAGAAGCACCGTGGCGGCGACGAGGGCCGTCCCGATCATGGCCTTCGCGAGGTAGCCGAAGGCCTCCGCGCCCATGTAGATGCCGTCGCCCACGAAGACGAGGCCGTTGAGCGGCTGCAGCAACGCCACGAACAGGTACACGTCCAGCAGGGCCGCGACGGTGTCGGGGTCGTCAGTGAAGAAGGACGGCAGGACGGGGCGGAGCAGGTAGAAGCCGGCCCCGAGCACCACGCCCACAAGGAGGCCCCACTGGTAAAGCCGATCGGAGACGGCACGGGCCGTTTCCGAGGCGTCGGCCCCCAGGTGCTTGGACACGAGGGCCTGCGCGGCCACGGCGAGGGCGTCGACCACAAGGGCGAGAAAGAGCCAGAGCTGGTGCGCCACCTGGTGGGCCGCCACGGCCGTCACGCCCACCCGCGCGGCCACGGCCGTCGCCAGGGTCATGGTGCCCACGAGCGAGGCGGTCCGCAGCAGCAGATCGCGCCCCACTTTAAGAAACGGCACCAGCGAGCGGAGAGCAGGCCACTGAAGCGTGATGCCCAGTTCTTCCCGGCGCACGCCGAGGAGCAGCCCCAGGAAGACGAGGGCCCCGAGCCACTGCGCGATCGCCGTGGCGGCCGCGGCGCCGGCCAGCCCCCAGTCCAGGACGAAGATGAAGAGGGGGTCGAGGCTCGCGTTGACCACGTTGAAGCCGATGGTGACGACCATCGGCGTGCGGGTGTCCTGGTAGCCCCGGAAGGCCCCGTGGCTCGCCGTGATGAGGAGCAGGGCCGGGCCTGCCAGCGCCCGGATGCGCAGGTAGGCAAGGGCCGGCTCCATCAATTCGTCGCTCGCGCCCATCAGCAGCAGAATGGGCCGTGCCAACAGCTGAAGCGCAATGAGCGCAGCGACCCCGCACAGCCCGGCCAGCGTAAGCGCCCGCACCACCGCCCGGCCGGCTTCCTCGCGGTCCCCGTCGCCCACGGCCCGCCCCACCCGCGGCGTGGTGCCGTACGCGAGAAAGTTGAAGACGACGAACGTCATCGAGAAGATCGACGCGTTGACGCCGAGGGCCCCGAGCGGCACCCGTCCGAGTTGCCCCACGAAGGCCGTGTCGATGAGCGACACCAGCGGGTCGGCCGCGAGGCCCGCCAGGGCCGGCACCGCCAGGTCCAGAATGTCGCGGTCGTGGGGGCTGGTGAGGGACAGGCGCACCGACGGATAGGACGGGCAATTCGGAAAACGAGGATCGGCTCTCCTTCACGCACCCCGTCCCGGATCGATTCGTCGTCCCCTGCACAATCGTCCAAATTCACCACGCTCTCGTCGGAGCGTCGGCGACGGTCCGAATGGCTGCTCCAGGTCCCTCCTGGCAGGCCCGGCGCCCCCTCTCCGCCGACGGCATCCGTGTTCTGAGGCAGGCTTCAGGGGCATCGCCGCTCTTGCGGGACCAAGCCGGACAGACATGGGCGGTGTGTCCGTCCTCGTGCGCGGCCGTGACGGTCGTCACGTCCCAGGGTTGACAGCCGTTGACGCTACGTTTATCTTGTCTTCAATACGTCTCCACACTCACAAAGAGAGGAGGCAGCCATGCGTACCCTGTGTCGTATATGCATTCTCGCGATCGCAGTCTCTCTCATCGGGCCGGCCGGCGCCTGGGCTCAGCTTCCGTCCAATGAACTGGAGGGGACCTGGAAGATGGTGAAGCAGGAGCGGGTGTACGCCGACTCGACGGTCGACCACACCGACCGCTGGGGGCCCGGATACAAGATCCTCAACTCCACCCACTTTGCGTGGGGTCGGGAAACGAAAGATGGATCGGAGGTGCTTGCGGGCGGCGGCTGGTACGAGTACGATCCCGAGGAAAACGTGTACGTCGAGCACATCCAGTACCACTCCGAAACGGGCCTCGCCGGTCAGACGCTCACGTTCACGGCGGAGGTGGATGGGGACACCTGGGTTCACGTCGGCGAGGTGGGCGAGTACAAGCTCCGGGAGGTCTGGAAGCGCGTCGATCCCGAAACGGTGAAAGCCGAAATGGCCGGCCGGGGAGCAACGTCGAGCGTGTCGGAAGAGGAGGGCAGCGGCCAGTGATTCCGCCTCCCACCACAGGCGCCGTGTGAGGACGGACGACGGAAGGGACGTGCGAGGCGGGTGCCCATCCAAGTGACCATCGCGTCGGTCGACGACACAGGTCGTGTCCCTGACCGAAGCGAAGGGACACGCGCTCCCTGGGGGCGCATGCGAAGCGGGCGTGGGCTGACCACCGGTTCGGGATCGGGCGAACGTCTACCCCACGATCTGCCCCGCGCGGTCCGATACGTCGTCCAGACAGGAGACGACGAGGTTGCGCTTCGAGAAGTCTCCCCCCGAGATCCAGTAGAGCAGGCCCTCCCGCCCGAGGATTTCGCGGGCAATCTGGGGAATGGTGACCTTGTCGTCCCGATATCGTCGCCGCACGACCCCACGCAGGGCCTCCAGGTACTTCACCTTTTCCGAGAGGGCGCGGTGCCCCTCCTCCACCACGCCCCGATGGGCGCAGAGAACCGTCTCGACGTCGTGCTCCAGGACGTCGTGGAGACTCTCGATGAGGCGCGGGGCATGTTCGTCGAAGCGCAGGTACTGGGGCTGGGGCGTGATGTAGAGGTCGGCCGCAAAGAGGAGGCCGTGATCCTCGGCGAGGTAGCAGACCATGTCGTCGGCGTGGCCGGGAGCGGGGAGCGTGCGGAGCGTGGTGCCGTCGGCCAGCGTGAGGGTGTCGGGCACCGGGTTGGCCTCGACGGGACGCGGAGCTCCCCACACGACCCAGCGGTAGGTCTCCAGCGCAAATCCGTCGCGGAGCCGGTCGAGGCTCGCCTCGGGGGCGTACACCGGCACGTCGAGCAGTTCCTGGAGACGAGCGGCGTTGCCGGCGTGGTCCTCGTGGTGATGCGTCACCAACACCCGGTCGATGCCGTGCGCCTCGGCCTGCTCGCTCGCGAACCGGCGCACGGCGCGCCACTGATTGGGCGGGCCCGTGTCGACGAGGGTCCGGCCGATCCGGTAGCAGACCGCCTGCGTGCTCGGGCCAAACGGATAGCGCCCAGCCCGGAGGCCGTCCACGGGACCATACGTGAGGCGTTCACTGCTCATGGAGAAGACCGGGTGCGAAGAGCGCTCGGATATTCGTGGCGAGCGTGCCTATGCTCTCGGGCCGACCGCTGCCCGCCGGCGTGTGTGCAAAATATGTGTGCCGATACACAAATGCCAGACATCCCCTCGATCCGGACTGCATCCCAGATGGAGGCGTACCTCCTCACCGTTCAGACGTGGTGGGGACCGGCTCCTCCGGAAGCTCCGACGTACAGTGCGGGCACCGCGTGGCGGCGACCGGCACGTCCGACACGCAGTAGGGGCATTTCTTCACCGTCGGCGCCGCCGGTTCGGGCGCTCTCTCCGGCTCGCGGAGGCGATTAATGTAGCGGACGAGAAGGAAGACCGCGAACGAAACGATGACGAAGCTGATGAGGCTGTTCACGAACACCCCCAGGTTGAGGGTCGTTGCGCCCGCCGACCGGGCGGCCTCCAGCGTCGCATAGGGGGCGGCGGGCGTCCCTTCGCGCAGGACGACGAAGAGATTCGCGAAGTCGACATCCCCCATCAGCAGGCCCAGCGGGGGGGTTAGCACGTCTTTGACAAGGGACTGTACGACCCCGTTGAAGGCCGCCCCGATGATGATGCCGACGGCCATGTCGACGACGTTGCCGCGAACCGCAAATTTCTTGTACTCGTCAAGCATAGGGATTTGTCGGAGCGGCTATGCTAGGTGAGATGCCTGGAGGGAGTGGTTTCCAAAAATGCTTACGCGCGGTCTACGTCGAACGTTGGCGCGTTGACGGTTTGTTCTCCCCTCCGTCTGTCGGGGCTCGGGGACGTCATGGACCGGCCTCCCAGCTGGGCGTCGCCCCCAGCGGGAACGCTCGGTAGGATGTCTGGGCCGAAACGGATCGTTGCACTTCCCCCCGAGGCGGGCGGGGCCTGGTACGAGCGCAGATTCAGGACGTGCGTGTGGACGCGTGGTCGGCAATGGCGGACGCGACCGTGGCCACCTCGTCGGTGACGTGGAGCTCGTCGGCGTAGGGCGTGCCCTCGGCCAGGGTCTGGAGCAGGGGGTAGACCGGCTTCTCCTCGATCCAGTAGCTCTCGTCGAAGACGACCATCGGACTGGCCGCGCCGAAGGTTTCGTAGTGGTTCTGGGCCGCGTCCATGAACACCTCCTGGATGGTGCCCGCGCTGCCGGGCGCGTAGATCACGCCGTACGTGGCGATCGCGAGGAGCCCGTCCTCGCGGATGCTGTTGGCGAAGTACTTGGCCACGTGCGTCGGGA
>CAYULG010000156.1:0-6170 GCA_964445365.1 uncultured Salinivenus sp. | reverse complement strand
GGTCCTGCAGGGTCCACGACTGCTCGTGGATGTACTTCACCACGTCCTCGATGGTGCCGAGCTGCGCGCCGATAATCTCTAGGTTCTCGCTCGCCTTCCGAAACCGCGCCAGCCGCTTCTCCAGCACGTTGAGCCGTCGCTTCTTCACGGCCCGGACCCGCTCGGAGTCGTCGGCCATGTCGTCCTTCAGCTCTTCGATCGACGCAAGGATACTGTCCTCGGTGCTGTTGTCCGCCAGGTCGCGGTAGCGTTCCCGCTGCCGCAGCAGTTCGAGGTAGGACCGCAGCAGGCCGTCAATCTTTTTGAGGTGATTGTCGAGGATGCCCTGCGAGGCGTAGCTGAGCTGCTGGTAGTTGGCCCGAATCTCGTCCTTGAGTTCGCGCAGCTTGTAGTAGCGGCGCTGGCTGCGACGGTGCAGCTGGTCGTAAATCTCGCCTTGGGCTGGCGGTTCGTGGCGTTCGGCCTGCTTCTGGGACCGAACGTGCCGCTGAAAGCGGGGATGGCGCGGCAGGACCCCCAGATACGTCAGCTCCAACCCGGCCCCAACCAACAGAATGAGTTCGAAGAACCAGAAGGGAACCAACCCCGACAGGCTCGTGCCAACGGCGACGGTCGCCATGACCAGCAGAAACACCAGATTCCAGGTGTTTAGGAAGGCCTCCTTCGTATAGTTGACATCTTCGTCCATTTCGTCTCGGGCCTACTGGGGAGAATCATCATCGGGATGCCCTACTCCTGCGTGTCCCTGCCTGCTAGAGGCTACGAGGCCGCCTCGTCTGATTGGGACGGACGCATGCGGCCAATCGTCTTCTCGGGCTGGTCTGGATCTGGCGACGCGGACTCGTCGTTCGGTCCCTCCTGCTCGTCCCTCGCGGGGCGGGAGGCGGGACTCGACGCGGCCTTGTACTGCCGAATCAGCGACTCGGCCCGCTCCTCGCGGAGGTCCTCTTCGGCCTCGTGCAGGTCGTCCCCCCGAAATTCCTCCTCATCAATCGCCACTTCTAACTGTGCCTCGTTGCGGGCCACCTGTGACCGAAGCGTGTCGACGAGCGACTCGGTCTCCTCGAGCAGGCGCTGCGCCCCATGCTTCATCGTTTGCACGATGCCCTGGGTCCGATTTCGCCGCTTTAGGGCCTCAAGCGTCCGTCGCATTCGTTTCTTCTGGCGCAGGTGCTGCTTCTCGGCCTCCTTCAAGCGCTCGAACTCTTCGTCGGTCATAGCGAATTCAGAATGTGAGATTCGGAGTGTGGAAGTCGGGGTACAGAGTGAGTCACCGAATCGGGAACGCCAACCTCATGCCGCATTCCTCAGTCCGTGCTCGTCACTCCGACTGGGTGCGCTGCTTGCCGATCGTCTTCGATGGCTCCTCGCGCTCCTCCTCTTCGGGCACGTCGATCGTCTCGTCCTCAGAGGTTGAAGAATCAGCACCTTCCATGTCGGCCTTGAATTGGTCAACGACCTCTTCGGCGCGGAGCTCCTCGGCGTCCTCTTCGATCTGGAGCGCTTCGGTGTCCACCGAGTCGAGGGCCAGCTCCATACGGGCCTCGTTCTTGGCTGCTTCTTCGTTGAGACGATTAATCATCTCGTCGTGCGTCTGGTCGAGGCCGGAGACCTCGAACTGCTCCATCGTGTCCGCAATCTCGGCCTGCCACTGCGCCTGCTCGTGCTGTCGGAGCGCGTCTTTGGCCTCCTGAATCTTCTGCTCCTTCTCACGCATGAAGGCCTTCTTCACCTTGAGCGCCTTCTCGTAGGCGCGCTCGGCGTGCTGGAGCTGCTCTTGTGTACGCTCCAGGTTTTCCTTTTCGTCCTCCAGCCGCATCGCGTACTTCTTGGCGATGTCGTCTCGGTCGGAGTCAATGGCCGTTCGGATGCGGTTTGACAGCTGTTCGACCCGATCCTCGGACTTTTTGACCTCCTTCTGGAGCATGATCATGTTCGCCTTCACCGTGGCGATGTTCTCGTTCATCTCCGGAACCTGGTCGTTGAGCTCCCGGATATTCTGTTCCAGAATCATGCGAGGATCCTCCATCGCGGAGACAGCCCCTCCGAAGAGGGAGGTGACGGCGCGCTTGAAGCGGGACCAGATAGACATGGTGACTGCTCGTTACGAAGAAGCTTATGAACGCTGCTTTAAATATACCCTGCGGGCCGTTCAATTGTTACAGCCGAATTCGGAGAATCTGCTCAGCGGGCACGTGCGTTACTAGTCCAGCCAGCCGTCGGCCGTGTAGCGCGCCTTGACGGGAGAGGGCGAATCGGGCGGGGCGTCGGCAAACGTGTAGGCGTCACGCACCGCCTCGCGGGCAGCGTCGAGGTCCGGAGACGTGCTCGCGTGCAGGCGGGCAAGAACGTCACCCGGTGCCACCGGATCGCCGGGCTTGCTGAGGTCCGACAATCCGGCCACGGGATCCACGGTGTCTTCCTTGCTGCTTCGACCTGCCCCAAGGTCCAAGGCGGCATGGCCGACGGTCAGGGCATCGAGGTCGGTCACGTACCCCTCGGCGTCGTTCGGCACGCGCACCGTTGCCATGGGCTCGCTGTCCGGCCGCGCCGCGGGATCGTCGACGATGCTCGGATCGCCGCCCTGCGCCTCGACGAACGTCCGGAAGTGGTCCAGGGCTGCTCCGCTGGCAATGGCGTCTCGGGCCCGCTCTCGCCCTTCCGCCGCGCTGTCTGCCTTGCCGCCGAGCGCGATCATTTCGCCGGCGAGGGCCCGCACGATCTGCATGAGGGGTGTCTCCGCGTGCTCGCCTCGCAGGCACGCAATGGCCTCACGGATCTCGGGCCAGTTGCCCACGGCCCGTCCTAGGGGCACGTTCATGTCCGTCATCACGGCCACGGAAGGGGTGTCGTGCTCGGCGCCGATGGCCACCATGGTTTCGGCGAGGGCGCGGGCGTCGGCCTCCGTCTTCATGAATGCCCCACGCCCACACTTCACGTCGAGGACGAGGGCGTCGTTGCCCTCCGCCAGCTTCTTGCTCATGATGGAAGCGGCGATGAGCGGGATGGAATCCACCGTGGCCGTCACGTCGCGAAGGGCGTAGAGCTTCTTGTCGGCCGGGGCAATGTCGCCGGTTTGTCCGGCGATGACGAATCCGTTGTCCGCAACCTTCTGACGATAGGCCTCCACCGAAAGGTCGGTGCGGACGCCGGGAATCGACTCCAGCTTGTCGAGGGTACCGCCGGTGTGGCCGAGGCCGCGCCCGCTCAGCTTCGCTACCGGCACCCCGCAGCTGGCGACGAGCGGCACGAGAATCGGGGAGACCTTGTCCCCCACCCCGCCGGTCGAGTGCTTACCCACCTTCGTCCCTGTCACGCCCGACAGGTCGATGTGCGTGCCGGAGTGAAGCATCGCGTCGGTCAAGGCGGCGGCCTCCGCGTCCGTCAGGCCGTTCAGATAGGCCGCCATCAGAAAAGCGCTCATCTGATAGTCGGGCACGTCGCCGTTCGTGTAAGCATCAACAAGTGCCGTCAGATCGACGTCCGAAAGCGCGTTGCCGTCTCGCTTCGCAGAAATGAGAGAAACGGGATTGAGGTCGCTCATTGTAATGGGAGAACGTTGGTACGTTGAACGCTGGAACGGTCGCTCCTCTCATCGTCCGAAAACGTTCAACACAGCAACGCTCGACGTTCCAACGCAAAAAAGAAAAGGCCACCCGTGTGTATCACAGGTGACCCGTTCGATCCTGCAAAATGCACCCGTAGCTACTCCTCGGCCTCAGCCTCCGCTTCTTCGTCCTCTTCTTCGTCGTCGTCATCGAGGCCGTAGCGGCGATTGAATTTCTCGACGCGGCCCGCCGTATCGACGAACTGGCGCCGGCCGGTGTAGAAGGGATGGTTCGTGGAGTCGATCTCCGACTCGTACGTGTCGTCGTCCATCGTCGATCGCGTGGTGAACTCGGTCCCGTCCGCCAGTTTGATGGTGACTTCTTCGTATTCGGGGTGTCGGTCCTGTTGCATGGCGTTACCGCGAGGTTCGTCACTCAGTCGAGAAAACAATGTGTCGACGCGGATACACGGCACCCGGCACGGAAAGTTTCGATCTTGACACGCTTCCGAGTGAAGAAGAAACGAGGGCCCATCACGCTTGACAACGGACGCCCCCACCGTTACCCTTATTTCTGTCTCATCAAGAACGACCGAGGGAACAGGCCCGATGACGTCGTGGCAACCGGACGATCTCAATTTCTTCTGGGATCGTCGCCTTGGTGCCAACTCCTGCCCCGAGGCATCTTCTGCCGGAGATGCTCAGTCGGGGACAGATGAGAGGCTCGCTTTTGATCGCGGGGCACTGCGATCTGGGGCTCGTCCTCTGTCGTTTTGGTGAGACCGACTGCGCTTCTTTGCTCACCAAGACGCACACCCTCATGGATCTGGATCCGGAAACGCGCCTGACCCTCGCCGGGCAGGACGTCGACGACTCGTTCAACAGCATCGTTCCGCCGCTCTATCAGTCGGCGATTTTTCAGTTCGAAGACGTTGGCGAGACGAAAGGGTTCGATTACACTCGAAGCGGCAACCCGACGCGTCAAGCCCTCGAAGACACGCTTGCCGACCTTGACGGTGGGACCGGTGCTGTAGCTTGTGCGACGGGCATGGCGGCTGTCTCGACCGTCGTGTCTCTCTTCGACGCCGACGCGCACCTGCTCTGTGCTCACGACTGTTACGGCGGCACCGAGCGCCTCTTCTCTCATCTCGCCGATCAGGACAAGCTATCGGTCTCCTACGAGGACCTGTCGGACCGCGAGGCGCTTGCCGACGCCGTGCGACCCGAAACGAAGGCCCTCTGGGTGGAAACGCCGTCCAACCCGCTCCTGCGCATTGTCGACCTGGAGGCGCTCTCCGACTTCGCCGACGCGCACGACCTGCTCCTCATCGTCGATAACACGTTCCTCTCGCCCCTGCTGCAACGCCCCCTCGATTACGGCGCCGACCTCGTCGTGTACTCCACGACGAAGTACCTGAACGGCCATTCGGACGTGGTGGGGGGGGCCGTGATCGCCGAGTCGGAGGCGCTGGCCGACGAACTCGACTTTACCGCGAATGCGCACGGGACGGTGTGCGCCCCCTTCGACAGCTGGCTCGTCCTGCGCGGCGCCAAGACGTTGCCCGTACGCATGCAGCAGCACGAGACCAACGCCCGGGCCATCGCCTACTTCCTGCACGAGCACCCGGCCGTCGAGCGCGTCTGCTATCCGGGCCTGCGCCACCACCCCGGCCACGAGATCGCCCGCAAGCAGCAAGAGGGCTACGGCGGCATGGTGTCGTTCTTCGTGGACGAGGACCGAATCGACGTGGAGGACCTGCTGCGGTCCACCAAGGTGTTCGCCCTCGCGGAGTCACTGGGCGGCGTGGAGTCGCTGATCGAGCACCCGGCCACCATGAGCCACGCCTCGATGGCCCCCGAGCAGCGCGCCGAAGCGGGCATCACGAACAATCTCCTTCGCCTCTCCGTCGGCATCGAGTCGACCGACGACCTGACGACGGACCTGGAGCAAGCACTGAATTCAGCCAAAACGTCAACTGCCGACGTGGAAAAACCTCAGGAACCGATGAGCATCGGAGCATGAAAATCCATTGGGGAGGATCGAGAATCGAAGATCGATAAAGTTCTGAACGTCTTTTTCGATTCTCGATCCTCGATTGCCCCCAGACCATCCTCCTCTGCTCGATCTGTGTTCTCCCTTCGCCTCTCTAACCTTCGCCATCCGCAAGCTGCTCCTTCAACTCTTCGATGCTGTCCCGGAGCTCAGCGGCGCGCTCGAACTCCAGGTTCTCGGCGGCCTCTTCCATCTCCTCCTTCATCTGCTCGATCAGGTCCTCCTTCTGGTCGTCGGACAGGTACTCGACCACCGGGTCGGCCACCTCGCTGGAGAGCTGGTCCGGGCTGCCATAGTGATGGCGTTCGCTACTCTCGTCGCCGTCGGACTTCTCGTCCGCAATGGCCGTGCCCTGCTTGATCTGGTCGGGGGACTTCACGATCGGCTCCGGCGTCACGTCGTTATTTTCGTTGTACTCGAGCTGGCGCTCGCGGCGGCGCTCCGTCTCGGCAATCATCTTCTCCATGGCCTCCGTGATCTCGTCGGCGTAGAGGATGACCTCCCCATTCACGTTGCGTGCGGCCCGGCCGGCCGTCTGGATGAGCGAGGTCTCTGAGCGCAGGAAGCCCT
>CAYULG010000155.1:0-6211 GCA_964445365.1 uncultured Salinivenus sp. | reverse complement strand
ACCTGCTCCTCGCTCCGGTTCGTGCGGCGCATGTAGTCGAGCGTCTCGTCGTCGATGGGGAAGAAGCCCATCGTGGCGCCGTACTCGGGCGACATGTTGGCGATGGTGGCCCGGTCGGGGACCGTCATTGTCCGCAGGCCGGGGCCGAAGAACTCGACGAAGCGGCCCACGACGCCGTACTCGCGCAGCATCTGGGTGGCGGTAAGGACGAGGTCGGTGGCGGTGGCGCCCTCCGCCAGCTCGCCGGTCAGGCGCACGCCGACGACCTCCGGCATCAGCATGCGGAGCGGCTGGCCGAGCATGGCGGCCTCCGCGTCGATGCCGCCCACGCCCCAGCCCAGCACGCCGAGGCCGTTGATCATGGTGGTGTGGCTGTCGGTGCCGACGAGCGTATCGGGGTAGGCGAGCGTCTCACCGGTGTCCAGCTTCCGCGTCCACACGCCGCGGCCCACGTATTCGAGGTTCACCTGATGGCAGATGCCGCTGGCGGGGGGCACGACGCTAAAGTTGTCGAACGCCTGTTGGCCCCAGCGGAGGAATTTGTAGCGTTCCTCGTTGCGCCGAAACTCGATCTCGCTATTGAGCTGCACCGCGTCGGGCAGGCCGTAGTGGTCCACCTGCACGGAGTGGTCGATGATGAGGTGGACCGGCACCTCCGGATTGATGTGCTGCGGGTCGCCGCCGAGCCGTTCCATCGCCGAGCGGAGCGCCGCGAGGTCCACCACGGCGGGCACGCCGGTGAAGTCCTGGAGCAGCACGCGGGAGGGCTGGAACGGGACGTCCTCGTCCGCCGGATCTTTCGGGTCGTACGACGCGAGGCGGCGGATGTCGTCTTCCGTCACGGACGTGCCATCACACCGCCGGAGCAGCCCTTCCAAAAGAATGCGGATGGAGATGGGGAGGCGGTCGAGGTCGTAGCCGGCGTCTTCCAGCGCGGAGAGGCGGTAGAGCTCTGCCGGGCCATGGCCCGTCTCGAAGGTGTCGCGGGCGTCGAAAGGGTCGTTGGAGGCGGTCGTCGGGGCGGGCATGACGGCTTGGGGGAAAGTTTCGGAGTCAGAGCGCATATTTTCGTACGTCGGCCGCCCTCGTTGGTCCCCGTTGGGCCTGTAGGACAGGAACGAGTTGCGGTGTCAGGCAATGCCCCACGTGTGGGGTGAAATTGGGAAGGTGCAAAGTGGGAAGGTTGACGGTTGGAAGCTTGAGTGTTGGTCAGGTGGAGGTCGTCGGGTCATAGGACGGGGGGGAAGGAGAGCCGGAGATGGAGCGGTCGTTACTGGTCGTCAGCGTTTGAGGGAGGAACAGTTCTCCGGTCCAGGGTTAGGGCGGAGTGCGCCGTCGTCCTTCATCTTGGTCGCCTCACCATGTCTATTCTGATTTACGGCGCCTACGGCTATACCGGTACGCTCATCGCCCGGCGGGCCGTTGCGCAGGGGCACGAGCCGATCCTGGCGGGGCGGAACCAGCAAAAACTAGAGCGTTTGGCGTCCGAGCTCGACTGTTCCGCCCAGACCTTTCCCCTCGCGAACGGTTTTGATCTCCGATCGGCGCTGGCGGACGTGACGGTCGTGGTGCACTGCGCGGGGCCGTTCGCCCACACCGCTCGTCCGATGGTGGAGGCCTGTCTGGACACCGCCACGCACTACCTGGACATTACCGGTGAGATCGAGGTTTTCCGGGCCCTCATGGACCGGGACGCGGACGCAAAAGCCGCCGGGGTGATGCTGCTTCCGGGCATCGGGTTCGACGTGGCGCCCACCGACTGTTTGGCAAAGGGGCTCTCGGAGCAGGTCCCGTCGGCCACCGATCTCGAGATTGCGTTCGTTGGGCAGGGCGGGGTCTCGCCGGGCACGCTGAAGACCGCCGTTGAGCAGATGGGGATGGGCGGCCGCGTGCGACGAAATGGTCAGATCGTGGAGGTGCCCTCGGGCTGGGCCACCCGCACGGTCGATTTTGGGGACCATCCGCGCACGGTGATCTCCATCCCGTGGGGCGACGTGGCCACGGCGGGGCACAGCACCGGCATCCCAAACGTGACCGTGTACACCTACCTGCCGAAGCTCGGTCGGCACTTGCTGCGCCTCAGTCGGTACGTGCAGGGCCTCTTCTCCTGGCCGCTCGTCCAGACGCTCCTGAAGCGCCTCGTGGAGCACTGGGTGCCCAATCCGTCGCCCGAGGCGCGGCGACGGGGACGCACGGTCGTCTGGGCGTCGGTGCGCGAGGAGGAGGGGGGCCGCACAACCGCCCGGATGCATGGGCCGGAGGCGTACACGTTGACCGCCCGGACGGCCGTGCAGGCCGCGGCCCGGGTGGACGAGGGCACGGCGCCGACGGGGTACCAGACCCCTTCGACCGCGTTCGGAAGCGACTTCGTGTTTGACGTGGAGGGGGTTGAGCGACTCACGAGGGAAAACTGATCGGAGGACAGAGGCTCAGTGCTGACAACTGTCGGTTTGCCGGGAAAGGGCGAGTGGGAGAGAGGGCGAGAGGGGCGGTTGTGCAGTCCCCGTTGAGGACGGCGATCAACTGTCGCGACCGAGATGCGATTTGCGGAGGGGACGAGAACGGAACGCCACTCATCAGTCACACTGCACAAGCGATTTTCGTTGTTTATGGCCGATCGATATAAGAAGCTCGTCGCGACGACCTTTAGCACCGACTTTCGTGAGGCGGCGGACGTTGTGGAGGAGCCGATTCCCGACCCGGGGCCGCAGGAGATCCTGGTGCGTAACAAGTATGCAGCGGTCAACGCAACGGACGTTAACATTTCTGCGGGCCGCTACGAGGCGGACGCCGACCTGCCGCTGGATCTGGGGGTTGAGGCGGCCGGGGTGGTGGTGACGGTGGGCGAGAAGGTGAAACACGTGGAGCCGGGCGACTCCGTGGTGACCAGCACGCTCGGTGGGGGGTACCGCGAGTACAACGTCGTTCACTCCAGCAATGCGATCCAGGTCCCGCGTCCCTCGCCCGAAGCGCTTAGCATCATGGTGAGTGGGCTTACCGCCTCCATCGCCCTCACGGAAGTGGGCAACATGAACCACGACGAAACGGTGCTCGTGACGGCGGCCGCGGGCGGCACCGGGCAATACGCTGTGCAGTTGGCCAAGCAGGCCGGCAATCACGTCGTGGGCACCTGTGGCACGGAAGAGAAGGTCGCCTTTCTGGACGACCTGGGCTGCGATCGGCCCATTCATCACCGAGAGGAGGATGTCGACGCTGTGCTGGCCGATGAGTATCCCGACGGGATCGACCTGGTCTACGAGAGCGTGGGGGGCGAACTTTTCGACGTGTGCGTGGACGCGCTGGCCCGCCACGGGCGACTTCTTTCCATTGGATACGTGAGCGAGTACAAGGACGGGCCGGAGGCCATCGAGCGTGAGCGCATCTACACGTCCCTCATCTCCACGTCCGCCTCCATTCGCGGCTTTTTCCTCCCCCATTTTGCCGAACACTTTCGCTCCCACATGAACAAGCTGTTGCGCCAGCACCGCAACGGCAGCCTCGACATCTCGATTGACGACACCGACTTTGAAGGCGTAGAGGCGGTTCCCGACGCCGTCGAATACCTCCAGAGTGGCGAGAGCATGGGGAAGGTGGTGGTTAGGTTTCCGGAATAGGGATTGCGGATTCGGAGATTGGCAGATTGAAGACGCTCAACGTGATCGGCTTTTCGACATGGACGGTGCGAACCAGACGCAAAATCAGTCGCTGAACTGGACGGCGGTGGCGGCGCTGTACGCCGGGTTGAGCGTGGGGATTGCGTGGATGGTTTACGGGGGGCACTACCGGAATGCCGTCTGGCTCATGCTTATCGGGACGGGTGGGGGCCTCACGGCATACGGGCGGCTCTTGGAGGAACGAGACCGGGCGGAGGACGCGCAGCCGTGGCACTGGGCCGCCGGGGTCGTGTACGCGGTGTTCGGTCTGTGGGCGGGAGCGGTTTTGCTCCGTGTCTGGCTGGGCTCGTAGGGGCGATTTCGGACGGTGAGCTACGCCCCGATGCGCTTCTTATCAATTGGAGGGACGGGACATGAGAATCGTGCAACACGGAAAACAAAAATCATTTTTGGGCCGTTTGCGCCAGCAGTAACACGAAGAGTCTCTTCGGAAATATCTACCATCAAATCTTAGAACAACTATGGCCTTCGAGCTTCCCGATCTGCCCTACGACTACGACGCCCTGGAGCCGCACGTCGACGAGCGCACGATGCGCATCCACCACGACAAACACCACGCCGGGTATACGCGCAAGCTGAATAATGCCCTGGAGGGCCACGACGACCTTCAGGAGCATTCCATTGAGGCGCTCCTAGCCGGTGTGGATTCGCTCCCGGCA
This sequence comes from uncultured Salinivenus sp., assembly GCA_964445365.1. Lineage (GTDB taxonomy): Bacteria > Bacteroidota > Rhodothermia > Rhodothermales > Salinibacteraceae > Salinibacter. The sequence continues at coordinate 1,878 of CAYULG010000155.1, read as the reverse complement.
GATGTCCGGACGGCTGTTCGACAGAATGGTGGCGGCTTCTACAATCACCGTCTTTTCTGGAATGTGATGTCGCCGGACGGCGGCGATCCGGGCGGCGACGTGGCGGACGCCATCGAGGATCAGTTCGGCTCCTTCGGCGACTTCAAAAGTGCGTTCACTGACGCTGCCACGGGTCGCTTTGGGAGCGGATGGGCCTGGCTCGTCGCCCAGCCTAGCGGTGAACTTTCAATCACCGATACCCCAAACCAGGACAATCCCTTGATGGAAGGAGACACCCCCATTCTGGGCATCGACGTTTGGGAGCACTCGTATTATCTCAACTACCAGAATGAACGCGGCACCTACGTTGAGGAATGGTGGAATGTCGTCGACTGGGGCGCCGTTGATGAAAACTACGCCGACATTGCGGCGTGAACGGATCTGAGAACGGACACATTCGTCACGTAAAGGGTGATGGGGGGCCTTCCCCATCACCCTTTGCTATTCGGGCCTGGGTCTCTATGGTCTCCGTGAAAAGAGTGCGACTCGGCGTGCTATCCGTTATGCTTTATTGTGATCGATTTATGGAGCGCTCCGGTCGGAAAGCACCCCCCCCATCCGCCACGACGATTTGAGTTTGCTCAAAAATGGTCGGTATCATCGACGGGCTGATTTATGGCTGCCTCACCGCACTGGGCGCGACGATCGTTCTGTCGTTCGTGCGGCTGATTCTTGGTCCCAGCCTTCCGGACCGGATTGTTGCGTTGGATCTGATCGCGTATGAGGCCGTCGCCCTCATGCTCGTGTTGGCCGTGGCGGTCGACCAGCCCAACTTTTTGGAGGCAGCCCTGGTTTTGGCCCTCATCGCGTTCCTTGGCACCATCGCCTTCGCTCGGTACCTAGAACGGTTCACGGCGCCGTAGTTTGTGTTTGCAGATAGGCCTCGCTATGATTCTCGAGATTATCGGCTCCGTGTGTATTGTCATTGGGACGTTGTTCGTTCTGACAGCGGCCCTTGGCATGGTGCGGTTCCCAGACCCGCTCATGCGCCTGCACGCCTCGACGAAGGCAGGGACCCTGGGTGTCGCGTTTACGGCCACCGGCCTGATGTGCTACTACCCGCGATTGAGCATTGTCGCGCGCGGGTCGGTGCTCGTGGTGTTCTTGCTGCTGACGGCCCCGGTCGCGGCCCACATGATTGGTCGGGCGGCGTACTACGAGGCCGATGCCCTTGACGTGGAGCTATGGGAGGGGACCGTGATCGATCAGATGGGGGCGAGTTCGGGCGTCCGTCCATCAGTGGAAGAGGCGACGAGTTCGTCCGGAGGGGAGGAAGGGGCGACTCAAGCAGGATTGGACCCGTAATGACTGCCCACTGCCCTTCTTCGAATTGAGTTCTGTTGTTCATGGGGCTTCTCACCATTGTCCTATCGGGCTTTGTCTTGGCCCTGTTCTGCCCCTGGCTCACGCGGTACACAGGCCGGGTGTCTGGCTGGGTCTTTGGGCTTCTGCCCGTTTCCATTACGGCGTACCTGGTCACGCTCGTCGGCCCGGTCGCTCAAGGAGACACAGTTCGCGTGGCTTATGCCTGGGTGCCCGGGCTGGACGTCAATTTGTCCTTCTACGTCGATGGGCTCAGCCTCTTCTTTGCCCTGCTCGTGAGTGGGATTGGTGTCCTGATCTACATCTACGGGGGGGCTTACCTGCGAGGCCATCATCACCTGGGCCGCTTTTTCAGCTACCTGTCGACGTTCATGGCCGCCATGATCGGGCTCGTCCTGGCGGACAACCTCTTCACCTTCTACATCTTTTTTGAGCTCACGAGCTTTGCCTCCTTTCTCCTCATCGGGTTCAACCATGATCAGGCGCCGTCCCGCCGGGCGGCCTGGCAGGCGCTGC
>CAYULG010000154.1:0-6249 GCA_964445365.1 uncultured Salinivenus sp. | reverse complement strand
TCCGTTCTTTCGGCGTGTGGGCCTGAATGAGGGTCGGCTCGATGAAGTATCCGGTCGTGTCATCGTAGCCGCCCCCATAAATGATGTCGGCGTCGTCGGACCCCCGGGCGTGCTCGATGTACTGCACGATGTTGTTGAAGGCTCGTTCGTCGATGACAGCGTTCACGAAGTTCGTGAAGTCCTCCGGCGGGCCGACGCTCACTTCGTCGAGTTGTGTCGTGATTTCGTCCCGAATGTCTGGCCAGATCGACTCGGGCATGTAGAGTCGGGAGGAGGCAGAACACTTCTGTCCCTGGTATTCGAATGCCCCGCGCACGACGGCGGTCGACAGTTGCTCGACGTGGGCGGACGGATGCGCCACGATGAAGTCTTTGCCGCCCGTCTCTCCCACGATCGTGGGGTAGGTCCGGTACGTGTCCAGGTTGTCGCCGATCGTGGACCAGAGATGGTCGAACGTGCCAACCGACCCGGTAAAGTGCAGGCCCGCGAAGTGCTCGGACTCGAGTGCCGGATCGCCCACCGCGGCGCCGTCGTCGGCCGGGAGCATGTTAATGACGCCGGGGGGAAGTCCCGCCTCTTCCAGAATCTTGTAGAAGAAGAACGCGGAGTAGATGGACCGGGAGGCCGGCTTCCAGAGCACGGTGTTCCCCATGAGGGCCGGGGCCGTCGGGAGGTTTCCCTGGATGGCGGTGAAGTTGAAGGGCGTGACGGCGAGGACGAACCCCTCGAGCGGGCGGTACTGCATCTGATTCCAGATCCCGCGCGAGTCGTTCGGCTGATCGCGGTAGATCTGCTCCGCGAAATGAACATTGAAGCGTAGGAAGTCGATGAGTTCACAGGCCGCGTCGATCTCCGCCTGGTGGATGCTTTTGCCCTGCCCCAGCATGGTGGCGGCATTGAGGGTGTCGCGGTAGGGGCCCGCGATCAGGTCGGCGGCCCGGAGAAAGATTGCCGCCCGGTCCGAAAAGTCCATGGCGGCCCACTCGGCCTTCGCCTCCAGGGCCGCGTCGATGGCCTCGTCGACGGCGTCGCGTCCGCACTGGTGGACGTGCCCGAGTACGTGCTGGTGGTCGTGGGGGGGGACGACGTCGGAGGTCGGGCCCGGATACACAGGCCGTCCGCCGATGAACGCTGGGATTTCGACGGTCTGGTTTCTGAGTTCCTGAAGGCGTGCCTGGACGGAACGACGCTCGTCCGAGCCAGGAGCGTAGGCCTGAACCGGTTCGTTTTCGGGCGTGGGCGCTTCCGGATACGCGTTGTTCATGGGTGGGAGGGGAAGGCTTCTGATTTCTGTGGGAGATGATACCAGTACTAAAATACGCAGGCCAGCCAGCGCATGTTCGTTGATCCGGTCGGGTTGGATCTTCTCTGCGGCAGTCCTGTAGCGGAAGGAGTGTTGCGCCGCCCGTCGTGCTTCCTCGGTCACTACCTCGTCTGATTACCGCCCGTGCCCGTTCGCTTCGAGCGTTTCATGTCCCTCCGGTATCTCTGGGGAGCAGAGGGGCGCGAGGAAGGACGAAGTTTTCTGCGGTTCATCATCTACGTGGCCATTGGGGGGGTTGCGCTCGGGGTTACGGCCCTCCTTCTGGCCCTGGCAATCGTCCGGGGGTTCAGCGAGGAGATCGAAGAGAAGATTGTGGGGTTTGGGGCGCACATCCAAGTCTCCAGCTACGTTCAGGACGACCCTCTCGAGCAGGGGACATCCCTGCAGGCTCAGCTCCGCCAAATGGACGGAGTGTCGTCGGTGTCCCCGGTGATCGAGCAGCCGGTCCTGCTGCGCCGGTCGCAAGAGGCCATTGATGGGGTGGTGCTGTTGGGCATGGATCGGTTTCCGTCGTACCTGGAAACGCGTCTTGTGACTGGCGGGACCACCATCGCCGGAGAAGAGAAGGGGCCCGGGCTGGTCGTAGGGCAGGAACTGGCTACTCGTCTTGGGATGGACGTGGGAGACCGGGTCACGCTCTTTGCCCTGCAACAGGCGGAGGGCGGAACGGCGATGAGAGGGGCGCGTCCCCGCGTGAAGCAATTTCGGATCCGGGGGATCTACGATACGTCACTGCAAGACATCGACGAGGTGTACGTCTTCAGTACCGTCTCCGTGGCACGAGAGCTGGGGGGCCTGTCCGGGGCCTCGGTCAGTCGCTTCAACGTTACCGCGACGAATCCATCGCGTATTGATTCGCTGGCGGCCCAAATTGAAAATCGGTTCGGGTTTCCGGTCGCCGCACGAACCATCTATCAGCAATACGCGGGGCTCTTTGCCTGGGTCGATTTGCAGCAGAGCATTATCCCACTCGTGATCGGGGTCATCGTCATCGTCGCTGCGTTCAACATCGTGGGCACCCTGTTGATGCTGATCCTGGAAAAGACCCGCGAGATTGGCATCCTGAAGGGCCTGGGCACTTCGGGGCGCACGCTGAAGCGGCTTTTCCTCGCGCTGGGGCTCCTCATTGGGGCGGTCGGGACGGGAATCGGGATGACCCTCGCGTTGAGCCTAGCCCTTCTCCAACAGCACTTCGGACTCATTTCGCTGCCCGCCGAGGCGTACTACATGACGACCGCCCCTGTGGGGCTGAATCCCCTCGACTTCCTGGTGGTAGGAAGTGTGACGATCCTCCTGTGCGGGGCGGCGGCCTATGTCCCGGCCCGGGTCGCGGCTCGGATTGAGCCGGTGAAGACCATCCGGTTCGAATGAGAAACGCACCGTTCCAATTCGTACTTTCTTCCTTTATCTCCCTCTCAAGTCTATGAGCACAGACCGCTTGCTTTCCGTCGGGGACTCCGCCCCTGATTTCACGCTGTACTCGGACGAGCAGCAGCCGTGGACGCTATCCGACCATCTGGATCAGCCCGTGGTGTTGCTCTTTTTTCCCGGGGCGTTTACCAGTGTGTGCACGACGGAGTTGAACGCCGTGAACAACGACCTCGACTCCTTCGAACCCGCACACGTGGTGGGCCTTTCTACCGACTCGCCCGCCGTGCTGTCGGAGTTTCGGTCGTCGCAACAGCTGTCGTTTCCCCTTCTGAGTGACCACGACGCGGAGGTCTGTGCCCGCTACGGGGCAAAGTACGATCAGAACTTCACCGACATGGGGTTGGACCGTGTGGCGAAGCGGTCGGCCTTCGTCGTCGACGAGACCGGGACGATTCGGTACGCCGAGGTTCTGGACGACGCAGGACAGCAGCCAGACTTCGAGGCAATGAAACGGACCGTCGGGGAACTGAACGAGTAAGGAGCGCGCTCAATCCCTATTTGGTTCTGTTATTGCATCCAAAATTGGATTGTAGTAGAATCAGGTAGGGAGGAGATCTCCTGGGGTCGTAGTTGACACGCTCGAAATTCAGGCCGGGGGGCGGAACCCCGCATTCGTGTCCCGATGACAAATTTTTCTTCCCGTGCGAGCCGCCTATCTTCAATTCGCTCCGGAATATCTTGAGGTCGATCGGAATCTTGCCACGGTCGATGCGCTTCTCCAGTCCGTGGAGGCGGATCTGGTCGTGCTGCCAGAGTTGTTTACCTCCGGGTACTTCTTCCGGTCAAAACAGGATCTGGAACAGGTCGCCGAGCCTATTCCCGAGGGAGACTCCGTGGCTGCCCTCCAGACCTGGGCCGAGTCGCTGGGGGCGACGCTGATCGCGGGCCTTGCGGAGCGAGACGGGACTGACGTCTACAACAGTGCGGTGGTGGTCCATCCGGACGGGAAGGTAGGCACGTACCGGAAGGTGCATCTCTTCTACGAGGAAACGACTCTGTTTGCCCCCGGCGACCTGGGATTTCGGGTGTTTGAGGCCGAGTCCCGGGCCGGAACGTCGTATCGGCTGGGCCTCATGGTGTGCTTCGAGTAGAGTAAGCCCGGCCACCCTTACTTCGGATGAACCGGGCTCCTCTCCGAACCATGCGTGCCGTTTTCACGGCGCAATGGCTCTCCGCAGCAAACTCTAAGCTGACGACATCTTATGCGCTTCTGTGCGCGTCTTTCTCGGCGTGGCACTCCGCGCAGAGCGTTTCCGCATCCACCGGGTCACCGCTGTACTCCAGGTGGTGAATTTCCCCGTCACTGTACCATCCGACCTCCGTGCCGCACTCCTGGCATTCAAAGTCGTCCCTATGAAAAACTTCCCACCGCAGGTCCCGGTGGTTCAAAGAGTGCTCGTTTTCATAGAACTGGTACGTCGCGGTTGGCTCCGTACGTTTTGCCGTGCCATCGAAGTAAGGGTGTGGTTTTTCCTTCGGTTCGCGCCACTTGGCTTTCCCCAAGGATTTGATGTCCACCATCTGCTTCCCCTTCGCTTCGAGCGGGGCTGGGCGCACTCCCTTCCTGCCGAAGAGAGCCTTCCTTGAGCACTTATGTTTCCGTGCTAACCAGGAAGAGAGGTTGTGCCATGCGTGGCTATCCACCTCTGCAAAAGGTTTGCTTGCATGCGTGGCATACTTGTAGTATTCGGCCCAACCTCGTAGCACCGCATTCACGCCTCGTATGCGGTTTCGGATTGACAAGTCCGTTGGCGCGTCATCTCCGCACCTACGGCTCAAGGCCGATTTCGCGTCTCGAACGGCCTCTCGGGGAATTTTAGTGTACGCGCCTCCCCCATCGGTCGGGTGAGCGGGCTCGATCCTGTATCCCAGGAACTCCATTCCTCCGTTTTCCGCGTGGAGGATTTGCGTTTTCTCTCGGTTTAGTGAGAGATCCAGAGCATCCCCGACGTAATCGTCAACCCACTGCTTTTTCTCCTTCGCTTCCTCCTCGTGACCGCTTGTCAGAAGTAGGAAGTCATCTGCGTAGCGAACATATGTCCAGTGGCCTTCACCACGTGGGGTCTCTTCCGTAAAGGACTTGACCGCGTGGTCCAGCTCATTGAGATATATGTTCGCCAGAAGAGGAGACAAGATGCCGCCCTGTGGCGTCCCCGCCAAGGACTCCATCTGCCGCCCGCTTTCCATGACCCCTGCCTTCAAAAACCGCCAGATCAAGGATCTCACCTTTTTCTGAGTAATGCGGTCCTCAAGGATCTGGATAAGGGTCACATGGTCGACATTATCAAAGAACCCTTTAATGTCTGCATCAATGACCCAAGGCTTGTAGGCTCCGAGTCTGGTGAAACATCTCTGCACAACGTCAATTGCGTCGTGTGTGCTTCTCCCAGGCCGGAAGCCGAAGGAGTGCGTGGTAAAATCAGACTCATATACAGGCTCCAAAAGCATGCGGAGCGCTTCCTGTACAATCCGGTCTCGTACCGTAGGAATGCTTAACGGTCTCTTTTCGCCGTTACCCTTCGGTATATAGACCCTTCGCGTCGGGTCGGGTCTGTACGTTTCTGAGTCGAGCTGCTGGCTCAGGTCCCGGATGTTGCTTTCGAGCGTCTCCGCGTCGTCTGCAAAGTCCGAGATCGTCTCGCCGTCAACCCCGGCGGTCTCTGAGCCTGCATTGCTCTTCACCGTGAGGTAGGCTTGCTTCAGCCAGTCCTCGTAGGTGATGAAATTGTAGATGTCGTTAAAGCGGAAGTCCTCGTCCAGACTCCACTTCGCTATGTCACGTTGTTTTTCCTCTACATCCATCGGTATCCACCGATTGTGATTTTGAGTATTTCGAACGTGCATTCGTCTGCTGCTGCTGCCCTTCGCCTAGGCTAATCTCGCCGTTATCGGGGATTTGCCCCGCCTTAAAGGCTACTACGGCAGCTCCGACTGTCTCCTGAGGCCCAAGCCCAGTAGGGGCCTTTCCGTCCTCAGAAGAGCATTCCCGAGTTTGTGAGTTCGTTCGTCTTCGGTCACCGTAGGCGCGGTCTTCCAAAATGTCCCTTGTACCCCCTTTCGTTGGGGGATTTACCCAACCCCGGTCTCCTTCATTGAGGTATGGAGAGCTCGGGATGCCTACCAGTCAGGCATAATATCGGGTGCGAAGCTGGAGCACCCGTGTGGTTGGGCTCACCTTCGACCAGCCATTACGGCTGACCCGGTCTTCCTAGACCGGCTATGGAGTCCCAATTGGGCCTTCGCCCGATCCGGCTAGAGGTCCCCTCTGTTTGGTGTCAGTATGGACTTTCTTAGGGAGTCCCCTCATAAGGAATCTTCTCCTCAAGCGTCTGGCCATTGACAGTCTCTGCTAGGCAGCGTCTGTTTCCTAGAGGCTTCCGCCTCATTGTGCCTTTCCATTTCGGGGATGTGTCCCATTGAGCCTTCCTGGGGTGCGGCCCGGAGGCCGCGTCTTTCCACATCGCTTCCTTGTTTTAGCTCGTGTTAGTGCCTTC
>CAYULG010000153.1:0-6339 GCA_964445365.1 uncultured Salinivenus sp. | reverse complement strand
GCCTAAATACTTTGGCGCCGGGAATAACCGCGGCGGAATCTGCAGGGACCGCTGAAGTGAGATGCCCCGTCGAGCGAATTGTCCGTCGCGAGCACACTTTAGTCACGACATGAGCGCCGAGAGATGCTTTGCAGAACATTCCGGATGTTTTGCAAAATGTCCCGGGCCGCGCTGAGCCGGTATTTTGCAGTTCCTTGGCCTTCCGCCCTCCACTGAGAGAGGCCGACCGGGTGGTCTCTCGCCCGCTTCGGGTGTCGTGACCGCCGATGCGTGTGGACGATTTTTTGGCGTCCCCTCGGATCTTGGTTTTCTTTTCGGTCCAAACCGCTCTGAACGGTCTCGGCCGCCGGCTGAATGAGAGCGCTGGATTCAAGAGGGGAAGAAACCAATCCGGGCGGATGTAAATAGAGCACGTCTGGCAGACGAACGTCACTTCACGGTGCCTCTTCTCCGTTCTTCGGCGGTCACAGGACTCTTCCGCACACGCCGGGCAGACATGACGCTCACCCTGCGCATTTCATTTTATGGCGTGCACCTGTGCCCGACGGTTGATCTCCGTCGACCCCTGGGCGTGTTGGTATTTGTGCTCGTGGGATCCGTCCTGTGTGTGCCGCTGAGCGTCGCCCACCAGGCGCCCCCCGACGGGCCGGACACCACACGGGATGCTCCGATGCTTCCGGCCTTCGAGTCGGAGGCCGGGCAGCTCCTGAGACAGCATTTTGCGCCGGAAGCGTACGACGCCAGCCCGGAAAACTGGGACGCGGCGCAGGACGACCGGGGCTTCCTCTACGTCGGCAACACCGACGGGGTGCTCATCTACGACGGCCGGTCCTGGCGACTGGAGCCGTCTGCCAACCGGACGGCTGTGAAGAGTCTGACCCGTAGCGAGGCCGGAACGATTTTCGTCGGCGCGGAGGGCGAGTTCGGAAAGATGCGGCCCGACTCACTGGGGCGCGTGCGGTACGTGTCCCTCGTCGATCACGTCCCCGCGGCTGATTCGGCCTTCGGACAGGTCCGGCGGGTCGTGACGGCCGGTGAAGACGTGTATTTCCTGGCGCCCAAGCGCCTCTTCCGCTGGACGCCCGGGACCGAGTCCATCACTACCTGGACGTCGGAGCGGGGGCAATTTACGAGTCTGAACGTCGTTCGCGGCACGCCACACGTGGCCGTCGAGGGGTGGGGGCTGGCGGCGGTCGAGGCCGATACGCTTCGACGCGTTCGCGGGGGCGAGGCCCTTGCAGAGCGGGGTGTCACCTTCACAATGGGCCTCCCGGAGCAGGGCCTGCTCGTGGGCACAAACCAAGGGCCGCTCGTCCGACGCGGCGACACGTTTCGGCCCTTTGCGCCCGGCACGGCTGTGCAGAGCGCCTGGACCCGCACCGCCACCCGACTCCCGGACGGCACCATCGCGGTGGCAACCATCCGGGAGGGCATCTTCCTGCTGGCCCCCGGCGGCACGCTGCGGCGGTACCTGCCGGCCCGCGACAACCCGACGCTGGGGCTGCACGTGGACCGGGAAGGGGGCCTTTGGGCGCTGCAGTACGGGGGCATGATTCGGTACGACGTGGGGGCGCCCGTCACCGTACACGATGCCGAAACGGGCCTTGAGGGCATGGCCGCGGCGATTGGCCGTCACCGGGGCACGCTCCACGTCGCGACGACCCGCTCGCTGTACCGCCTGCGCACCGACGCCGATTCGGGGGCGTCGTTCGAGCCGCTCCCGGCGGTGGCACAGGTCGGCGACGAGGTGCAGTGCTGGAGCCTTCTGTTTGACGGGGACCAGACGTTCGTGGGCACGACCCAGGGCCTCGCCCGGGTGGGCCTCGACGGCAGAACGGAGCACCTGAACGACTACTCGGTCTACGACCTCGTCCGGGCCCGGTCCGACTCCTCGCGCTTCTACGCCGCTACGAGCCGGGGGCTGCGCGTGGTGCGCCGTACGGCCGACGGCTGGACGGTTGCTCCGGTGCGTCCCAATTTTGAGACGGAGATTCGTCATCTTCGGCAGGAGGGACAGAGTACGCTCTGGGCTGGATCCGGACGGGGCGTGCATCGCTTCCGGGGGCTTGGAGGCCCGGATTCCGTCACCGTTGAGTCGTTCGGCAAGAAGCACGGTCTTCCGGACGGGGGGGTGTGGCTGTACCGCTGGCAGGACAAGATCGTCTTCGGGACCAGCACCGGCCCGATGCGGGTCGACTCCTCTTCGCCTCCCCGGTTCGGTTCCATCGACGCCCTCGAACAGCCCCCGGGCGTTCCCAAAAACTTCGTCTACCTCGCCGGCGGGACGTCGACGGAGACGTGGGGCTTCAGCACGGAGGCCGGCCCCGGTCGCTGGGTGCGCCGGGACAGCATGTGGCGCTGGCGGCCCGGACCGCTTTCCCGCTTCCGCGACGCCAATTTGTATTCTGCACACGTGGAGGAGGGCGGCGCGGTCGTCTGGTTCGGTACGCGTGACGGGCGGCTCCTCCGCCACGTACCGGATGGGGGCGTGGCGCGCACGGCCGACCCGGCTCGCATCCGGGCAGTGCGTACGCTCGGTCCGGACTCGACCGTGACGGCCGACGGGTCCTCGGCCGCCCCGGCCACGCTTCCGTTTTCCCGAAACAGCCTGCGGATCACCTACGGCGCCCCGACGCTCGTCGAGACCGACGCTGTTCGGTATCAGCACCGGCTGGAGGGTGCCGCATCGACGGACTGGTCGGATTGGACGGCCCGCACCGAGCAGGTCTACCGCAACCTGTCGCACGGGACCCACACGGTGGCCGTCCGGGCCCGCACCGCGTACGGCGACACCACGGCCACGGCCCGCTACGCGTTCACGGTGCTGCCGCCCTGGTACCGCACCTGGTGGGCGTACGGGCTCTACCTGCTGGCCGCAATCGGGGTCGTGGTCGGAGCCGTCCGGTGGCGCACCTGGCAGCTGCGCCGGCGGCGAGAAGAACTGGCGGCGACGGTCGAGGAGCGCACCCAGGAAATCGAGGCCCAGAAAGAGCGGCTCGCCGAGCAGACCCAGCGGCTCGAAGAGCTGGACGAGGCCAAAACGCGCTTCTTCGCAAACGTGAGCCACGAGTTCCGGACGCCGCTCACCCTCATTCAGGGCCCCGCCCGCGAGGTGCGCAGGCACCTGCAACACGGAACGGTGGAGCCGGAAGAGGACGCCAAGCAGCTCTCGCTCATTGAACGGAATACCCGCCGACTACTCCGCCTGGTCGACCAGCTTCTCGGCATTGCCCGGCTGGAGGCCGGTTCCTACGAGCTGAACGCCCGACCGACGGACCTCAACTCGGAAGTCCAGCGCGTTGCCCGCACCTTCGAGCCGATGACCGAGCGTGAAGGGTTGACCCTGACTGTGGAGGCCGACGATTCGCCCCCCGACGTGGACCCGGTCTACGTGGACCGGGAGGCCCTGGAGCACGTGCTCAGTAATCTGCTCTCAAATGCCATCAAGTTCACGCCGTCTGGCGGAGCCATCACGATCACGGTTCGCGAGACCCCGGACGCCGCCCAGATCACGGTTGCGGACACCGGACCCGGCATCCCGGAAGACGAGCAGGACGCCATCTTCGATCGGTTCGAGCAGGTCGACGACACCAGCACGCGGGCACAGGAGGGAGCCGGGATCGGGCTCGCCTTCGCCGCCGACCTGGTCGACCTGCATGGGGGACGCATTGATCTGGACAGTGCCAAGGGGGAGGGCACGTCGATCACCGTGCGGTTTCGACGGGGGTCGGCCCCCCTCTCCGACGATCAGATCGCCGATGCGGCGGCCGGCACACCGGACGCGTCCACGGCGTCCGAGGCGACTGCCGGGGAGGGCGCATCCGCCCCTGCCGAGGAAGACGTCGCCCCCGTTGCGCTTCCGTCCTCTGCGGTACCCCCTGATGGATCGGACGCGACCGCCGGCGCTTCGGAGGAGAAACGCGTCCTTGTTGTCGACGACAACCAGGAGGTCCAACGGTACGTGCGCTCGATTCTCGAGCCGGACTTTGTCGTGATTGAGGCCTCCAATGGGAGGGAGGGACTGACGAAAGCCCGCGAGGCGCTCCCGGATGTGATCCTCGCGGACGTGATGATGCCGTCCGTGGACGGGCACGAGATGACCCGCCGGCTCAAAGACAATCCGGACACCGACGCCATTCCGGTCATCATGGTCACCGCCCGGGCCGGGACCGAGGAGGAGGTGAAAGGCCTCCAGGTGGGGGCCGACGATTACGTCACCAAGCCGTTCGACCCAGACGTGTTGCAGCAGCGGGTCGAAGGGGTTGTGGCCCTGCAGCAGCGCCTGCGCGAGCGCCTCCAGGAAGAGTTCCGAGACGCGGACGAGACAATCATCGATGGGGCGCCTGATCAGTCCGACATTGAACGCGAGGCGCGCCGGGTGATCCGCGAGCACATCCCCGACGCCGACTTCAACACGGCGGCCCTCGCCGAGCAGATGGCCATGAGCCGCACGGCTCTGTACCGGGCCTTCGACGAGCAGACCGATACGACGCCGTCGGCGCTCATCACTGAGGTGCGGATGACGACGGCAACCAAACTGCTCCGAAAGGGGGAAGGGACGGTCACGCAAGTGGCTTACGCAGTGGGCTACGATACGCTCTCCAGCTTTAGCCGGGCGTTCCGCGAGCACGCCGGCCAATCCCCGAGCGCCGTTTCGGCGGAACAGTAATGGCGTCTCTGCCGAATCTGAGTTGAGCAAAGGTCCACTCTACGCCAGAAACGGTCTCTGCGATCATGTGAAGCTGGAGTGAATACACCCCTCTGGGAAAAATTGGAAAACGTTTGGGACAGTCTGCAAAGCATTTCTCGCCGTGTCTGCCGTGGTTCTGGGTGGAATGACGCCGAACTCTTGTCCACTCGATCCATCCAAGTTGCTTCTGTCTCCATGCCCGACCCTGCGTCCGACGGGTCATCGATCGGCGCCTCGCCCGAAGAGGACGGCCCGGATGAATCCCAATCGTCGTCCCGGGCGTCTCGCGAAAAGACGGAACCGCTTCGCAACGCCATTGCCGCCCTTGGGGCGATGCTCGGAAGCGAGACGGACAGGGACGAGGGAGAATCGTAGATGTGCGTTTTCGAGTGGGGCGCTCTCCATGCGCCGTCCCCGTTCCGGATCGTACGCAGCGCAGGTGAATCGCGCAGGGGGACGCCCGACGGGTCGGCACGGGGCAGGCCGGACGGGTCTGAGGTTGAGCACGGCATCGACCTCCTCTCATGTAAAGCAGAGCGGGAGAGACTGAGCCGAATGCGCGCCGCGGGAAGATACACTTGCTACCGCCCAAACGGAACAGACGACACGACATGTCCGAGGATAACATCCCCGAATTTCATCAGAACCCCTATCATCCGTTCGAGGAGTCGCGCGAGCATCAGGCCTTCCAGAACGGCTGGAAGGCCTACCAACAGCAGCTCCCACGAGCCTCCGTTCCGTACAATCTGTCTCAGGTCCGCGTGGCCCTGGCGTGGCTCGACGGCTGGACCGCGGCCCAGGAACAGGAGGACGAGCAGGAGGCAGATCCCTGGCGTCCGGTCATCAATCGACGGTCGGGAGGAAGCGACGCGGTGGCGGTTTCCTGACGGTCCGTTGTCGTGACGGTTGCCCAGACCAGGGGGCACCTCCTCTGATAGCGCGCGTGCGAAAGTGCTTCATTCTCTGTGGGCTCATGTTGGCGTAGGGCTGAACACGCTTCTCTTACTCTGTACGGATTTGCCCAGCATGTTCCAAGAAACAGTGCCCGACACGGGAGGAGGATTGGCTTTCCAGCTGACAAGTTGCTTAGCGAGGACAGGTGCCATCGATACCTGAAGCGGTCGCTGCATCCGGACGGTCTTTCTTGCCCGGATGGACACGATCTGCCTTCCGGGAGGTCGAGTGGGACAACGCTTACAGGTTCGCCGTGGGCGCTCTCCTCCAGCGAAGCGAAGGAACACGACCCGTCTCCCAGGAGCCGCCCGTCTTGCTGTCTCATCCGATCGGTCGTAGACGGGCGAGTTCAGGTCTCCTTTTCTTCGTCTTCGTCGGACAGCACCTCGTCCTTCACCTCCGCCAGCACCGCCACCGCCGCGTCGCGGTCGTCCGGCAGGTCCGGGTCCTCGAAAATGACCTCCTTGATCGCCCCCAGTGCGCGGTTCTCGCGGCCCTCCAGGCGGTCCTGCATCGTCTCGAAGAGATCGCCCCGGCGCAGGGCCTCGTCCTTGATCGCCATGAGGTAATCGTAGGCCGCGTCGTGCTCGTTGGGGATTTCGCCGTCGAGGATGGCCTCGCGGATCCACGTCTTGGCGACGCCCACGGCCACCCCCTCCTCGATGTCGAGCGTTTCCATGATCTCGTAGCCGTCC
>CAYULG010000152.1:0-6359 GCA_964445365.1 uncultured Salinivenus sp. | reverse complement strand
TCAACCTCATCGACACCCCCGGCCACGTCGACTTTACCTACGAGGTGAGCCGGGCGCTCAAGGCCTGCGAGGGCGCGATCCTGCTGGTCGACGCCGCGCAGGGCATCGAGGCGCAGACCATCTCCAACCTCTGGCTGGCCCTGGAGCAAGATCTGGAGATCATCCCCGTCATCAACAAGGTGGACCTGCCGGTGGCCCGGCCCGATGAGGTGGCGCAGGCCCTGGAGGATCTGATCGGGGAGCCCGCCGAGGACATTCACCAGATTAGCGCGAAGACGGGCGAGGGCGTCGACGAGATGCTCGACATGCTCATCAACCGCATCCCGCCGCCGTCCGGGGATCCGGAGGCCCCCCTCCGCGGCCTCATCTTCGACTCGATCTACGATTCGTACCGCGGCTCTGTCGTCTACGCGCGGCTCTTTGACGGCACGCTGGAGAAGGGGGACGCAATGCAATTCATGGCGACCGACAAGCAGTACGACGCCGAAGAGCTCGGCATCCTGCGGATGGGTCGGCAGAAGGTCGACCGGCTCACGGCGGGGGACGTGGGCTACGTTATCGGCTCCGTGAAGGACATTCAGGACACGCGGGTGGGGGACACGATCACCCTGACCGACAATCCCGCCGAGGAGCCGATCCCCGGTTTTGAGGAGGTGAAGCCGATGGTCTTCAGCGGCGTCTACCCCACCGACACCGACGACTTCGAAGAGCTTCGCGGCGCGCTCGAAAAGCTACAACTCAACGACGCCTCGCTGGCCTACGAGCCCGAGAGCTCCGCCGCGCTCGGCTTCGGCTTTCGCGTGGGCTTCCTGGGCCTGCTGCACATGGAGATCATTCAGGAACGCCTGGAGCGCGAGTTCGACCTCGACCTCATCACCACGGTACCCAACGTCGAGTACCACGTGGAGGTCGACGACGGCGAGGAGACGGACATCGTCCAGGTAGATAGCCCCGAGGACATGCCGCACTACGGCGACGTCGAGACGGTCGCCGAGCCGTACGTGACGGCCGACATCATCACCCCGAGCGACTACATCGGCAACATCATTCAGCTCTGCGAAGACCGACGGGGCGAGTACGGCAGCCAGCGGTGGCTCGACAGCGACACCGTGAAGATCCAGTACGACCTGCCCCTCGCTGACATCGTTTTCGATTTCTACGACAAGCTCAAGAGCGTAAGCCGGGGGTATGCCTCGTTCGACTACGAATTCATGGAGTACCGGGAGAGCGACCTCGTCAAGCTCACGATTCTCATCAACGAGGAGCCGGCCGATCCCCTTTCCACCATCGTCCATCGCGACAAGGCCTACGAGGTGGGACGCAAGCTTTGCAAGAAGCTGAAGGACGTGATTCCGAAGCAGCTTTTCGAGATCCCGGTGCAGGCGTCGATTGGGCGTCGCATCGTGGCGCGCGAGACCATCAAGGCCCAGCGCAAGGACGTGACGGCCAAGTGCTACGGCGGCGACGTGTCGCGCAAGAAGAAGCTCCTGGAGGAGCAGAAGGAAGGAAAGAAGCGCATGAAGCAAATGGGCGAGATCGACGTGCCGCAGGAGGCATTCCTCGCGATCCTGTCGATGGACGAGGACGAGTGAGCCCGGTCCCGATTCCGAATGACCCTCGCCACGGACGCCCCTTTCTCGCATGCTCCTCCCGACGATGCGCGCTCCACAGTACGAGGAGCCCCTGGGGGGAGGGACGTGGATGCTCATGTTTGCGATGATTCTGCTGCTGGGGGAACCCACCGCCCCGCTCGCACAGGCGCAGGATCGGCCTGAGGCCCGGCGAGACTCGCTCGACCTTGTTTCCCGGTATCGTATGGTTCGGTATCAAGTCCTTGCGCAGAAGATCGTGGCACAGATGCCCCTACGGACGCGGCCCCCCGAGCCCATCCCGGTCCCCTCCGATTCGCTGTTCGCCCCGTCCCGGTCGAGGGATCGGACGGCCACTGCGGAGACGGAGGCCCCCTCGTTCCCGCTTGAGGAGGTTCGTCGGGTTCGTCACCTGGAGCGGTCCTGGTTTCGGGATCAATACGGCGATACCGAGTGGGCCTTCCTCGGCTCGGGGCCAGATCTCACACTCCTCGACACCACCCGCACCCGGGAGTTGCGGGCCCGGCTTGAGGCCCACTTCGGGCCACCCTCCTTCACCGTCGCCGAGGTTGACGTTGACGAATGGATACGGCAGCCCGATAGCACCCGGGAGCGGCTCGTACAGTTTGCGTACTGGTTCGTGGTGAACGACTCGATTCCCGTTCGCGTGACGGACACCAATGGTCCGGATGATCGCGGACTGATTGTTTCTACAGACCGGGCGTACCGCGACCGGCTCGTGGGACTTCGGGCGTCCCTCCTCGCGCCCCTCCGGCGCCCGAAACGGGCTCCGTACGTCGATTACTACTACGAGAAGGACAGCCGGCGCTGGTACCGAGTCGGGTTCGACGGCCAGTCGTTCTTCCGCGAACACATCTCCCGTCGCGACATTGTGCCGGGGCGGCGCCCGCGCCTGGAAACGGTCCGCTCGGCGCCGTCGTCCTCTGATTCGGGCGACGCATCCGAGTCGCCCCCTGGCCCCTCGCCCCGCTTTCGCTAACATCCTCGCCAATCGACACCAACATGGCTACCCGCGACCGCACGACATCCGACAGGGACGAAGATCCCGCCCCGGAGAAAGGAGAGCTCCGACAGTGGGGGGAAGCCTTCCTCGTGGCGCTCGTCGTCGTGGTTATCGTGCGAACGTTTTTCTTCGACCTCTTCCGCATCCCCACGCCGTCGATGGAGGAGAATCTCCTGGTGGGGGACTATCTCTTTGTCTCGAAGCTGCACTACGGCACCCGCCTGCCGATGACGGTGGGCGTGCCGCTGTCGTCGGTCATCACCTCGGGGGGCATTTACCTGCCCGGCGTCACCTTCCCGTACAAGCGCCTGCCCGGGTTCGGGAGCGTCGAGCGCGGCGACCCGATTGTGTTTAACCACCCGCCTAAAGACGCGCCCGTCGACCGGAAGGTGCACTACATCAAACGGGTCATCGGGATGCCGGGCGACAACCTGTCGGTCCGGGACAAGCTGGTACACATCGACGGGCGGCCGCTGCCGCTCGGAAAAGGCATGCAACAGTATTGGACCGTAAAGAAGTCCGACGCCCGCTACCAGATTCCACGGACTCGCATGGAGGAGCTCGGAATCAGTGAGGTCCAGTCGACCCAGAGTGCCACGACCGTTCGTATTCTCGGCACCCCGACCGCCGCGAAGCGGGTCCATGACTTGTCGTGGGTCGAGTCCGTGCGACCGGGTGTCGTCGAGGATCGGCGGTTTGACGCTCGCATGTATCCCGCCGACCGCGACTATACCACGGACAACTACGGGCCCGTGCACATCCCCGCGAAGGGGGAAACGGTGACGCTCACAGACGAGAACTGGGCGGCCTACCAGCCCGTGATTACGCGGTACGAAGGGAAGGACGCCCGGCAGATGACCGACTCGACCTTTGCCGTCGAGGGAGAGCGGACGACGACCTACACGTTTCAGCAGGACTACTTTTTTGCCATGGGCGACAACCGGGACAACTCCCGGGACAGTCGCTTCTGGGGGTTCGTGCCCATGGACCACGTTGTGGGCAAGGCGGTCATCACGTACTTCTCCTGGGACTACGACCGGTTTATGCCCCGGTTCAGTCGCATCCTGAATCCGATTGAGGACGGCGAGGTCTTTCGGGAGCAGACGGTCCTGCAGCAACGTTCGGATTCGACCCGGGTTGATCGTCGGGGGGCGGAGGAAACGACCTCGACATCGTCGGCGGCCGAGCGGAGCACCCATCCGGACGAACCCGTCCACGCCGACGATCTGCCGAACCGCAGCACGGAACCGGTGGCCGGTTCGCGCTGACGCGCAGATGTGAACAAATATCGAGGCCAGCATGACGGATCGAATTGAGAACACGTGTGACGGCGACGCGGCGCTGGAAGACGATTTGCCGGACGCGGCAATCGTGACGCCCACCGTGCAGCTCCTCAAGGGCTTTGCGGACGAGACGCGTCTCCGCATTCTGTGCCTGCTGCGGGGGCGAGAGGTGTGCGTGCACGAGATTGTCGAGGCGCTGGACATGAGCCAGTCGGCCGTCAGTCACCAGCTTCGGGTGTTGCGGGACGCGCGCCTCGTCTTGCATCGGCGCGAGGGGCGGCACGTCTACTACCGTCTGGCCGACGACCACGTCCGGGAGATGCTGGAGAATGCCCTCTCGCACGGGGCGGAGAACGCGTAGCATGCTGCGGGCCCTCTCCCGGTGGAAGACGACCATTTTGATCGTGTCCGCCGTCTTGGCCGTCGGGCTGTTTGCCTCGCGGCACCTGGTCGGGCCGTTTTCGGGCGGGAGCGCGTCGGTGGGGCCCGTGGCGCCGGACGCGGCGGGCGACCACGTGGGGCAGCGCGCCGAGGTGTGCGGCCGCGTTGCGGAGGTCGTGCACGCCCGGGAAATCGGGGGCCAACCGACGTTTATCAACCTCGCCGACACGCATCCCGACCAGCCCTTTACGGCGCTCATCTGGAAAAGAGACCGTACGAAGTGGGACCGGCCACCGGAGGCGCAGTACGAGAACCGTGCAGTCTGCGTCACGGGCACGATCCGGCGCCACGAGGAAACGCCCCAGATCGTCGTGTCCTCCCCCACCCAGATTCGGCCGCGTCGGGCGTCCGGCGACTGATCGAACGGTCGATTGATCGACAGCCGAGAGAGAAGAGCCCGCCTCAAGAACGACCCGAAACAACGAGCAGGACTTACACTTCAATAAATGAGCACATGTTCATATATACGAGATAGCGTGCGAGCACAATGACGGTGACGGATCTCGTTTTTCTCGGTACGCTTGCTGCCGTGATAAGTCTGGACCTGACGCTTCTCGCTACGCTTGCGGTTGCGTCCGTCCAGGTGTGGCCCCCGCCGGGTCGTGATACGTGGCAGTATGACCTTACATGGATGCTTTTCACTGGGGCGACGGTCGGCTTGCTCGTCGTGGGCGGGCTCGACGCGGGGAGCCTGGGAGTGAGCCGGTGGCTGGGCGAGGCCGGCACGCTCATCCTCGGCAGCACCCTTTTCATGGGCGGGACCGCGCTGGCGAGCTACGCGATGGGTTATCTGGGACTGCGTGGGTGCCTCGGCCTGGAAGACGAACTCGTGACGGAGGGCCCCTTCGCCGTGAGCCGAAATCCCGGCTACGTCGGCGACCTCATCCTGATCGTGGGCTTCACGATCCTCACCGATTCGCGTCTGGCGGGACTGTTGGCCGCTGCCGTTGCCATCTGGTTTGTGTTGGCCCCATTGGCTGAGGAGCCGTGGCTGGAGGAGCAGTACGGGGATGCGTATCGTCGCTACAAAGAACGTCACGCCCGTTTTCTTGGCATTCCGCCTGCCTCCGAGCGCCGTGCACAGCCGACCTGACGTATTCTCCTATCGGACATGAGAGAGGAGCCTCGTGAGCGCACACGCTCGAACGCGATCACACGCACAGCACGTAATGCCTCGGATCAAACGTCTCTGACGAGAACCGACCATGCCTGATCACATCCAACTCGATCTGCCCATTCTCCTTCCGGATGTTCCGGACGCGAAAGATGGCTGTGTGGAACGGCTCACGAAAAGCCTCCAGGACCGCGCGGGCATCATCCGAGCCCATGTGGCGTCGGCCGAGAATGGGACGCCGGACCGGCTGTGTGTCCACTACGACCCCGAGGAAATGTCCCTGCCGCGGATTCGGCAGACGGCGAAGAGCCTCGGGACGGAGATTACCGACCGGTACGGACACCTCGTTTGGGGGGTAGAGGGCATCTCGCATCCCCGCCGCGCCCGCACCATCGCCAAGCGGCTGCGACAGATTGACGGTGTAGTGGAGGCGGAGGCGAGCGCCGCCGAGCGGATTCGCGTGGAGTACGATCGATCGGTGACGGACACGAGTACGATTCAGGACGTGCTTCGGTCGATGGGCGTGCGGCTCCGGGGTGACGTGCTCGACGCGCGGTCGCTGGAAGAAGAAACCACCGATGCGGACGATCACGAAGAACACGACCACGGCGGCATCTTCGGGGAGAGGACAGAATTGATCTTTTCGACAATCGCTGGGGTGTTCGTGGCCCTCGGGTTCGGGCTCTCGTTCGCTGGCGGCATATCTGGATGGATTCCCTGGGGACTCTACGTCGGGGGGTACGTCTTCGGGGGCTACTACACGGTGCGGGAGGCCGTCGATACCCTTTGGGTTGGGGACTTCGAGGTCGACTTCCTCATGCTAGTGGCGGCGGCGGGGGCGGCGGCGCTGGGGAAGTGGCTGGAGGGGGCGTTCCTGCTCTTCCTCTTCTCCCTCGGTCACGCGCTGG
>CAYULG010000151.1:0-6381 GCA_964445365.1 uncultured Salinivenus sp. | reverse complement strand
CCTCCTCCACCTCAATCTCGACGGGCAGGCCGTGGGTGTCCCAGCCGGCCTTGCGGGCCACCTGGTAGCCCTGCATCGTCTTGTAGCGGCAGAAGATGTCCTTGATGGCCCGGGCCAGGACGTGGTGGATGCCGGGTGTGCCGTTGGCGGTGGGCGGCCCTTCGTAAAACGTGTACGTGGGCTGGCCCTTCCGTTCCTCAATGCTGCGCTCGAAGATGTCGTGGTCGTCCCACCAGTCGAGAACGTCCTCTTCGAGATCGGGGAGGGTGAGTTGGTCGGGCGTATCGAACTGCGCCATGGGGTCGTCGAAGCGGATGCGTGAGCGTCGTACGTCAACAACAAATCTCAACGACGGGGCGTGGGAGGATGTTCGTTGGATTTTTGGTGTGAATGGGCAGTCGGGCGTCTCCAATCCCGCTCAGCGTTGGTGGCTCGTCAACCGTGCTTCCTTGGATATGCCGGGTGGTGTGTGAGTGTATGGGTGTGGGCGTTCGCCCCCTTCTCCGGAGTGCCTCTACCGAAACCACCCCGTCCGCGAGTGCTGTACGTCGGACCGCTTGAAAAGCACGGGTCCTTCAATAGGCCATGAAGTCAAAACTCACGCTCCGTTTGGACGATGATCTGAAAGGGCGGCCAAGCAACTGCCAACAGAAGAAGACACGTCGGTCTCGCAGATTGTTGAGAAGGACTTTCGACGCCTTCTCCACGAGCCTCCCGGCGGTGGAAGCGCCGTGACCTCTGAGATGGAACCGGCCGGCGACGATCTCAACACGGCGCCGAGTGGTCAATTCCGTCTCTCCATGACGGCTCAACAATCAACGCTTTACGCTTGACAAACATATTGGAGAAGCTTCGCTCATTCAGGGCGAAGACCTTCTCTGGCCCCTCGACACGACCGAATGGGTTCCGTGTTACAGTTCGACCGACACCAGCGCAATGCCCACCGAGGGAGACCGATCCGTCCCCACGTTGGGCCGGACCCGGACGCCCGGCGGCGCGAGGTGCCACTCTCCGTCCCGGTAGCCGAACAGGCCGTCTTGCTTCTCCTGTGACGCCACCAGGTACGCCCCACCGGCCGATCCCAGCGTCATGCCGGTGCCCCCTCCAATCAAGCGGGCGGTTCGACTGTCGTGTAGCTGCCCGGCCAGGACGAGGCCGAGCGCCCCGGCAACGAGCTCCCCGAAGCCCGCCGCCACGTACGCGTCGCGGCGCCGGTGCTCGATGCCCCCCATCTCCACCGCCCCGATCGGGCCACCGGCCACGAGGGCAACGAGTCCGATCGCGCCAATCGCGGCTGCCGCCTCAGATTCCGGCGTCTCCCCGCGATCGTACCGGTCGCCGTCGGGATCGGCCTCCGCGCTGGCCTTCAGGAGCAAAAGCCCCGTGCCCACCCCAACGGGGACGCCGAGGGCACTGCCCCCGAGAAGCTGCCCAAACGAGGGCCGTTCTGTCTCTTGTTTTTGTGGAGCCGAGAGGGGAGGTCCGAGGTTCGCTCGGGCTGTCTCCTGCGCCCGACAGGCTCTCGTCCCGGTGCCTGTCGTGCCGAGTAGCGTGAAACAAAGACCTGCAATCACGAAAAGATTCCGCATCGGACGGCGGGCGGCAATACCGGACGACCAACTGAGCATTGGGCAAGTAGCGTTGGCAAAGAGGCCGACGAGGGATCTCTTCAGCCGCCCATATCCTCGGAATCGTAACGCTCCACCAGTGCCTTCCGTGCTCCTCCGCCCTGCGTATCCGTAGTCGGTATGTGACCGACAGTCCAGACCTCGTCTTGTGAGCCGCGAGGCTCGTTATGCCTTCACAAACGGGTCGACGAATGCGAACCGATCACCGTCGAACAGGCCCTGATCGCTGAGCTTGAGCTGCGGGATGACGAGCAGGGCCATGAACGAGAGCGTCATAAACGGCGCGTCCATCGGGCTGCCCAGCTCCTCCTGCACGAAGCGGCTGAGGCGCGTGTAGCGGCGGGCCACGTGCTCGCAGGGCTCGTCGCTCATGAGGCCCGCGACGGGGAGCGGCAGGACGTGCGTGCCCTCGGCCACGGCGCTGATGCCTCCCTCCTGCCGCACGACGGCGTTGACCGCCCGGGCGAGGGCCTCGTCGCTCGTCCCCACCGCCACCACGTTGTGCGAGTCGTGCGCCACGCTGGAGGCGAGGGCACCGCGGTCGAGCCCAAACCCCCGCACGAACGCGACGGCGGGCGGAGCGTCCTCGTAGCGGTTCACGACGGCGAGCTTCAGCACGTCTCGGTCCGGATCCGCGACGGCCTGGTCGTTCTCGGTCGGCGTCTCGACGATCGCCTCCCCCGTCACGAGCTGATTGTCGGCGGCCGTGATGACCCGGATCTGCGCCCCCTCTGCCGGCACCTCGAACGCGTCCGGGTCCACCGGCCCGGCTGCGAAGCGGTTGGGCGTATCGGACGAGACTCGTTCAACCAACGTCTCGCCGTTCTCCGCCACGAGCTCCCCCTCCACGTACGTCCGCTGCACGGTCAGCGCGTCAAGGTCGTCCACCACGATGAAGTCCGCCGGGTCGCCCTCGCGCAGCAGCCCCACGTCCAGCCCGTAGTGCTCCACCGGATGCACGCAGGCGGCGCGGAGCACGTCGAACCGGTCGTAGCCCCGATCGATGGCCCGGCGGGCCAGGGCGTCGATGTGGCCCTCCACCAGCGAGTCGGGATGCTTGTCGTCGCTGCAGAACATGAGGCGATCCGGGACCTCGTCCATCAGCGGGATCAGCTCGTCGAAGTTCTTGGCCGCCGACCCTTCGCGGATGGCGATTTTCATCCCGGCATCGAGCTTTTCGCGGGCCTCCTCGATCTCGAACGACTCGTGATCGGTGTCCACCCCGGCGCTCGCGTAGCGCCGGGCGTCCTCCCCGCGCACCCCCGGCGCGTGGCCGTCCACCGGCTTGCCTCGGGCCTGCGCGGCCTCGATCTTTGCCATCACGTCGTCGTCGCAATTGATGGCCCCTGGATAATCCATCATCTCGCTGAGGTAGGGCACGTCGGCCCGGTCCAGGAGCGTCGCCACGGCCTCCGGCCCCAGCGCGGCCCCGCTCGTCTCGAAGGGGGTGGCCGGCACGCACGACGGCGCGCCGAACGCGAAGTGGAACGGGACCTGCTCGCCGTCCGCAATCATGTACTCAACGCCCTTGACACCGAGCACGTTGGCAATCTCGTGCGGGTCGCTCACCGTCGCCACGGTGCCGTGCGTCACCGCCGCCCGCGCAAACTCCGACGGCGTGAGCATGGAGCTCTCCACGTGGACGTGCGCGTCGACGAAGCCGGGGAGCAGGTACCGGTCCGGCACCGTCTCGGTGGGCTCGATGCGGTCGATGACGCCGTCCGCGACGTGGACGGTGGCGGGGTGGATCGACCGGGCGTGCAGGTCGATCAGGTGCCCGGCGATAGAAACGGAGTTCGGCATGGAACGGCCTGGGGGTCGTCCGACAGACTGCGCTTGGCAAAAACTACGGGAGCGCGGGCAGAGCGTCGAGCCCCTCAGGGAGAGAGACGTCCACGAAGAACGGTAGTGGCCCGACCGGAGAGGGCCACGCGCTCGGCGTCCGGCGCCTCGAGCTGCACGCGGACCGTGCCGCCCCGCGCCGACACCTGCCGTCCGGTGAGCGCCGTTCGGCCCGTCTGCTCGGCCCAGTAGGGTCCGAGCGCGCAGTGGGCGGAGCCGGTCACCGGATCCTCGGGCACGCCCACGCCGGGGGCAAAGAAGCGTGAGACGAAGTCGACGTCCGCCCGGTCGGACGCAGCCGTCACGATTACCCCCCGGTGGTCGAGGCTTGCAAGGGTTGGCATGTCGGGATCGAGGATTCGTACCCGCGCCTCATCCTTGCAGCGAAGGAGAACGTCCCGGTCGCTGACCCCAACGTAGAGCGGGTCCACGAGGCCGAGCGCCTCGAGAATGGTCGGAGGCGGATCGACCGGCGTGGGCGGGTCGGCGGGAACGTCCATCGTGATCCATTCCTCCTCGTAGTGTGCGGTTAGCCGCCCACTCTTTGTCTCGAACCGGGCGTCGGCGTCCGGGGCCAGAACGCCTTCGGTCCAGAGCACATGGGCACTCGCCAGGGTGGCGTGCCCACAGAGGTCCACCTCGGCGGTGGGCGTAAACCAGCGGAGCTGGTAGGTCCCGTCGGCCTGCGGGCGCAGAAAGGCCGTCTCCGATAGGTTCATCTCGGCGGCCACGTCCTGCATCCAGTCCGCATCTTGAGGGGTGGGCAGCAGGCATACGCCGGCCGGATTCCCCGTGAACGGATCGTTTGTGAAGGCGTCGACCTGGTAGAGGGAAAATGACATGGCGTGGAGCGGACGGATTCCGAATCACAGAGAATGGGGAAACGAAATGCCCCCCGTCCGGGTCCAATGACGGGCACGATGCCCGACGAACGCGGTTTCTCCCGTTTCTTTTCGAGGTCGATTGTACCCGAGCGCGCATGTACCGGTTTTTTCGTCCTCTGCTTTTCCGAATGGACGCCGAGCGCGCCCACAAGGTCAGCCTCCAGACCGCCGAGCTCGTCCAGAAGGTGGCTCCCTCCCTTCTGGAGCCGCAGTACGGATACGAAGACGAGCGCCTCAAACAGCGCCTGTGGGGCACTGCCTTCCCGAATCCGGTGGGCCTCGCGGCCGGGGTCGACAAAGATGCGCGCCTGATTCCGTTCTGGGAGCGTGTGGGCTTCGGCTTCGTGGAGGTGGGGTCGGTGAGCGCCATGGCCGCCAGCGGCAACCCGAAGCCTCGCGCCTTTCGCCTGCCGGAGGACGAGGCCCTCATCAATCGGATGGGCCTCAACAATGAGGGCGCGGCGGCCGTCGCCGAGCGCCTCGAGACCGAGCAAAGCGAGCGGTCTCGTCCGCTGGGGATCAACCTGGCAAAAACCAACGATCCGGGCGTGATGGGAGAAGCGGCGCTCGAGGACTTCCGCGAGAGCTTCCGCCTGCTGGCCCCGGAAGCCAGCTATGTCGTCCTGAACGTCTCCTGCCCAAACACCGAAGACGGGCAGACCTTCGAGGACCCGCACGCACTGGACGACCTGCTCACCACAATCTTTTCCGAGCAAAAGGCCCCGGGGCTGAAGACTCCGGTGCTTATCAAGCTCAGCCCGCCGATCAGTGATCGCATCATGTTCGACACCCGTCTGGAAGACCTTCTCGCCGTGGCCCAGGCGCACGAGGTGGACGGGTTTATTGCCTCCAATACGGCGTCGGACCGTCAGGGCCTGGAGGCATCGTCCGCTACGCTCGATGCCATCGGGGAGGGCGGCGTGAGCGGGCAGCCCCTCGCGGACCGAGCGACTCGGCTGGTGCGCTATCTATACCGGGCTACGGATGGAGAGACGCCCATCATCGGTGTCGGCGGGGTGCACGACGCCGACTCGGCGTACGCCAAAATCAAAGCCGGGGCGTCCCTCGTCCAGCTCTACACGGCCCTCGTCTACGAAGGGCCTGGCCTCATCAAGCGCATCAAGGAGGGCCTCGTTGAGCGGGTTCGGGACGAGGGGCACGCCTCGATCGCAGACGCGGTGGGAACGGACGCGTAGGCCCCTCCCTCCTCCGATTCTCCTACGGCGTCAGAATGTTCTGGACCTGGGCCTGACTGAAGGGCCGATCCGAGTCGATCTTCTCGCTGAAATCGACAGAGTCCTGGGCCGGAATGTCGTTTACGTCCATCCGAACGGTCTCCACCGGAGAGCCTGCGTCGTCGTAGAGCGTCACCTCAATCTGTGCGATGCTGAGAGCCCGGGACTGCTCGTTGACGAGGGTCCCTGTGAAGGTCCGTTGCCCGTTTGGCGTCTTCACCAACCGAGGGTTCACCACTTTAACGTCCGTCGCCCCCTCGTCTCCTCCACACGCGAGAAGCCCGCCGCTCACGGCCCCCACGACAAGGACAATCAGCAGGGGCCGAGCAGGGAAGCCAGAATGAGGCATGGGTAAAAATCAACTGAGAACGGTCGTCTGTGAGCGCGGCGGGTCGAATCCCCCACGTAGCATCCGGGAAAATGCGCGAACACGGGCCCGTCAGACCTCCTCCAAATCCGAGAGGTTCTCTCGAAGCCGCTCCAGTTCGTTGGTTGCGTCTGTTCGCTTCTGCCGCTCTCGATCCACAACCTCATCGGGCGCCTTGTTTACGAACTGACGGTTGTTTAGCTTCTGCTCGACGCTCTTCAGAAAGTCTTCCTTCTCTTCAATTTCCGTGCGCAGTCGCTTACGCTCCTGCTCCAGGTCGATCATGCCAGCCAGCGGCACGAAGACCTCGCAGCGCTCCACCACGACCGACGCGCTCGCCTTGGGCTTCTCGGCCCCCGGCTGCACGGTAAGATCCGTCACACTTGCGAGCTTGTCGAAGTAGTCGGCGTACTGCCGCACGGTCT
>CAYULG010000150.1:0-6390 GCA_964445365.1 uncultured Salinivenus sp. | reverse complement strand
ACCTGGAGGTGCGCCGCTACGGCTCGCAGGGCCAGCACCGCACCTTCGCCATGGCCCTGAAGCTGGCCCAGTACTTCTACCTCGACGATCGGAGCGACACCCAACCCCTGCTGTTGCTCGACGACGCCTTCGGGAAGCTCGACACCCGTCGCACCGAGGTCTTCCTCGACCTCCTCCGCTCCGACGCCGTGGGGCAGAGCCTCATCACCGCCACGAGCCGCGCCCCGTTCGATGCCATCCTCGACTTTGGGGCGGACCCTCATCGTGCCCTCGCCGTGGAGCGGCGAGACGGGGCGGCTCGGGTCGAGCCCCAACCGACCGCCCCGACCACCGCCAGTACGAACCGGCCCGGTGTGGGGGCGGGAAGCAGCGAAACGGTCGCGGGCGCCGAAACGAGAGGCGCAGGGGACGGGGAAGAAATGTGACGATCCGGAATGTGGAATGGAAAAAGGGGCGTCGGTTCATTTCACTACATGATGAGGCGGGTCCCCCGACCCGGTTTGTTCATCTAACGTTCATATTTTTCCACCGTCTGCACCGATGACATTCTCTGTTCGTCGCCATCGCCTCGCCCGAACGCGAGCTCGCCTGCTTCGGCTCGTCCTTCCCCTGCTTCTGCTGGCTGCGGCCGTGGGCAGCGGGTGCGTGTCGACCGGCACGAGTCCCGTGTCCGGCAACACGCGGGCCTACGGGTATTCGTGGCAGGAGGAGGTAAAGCTCGGCAAAGAAGCCGACCAACAGATCCAGAAGCAGTACGGCGTTTACGACAACGAGGAGGTGACCGCGTACGTCGAGGAGTTGGGCCAGAACATGCTCCAGGAAAGTCACATGCGCCGTCCCGACACGCCCGAGAAGTTCCGAAATACGGAGTTTACTTTTCGGGTGCTCGACAGCCCCATCATCAACGCCTTTGCGTTGCCCGGAGGGTACGTGTACGTCACGCGCGGCCTGATGGCCCACCTCAACAACGAAGCGCAGCTGGCGGTGGTGCTGGGACACGAGATTGGGCACGTGGCCGGGCGGCACGCCTCAAAGCAGGCCGCCAAGAAGCAGATCATGCAGGGGGTGCTCGTCGGCGGGGCAGTGGCCGGGCAGGCGGCCTTCGGGGGCAACGTCGGGGAAAACGTGCTCGGCATCGGGGGGAGCGCCGCGCAGCTGCTCTCCCTCAGCTACAGCCGCGACAACGAGCGAGAGTCGGACCGTCTCGGCGTGGAGTACGCCGTGAAGGGCGGGTACGACGCGGCGGAGGGAGCGGAATTCTTCACGTCGCTGAAGCGACAAGCGAAGCAGAGCGGCCAGGACCTGCCGACGTGGCAGTCGACCCACCCCGATCCCGGGAAGCGGGAAGACACGGTGGAGGAACTGGCCCGGACGTGGAGCGAGAAGGTTGCGGGCAAGCAGACGACCCGCAATCAGGATGCGTACTACGCGACGATTGAAGGCCTCGTTCTGGGCAAAAACCCGCGGCAGGGTTTCGTCGAGAACGACGTGTTCTACCACCCCGACCTGGCGTTCCGATTCCCGACGCCGGGGGGGTGGACGATTCAGAACCAGGCGAGCCAGGTGGCCATGATTCAGCCCGACGAGGAATCCTACGTGGTCTTCCGCATCTCGTCGGAGGCGACACCGAGGGCCGCCGCGGGGAAATTCACCGGGCAGGAGGGCCTTTCGGTCGTAGAGCAGCGGCAGACCCAAGTGAATGAGCGACGTGCCCAGCGCGTACTGGCAGAGGCCCAGACCGAGCAGGGGAGGAGCCTCCGCATCCTCACCTACTTCATCGAGTACGAGGACCAGGTCTATCAATTTCAGGGGTTGACCGCCGCCGGGCGCTATGAGACCTACCAGTCGGTCTTTGAGCGGACAATGACGGGCTTCGACGAGCTCCGAGATGCCGACAAGCTGAACGTGAAGCCCACACGCCTCACCATTGACCCGGCCTCGCGCACGGCGCCGTTCCGGACCTTCGTGGACGAGAGCGTTCTCCCCGACGATGTCACCCCCGAGGACCTCGCCATTATCAACCAGGTCGAGCTTGATCAGACGGTCAAGGAGGGGCGTCCGCTGAAGCTGCCCAAGTAGAATGCCCGCGTAGAACTGGACCGACCGGTCACGGCCGGTCGAAGTGGGGCGCCACTGAAGGAGCGGTCGGCTGCTCGTCGGCGTTCCGGGAAACGACAGAAGAGACCAACCCGCACTGATCTATTCGCCACCGGGCATCACGGGTTCTGCTTCTTCTTCGGTGGGCGGGATCACACGTCCTTCGCCGCCGACGACCATCTGGTTGTCGCGGTAGATGTAGGTGCGGACCTTCACGTGCTTGTTCTCGTCGATTTTCTCGGAAACCTTGATCTGGACGCGCACCTCTGAGCCGATGGGGACGGGGCGGAGAAAGCGGCAGGAAATGCCGACGGCAATGCTGCCGTGGCCCGGAAAGTCGCGCCCCAGGACCTTGGAGATGAGCCCAAGGAGCAGCACGCCGTGCACAATGGGGCGGCCGTACCGCGAGTGTTCGGCGGCGTACTCCTGGTTTACGTGGATGGGATTGTCGTCGCCGGTAATTTCGGCGAACTGTTGAACGTGCTCCTTCGTCACCACGCGTGTCCACTCGTGCGAGTCGCCGACATCGATCGATTCGTACGTGTTGGGCATGAGAGATAGAGGATTTTCGGAGGTGCGCGTCGCGAACAACGAACAAGGGCTATGACGCTCAAGGTAGAAAGAATTGAGGGAAAAACCCACTTTGGATTTCCAAATCCCTGTAGAGGTGAGTTTCGGTAGGATTTCGACGAGAAGAGCAGTATTTTCTAGGCAGGTTCACGTTACGAGCACACAGATGGCAGGCGGCATACGTAAGCGACCTTGGTTCACGAAATGTGGGCCGCTCACTAGATACGAGCTGGATCGCCCCGATTCATGGGCAGCTTCTGGACGACGGTACGGATACGGGTCGCCCGTTTGCGGGTGCACTGGCGGCGCTTCTCGTCGTCCCGTGCGGGGAAGCGGGTCTTGTGGGGGGCACGGCAGGTCCTCACACTGGGGATCGTGGCGTACCTCATCTATCGGATGTCTGTGATCGGGTGGGCGGAGATTGGACGCTCCCTCCCCCGAACGCCCTGGTTCTACGTCGTCTTTGCGGGCATTTACCTCACCATCCCGGTCTTTCAAGCCCTGGCCTTCGGCCTGATCTGGGACCGACGACCGACGGAGCTGTTGCCGGCGATGCTCAAGAAGCGGGTCTACGACAAGGACGTGCTCGACCGGTCCGGGGAAGTGTACGTGTACTTCTGGGGCCGGACCCACGTGGACGGCACCGACCGGGAGCTCCTGCACCACGTGAAAGACAATGCGATCACGTCCTCGGTGGCGTCGACGCTGGTTGCCGTGGTGCTACTGGTCGTCTTTCTGGTGCTGGGATACGTGCCCCTGCCGGAGGCGATTGCGCGGCACAGCTGGGCGTACGGGGGGGCGGGGCTCGCCGCCCTCGCCATGATTGGGGCGGTGGGGGTGCGGTATCGCCGCACGGTGTTTTTGCTGCCGGCGCGCATGCTGGGGCTCTTGTTCGGGTTGCACCTGGCCCGCGTGCTGCTGGAAAAGATCCTGCTGGTGGTGGAGTGGTCGGTGGCCCTGCCGGAGATTGCGCTGGGGGTCTGGGTCGTGTTTCTGGCCGTGCAGATCGTTACCTCCCGCATTCCCCTCATGCCGAGCCGAAACCTGCTGTTCATGGCGGCGGGCATCGAGTTGGCCGGGGCGGTGGCGGTGCCAAAGGCGGCCATTGCGGGCCTGCTCGGTGTGCACAGCGTGCTCGACAAGGCCACAAACCTCGCTGTGTTTGCCGGGGTCTCGGCGTGGGAGCGGGATGTCGTAGAGCGGGTCACGGACGTGCTCGGCACGCCCACGGCAGGGCCGAACTCAGCCCCGAACGAGGCACGGGGAGAGCCTCCTGCGCCCGAGCCTACTCCTGAATCGCCGTCTGCGCCATCGTAGGCCCACCGCCGCTGGGGTGCCACGCTCTGCGGGATGCAATCTCTCTTCTCTCACGACTCATCGACGCTTCTCTATGGACACGCTGTTTGACGCCCTTCGGCCCTTCATTCGGTTCGTGGTGCGTCGGGCCGGCTGGGTGCTGGCGGGGGCCCTGCTGCTGTCGGCCGCCGGGTTCTACCTGGCCCAGAACCTGAACGTCGATACCAACTTTGCCAATCTGCTGCCGGACGACCACCCAACGGTGCAGGCCATGGAGCGGCTCCAGAACACTGTGGGCGGGGAGAGCGAGGTCGCCGTCGGCATCGTGAGTCCCTCGTTCGAAGCAAACAAGCAGTTCGCGGAGAACCTGATTCCGCGCGCGCTAGAGCTGAGGGGGGACGGCTACGACGTGCCCTACCTCACGCGGGTGGAGTACCGCCGGAACACCGACTACCTGAAAGACAACGCGCTCTACTTTGCGAGCGACGACGAGGTGCAGACCGTCGAGGACTTTTTGGACCGGCAGATTCAGGAGTCGAAGAAGAAGGCGAATCCGTTTTACGTGGACATCGGTGATGGAGAGGACGACGAGGATGAGGCGGATGGGGAGGACCTGGAGCAGATGTACGATCGCCTCGTGGGCACGGAGTATCCGATCTCGGCCGACAGCACGACGATGGTGCTGAAGTTTTATCCCTCGGGGGCGCAGACGAACGTGAGCTTCATTGAGGACGTGTACGGGGACCTGCGTGTCCTCGTGGACAGCATGGGCCCGGCATCCTACCACCCGGAGATGGAGGTGACGCTGGCCGGCCGGCTCCTGCGCCAGCAGGCGGAGGTCGAGGCCATCACGAGCGACATCGTCGGGTCCTTCGCCACCGGTGTGACGACCGTCATCCTGGTGGTGATGCTTTATTTTCTCTACAAGGCCTACCGCACACGAACGGGCGGGCGCTGGAACGGGCGGGCCCTCCTCGTCGAATTGGGCCGCGCGCCCATCTTGGCGCTCGTCATCGCGCTGCCCCTGCTCATGAGCCTCACCTGGACGGGGGGGATGGCCTACCTCACGTTCGGGGAGCTGAACCTGATGACCTCGACGCTGGGGCTGGTGCTCTTCGGGCTGGGCATCGACTTCGGCATTCACTTCTACGCCCGCTACACGGAGGAGCGTGCCACCGGGTTGGGCGTGAGCGAGGCGGCCGAGGCGACGTTTGCGAGCACGGGCCAGGCCATCACCACTGGGGCCTTCACGACGGCGGCCGCCCTCTACGTGCTCGTGGCGGCCGAGTTTAAGGGCTTCAGCGAGTTTGGGGCAATCGCGGGCACCGGCGTCCTCCTTGCCCTCATCGCCATGACGGTGGTGCTGCCGGCCCTCCTGGCCGTGTTCGAGCGCACGGGCCTGCTGGACCTCGCGGCCCGCACGCCCAGGGAGGACGAGGGCCCGCAAGGGCGATTTGGGGGCGCGCGGCCCATCGTGGTCGGGAGCGCGGTGGCGGTCGTGGCGGCCCTCGCCTTCGCCCCGGAGGTCTCGTTCCAGTACGACTTCGGAAAGCTCGAGCCCGACTACGAGGCCTATGAGGACCGGAAGGCTGTTATCAAGCGCGCCGATCAGGGCGGGGGCGGCAACCGTCGCAATCCCGCGTACGTGTTGGTGGACAGCGCGAAGAACGTCCCGAAGGTGGTATCGCGGGTCCACAAGCTGGAGCGCGACTCCACCTCTATGGTGCTGGCCGTGGAGAGCCTCCAGGAGCGCTTCCCGCTGTCGGACACGGCACGGCAGAACAAACTGGAGCGGATCGCGGAGATCCGGCGGACCCTCACCGAAAACAAGTACCTGCGCCGAGACAGCTCGGAAAACATCGAGCGGCTGCGGCGCGCGGCCCGCACGCAGGAGGCAATCGAGATCGACCAGGTGCCCGAGTTTTTGCGCAAGCAGTTTACGACGAAGGACGGGGAGCTCGGGACCTTCGTGATGATCTATCCCGAGGGCAGCCTGGCCGATGGGCGCCGGTCCATGGCCTTTGCCAACGAAATTGGCACCATCACGACCGAGGACGGCACGACGTACCACGCGGCCTCGACGTCGCTGATCGCGGCGAACATGCTGCAGCTCGTGCAGGCGGAGGCGCCCTGGATGGTGGCGGGGACGTTTCTCATCGTGGCCCTGCTGATGCTGCTCAACTTCCGCGACGTGCGGTGGGCGGGACTGGCGCTCGTGCCGCTGGTGGTGGGCGTGCTCTGGATGTTGCTTTTGATGGTGGCCTTTGGGCTGAAGCTGAATTTCTTCAACATGGTGGTGCTGCCGGCGATCCTCGGCATCGGCAACGACGCCGGGGTGCACATGGTGCATCGGTACCGGGAGGAGGGGCGCCGGTCGATCTGGACGGTGCTGCGGTCCACCGGCGAGCACGTGACGATGGGCACGCT
>CAYULG010000149.1:0-6434 GCA_964445365.1 uncultured Salinivenus sp. | reverse complement strand
CCGACCTGCTCCTCTGCGACCTGGAGTGGGAGCATCCGGGCGCGTCTCTCACGAAGTTTCTTCAGCGCGGGGCCATGGACGGCCTGCTCGCCGCCGGACTCCCGGTCGAGAATCAGATCGGCCAGGAACTGCGCCGCCTGGGTTGCCCGGTTATCCTGGTGGGCAGCCAGTGGGACGACCTCGACTCGTTTTACTGGAACGAAACGGCCGGTGCCCGCAGGGCAACCGAGCACCTGCTCGATCAGGGGCACACGCAGGTCGGCATGGTCACGGCCCACCACGAGAGCTCGATCCGGAGCGCGCGCATCCTCGGGTACAAGCGGGCCCTGTTAGATGCGGGCATCGAGCCGCGGGACGAGTGGATCGCTGTTGGACAGACCGAAAAGCACGCCGGGTACAGCGAGGAGTCGGGCTACGAAGCCATGCAGACGTTCCTCAACGGCGGCCCGGACGTGACGGCTGTCTTTGCCAGCAGCGACGTGCAGGCCATCGGGGCGTGGCAGGCCCTCCGTCACGAGGGGCTCAGCGTCCCCGGGGACGTGGCGATCGTGGGATACGACGACGTGAAGGTGAGTCGCTTCATCGGGCTCTCGACCGTGTCCCAGAAGATGCACGACATTGGGGAGGCCGCCGCCGATCTTCTATCGGATCGGCTCCGAGGGAAAGCGGCGTCGACCCCCATCTCGCGGCTCGTGTCACCTGAATTGAAGGTTCGTACGTCCTCGACCCACGGCCACGAAAATGGCCACGCGTAGTAGCGCATTGGCGCCCGAATGATCGGAAGGCAACCTACTCGGGAAGGCCTGGCTCTACCATCACCACGTCTTCCCGATCTACTCGCACCATGCCCGGGTCGGCCCCGGTCGGGCTCGTCACGTACTTGCGCTTCGTCACCATGACGGGGACGAGGCCGCTGCCGCGCGCTTTGCTGAAGTGGGCGGCGATGGCGGCGGCGGTGTGGATGCGGTGCCGACCCGGCTCGGCGTCGCGGTTGGGGAGGTGGAGCACGGTATGGGCGCCCGGGACCTCCCGCGCATGCAGCCACAGGTCGTACGTCTGCGCGGCGTGGAACGTGAGCTCGTGGTTCTGGCGCGCATTGCGGCCCACCCACACCTCGAAGCCGTCCCCGAGGTCGAACCGGCGATACGGGAAGCGGTCCACGTCGGCGTCCTCCCGCTCCACAAACGGGGCCAGGTCTGCCTCCCGCTCCGATCGAAACTGCTTGATGCCATCGAGCGTGTCGATGGCACGGAGCTCGTCGAGCAGGGCCTCGGCCTGCTCGGCCCGTTCTTTCGTCTCGTCGAGGCGGTTTTCGGCCTCCTCCCGCGAGCGGCGCGTGCGTCGGGCCCGCTGGTAGTAGTGCTGAGCATTCTCGACGGGGGACTTGGCGGGATCGAGGGGAATGGTCACCGGCTCCCCGTCCGCGAACAGGTCCGGGAGTTCGATCTCTTCGGCCCCGGCCGGCACCGCGTCCTGCTGCGCCATGAGCAGGTGCCCCCATCGCTCGTAGCGCCCGGCGCGGCTCTCGCTGTCGAGTTCCTCTTCCATCCGCTCGGCGCTCCGGCGGTGGTGCTCGGCGGCCGCGTCAAGCGCCTCCGCCAGCGGGTCGTAGAGGCGGTGAAAGTGCCGCTCAGCAAGGGTACGCCGCACAAAACGGGTCACCGCCGCGTCCACCGTGTCGTAGTGCTCGGCGGGGTCGTCGTCCCGGTGCCGAAGCGGGAGCAGCGAAAACGCGTCCGGAAACTGTCCGTCCCCGTAAATCACGGGCGCCGGCTCGGCCAGGGCCTCCCGCAGGGCCATCGCGGCGTCGAAGAGGGCACGGCGCTCGGCCTCCGTGCAATCCGCCGGGGCATCGGTCTCGACCCCGGCGCGGTGCAGCGTCTCCCGCGCGAGCGTACGACCGAACAACGGTACGGCCGACTGCACGGCCTGGCGCGTCTTGTTGCGGTTGTTCTTCCAGCGGCCCTCAAACTCGGTGAACGACTCAGGCATCGGGGCCGGGTAGGGGGTCGGCGCCTCCGTTCCGGCGAGGTCGTCGTCGTTCTGGAAGGCCTCCAGGATCATCCCGTCGGCGACATGGAAGGCATTGGCCCGGGCGCCGAAGAGCTGCCAGCGGATGGACGAGCCGTCGCTCAGGTCGAGCGAGACGAGGCGGTCCCGGTCGGCGATGCGCACGTCGGTCACCGTCCGGTCGATGGCCCCCGTGAGGAGTGTGGCCACGTTGCGCCGGGCCTTGCTGTAGCCCTCGACGCGAAAGAGATGGATGGTAGGCCGCTGCACCGAGCCCCGCACCATCCAGTCCTGCTCGTCGCCCGCCAGCGCCACGGTCAGTTCGTTCCGGTGCTGGGAGAAGATGTCCCGCACCGTACACCCGACGAGGTCGGGCCGCCACTCGCGGACGAGGGCCTGTAGGGTGAAATAGCTGTTGACCACGGGTCGCGGATTGCGTTCGGCGTTTTGCGTTAATTCAACACGCAACGCCCATCACAAAAGCAGCATGAGGGCTCCGAAGAGGGTGCCCAGCCCGATGAGGATAAACCCAATCGCCCGCACCTTCGTGGCCACCTGTTCTCGTTCGGGATGCCCCTCGTACTCTCCCTCGAGGTACATCCCGCCGCCCGCAAATCCAGTCCCTACCACCACCATCGTGGCGGTCGTGCCGAGGATCGGGCTCTGCCGAAAAAACCGCACGAGGGCCAGGAGGACGGTGAGGCCCACCAGAATAAAGAGAGCGGTACGGGCGTTTAGGAAACGAGACATGCCGGGCGTGGACGGGGTCGAGTGAGCGGAGGCTGGGCTACTGCTTCTCCACCGTCACGCTACCGAGGGTGTCTCCCTCCTCGATGGCGTCGACCACGTCCTGCCCGTCGGTCACGTCGCCGAAGACGGTGTGGTCGCCGTCGAGGTGAGACTGCGGGGCGCGCGTGATGAAGAACTGGCTGCCGTTCGTGTTGGGGCCGGCGTTGGCCATCGAAAGAACCCCGGCTTCGTGGGTGAGCGGATTGCCCTCAATCTCGTCGTCAAACTGATAGCCGGGGCCGCCGCGGCCGGTGCCGGTGGGGTCGCCGCCCTGCACCATGAAGCCCTCGATGACGCGGTGAAAGGGAATCTCGTCGTAAAAGCCCTCGTCGGCGAGGAAGGCAAAGTTGTTAACCGTGCGGGGCGCGTGCTCGGGGTAGAGCTCGGCCTCGATGGTGCCCTTGCTCGTCTCGATGGTCGCCTCGTAGACGGCGTCCGTGTCGATCTGCATGTCGGGGGGCGCGTCCCACTGCTGGTGGTCGGCCATAAGGGAAGGGGAATCGGTGCAAAAGGCAAATTGAACTGCGCCTGTCCGACGGGAGGGCGTGGGTGGTGTTTCGCTGTCGTGCGATTGCGGGCTCCGTCTGCCCGAGGGCGACTCTTTTGCCCCCACGACGCGGTGTGCTGGATTGGCCTGGTGGGTTCGCGGGAGAACGGGAGACTGGACACGAGGGGGGATGAAGGGCCCACCGCACTCCCATTCTCCCACTTCCATTTCGACAGAGCGATCGGTCTACGGAACGGTCGCCTCTCTGTGTGATCGTTTTTCCCCTACGACTGAGGATCCAACGTGCTCGCCTACGGTACGGAGCCGGTACATTCCCTCTACGCTGTACGACCCTCTTCCCATGCCCTCTCCCGAAACCGTCCTCGTCACCGGCGCGTCCTCCGGGATCGGCCGGGCCCTTGCCCACCGCTTCGCCCGCGCCGGAAGCGACTGCGTACTGCTGGCCCGCAGCGAAGACACCCTGCACGACCTGGCCGACACCCTGGCGTCGTCGTACGACGTGAACGCCCACGTCCTGCCCGCCGACCTGAGCGTGCCCGGGGTCGCCGACGACGTAGCGGCCGAGCTGCGAGAACGTGCCCTCTCCGTCGACGTGCTCGTCAACAACGCCGGGATCGGCGCACGGGGCCCCTTCGCCGAGCTCGATCCTCATCGGCAGATCAACATGATCCGGGTCAACGTGACGGCCCTCACGCACCTGACGCGTCACCTGCTGCCCGGTATGCTGGAACGGGGACGGGGGGGCGTTCTCAACGTCGCGTCTACGGCCGGCTTTCAGCCCGGCCCGCACATGAGCGTCTACTACGCGACGAAAGCGTACGTCGTCTCCTTTAGCGAGGGGCTCCACGAGGAGGCGGCCGGTACTGGCGTTACGGTGACCGGCCTCGCCCCCGGCCCCACGCGCACAGCCTTCGCCGACCGGGCCGGCATGAGCGACGCCACGCTCTTCGACCTGGGAGCGACGATGACACCCGAGGCGGTGGCCCATGCCGGCTACGACGGTTTCCGACAGGACCAGGCCCTCGTCGTGCCGGGCTGGCCGAATAAGGTCGGTGCATTTATGATTCGGTTCACGCCGCGGCCCGTGGCCCGTAAGCTGGCGGGCTGGTTGAACAACTGAGCCCTCGACCCGCGTGCCCCCTCTTGCTTCGGCCGATCCTGAGCTCCGCGGCGCACAAAGACAGTACAGAACCCTGGTCGGCAACATCTCATATGAATGGACCCAGGGGCACGAGCATCGGCCCGGTTTGTCCCTTTCCCCCGACCCGGGCCGCCGCCGGAGCCGACGTTGAAGCTCCCGGGCGCTCACACATCTCATCCCTTCTGGCTTCGCCTCTCTCGATCCATGCCCATTCCCGACGAGGACGCCCCCGAGAAGGAGACCGTCGCACTCGACGAGGAAGAACTCGCTATCCTCGACGCCATCCGGACGACTGCTCCC
Source organism: uncultured Salinivenus sp. (assembly GCA_964445365.1). GTDB lineage: Bacteria > Bacteroidota > Rhodothermia > Rhodothermales > Salinibacteraceae > Salinibacter. Next base: position 1,686 of record CAYULG010000149.1, on the reverse strand, counting down.
AAGCACCACATCGATCAGAAGCTGGCGCAAACCTACGGGGTGTGGACCGTCTGCTTTCGGCGCTACTGTCACGAGAAGAACGTGCCCTGGCTGTGGATGAGTAGCGTGTCGGACTTCATGGACTTTCTGGACGCCAACCCGAAGGTGTCCGATACCGAGCGCGACCGGGCCCTCGACGGCATCATGTTCTATATCACCGACGTGCACAAGAAGCGGACAGAGGACGAGACCAAAACCGACGAGGAGGATCACTCCGACGTGCCCCGCTCCACGCAGAGCCTCTTTGCCAAGATGCTGCTGCGCTGTGACGTGGAGCTGACGGAAGCCCTGGAAATCCGCTTCGAGGATGTCGACCCGAGCGAACGGTCCGTCACCCTCTCTGGCAGTTCAGACCGGGACACGCGAACGGTGTCGCTGCCGGACACCCTGAACGAGGGCCTAAAACACCACCTACAGCGGGTGGAGGGGCGCACCGACGCAACCAATCCGCTTCTCTTTGGGCATCGGGGCGACACCCGGGGCGACACCGAATCGACGGAGGCGGAAATCGAACAGTCCACCGAACTCGCCACTCGGGTTATGCAGACGTTCGATGAGAATCCGACGGACGAGGAGTAAGATGGACGGCGCCCCGTGAATGAGAATGAGACGTCTGCTCCGATGTGGAATCGGGGCCCGATCGTCTCGAAAACGAAAAGGCACTGCCCCAACGGTGCCTCGGCCGGCCCCTCGCCACGATACGGGGCACCCCGTCTGATCGGCGTCCGGACGGGACCGTCGCTCCGGAAACCAGCCCTTTTTCCGGGTCTCCTTCTAATCTTTCTCTGCACGACCCGCCCACATTACAGCTTCTTAACCATTTGGTTGAACCAGATGGTTGTCCTCCGGTTGCGGGGATTGTCTATCCATCACGCCCCGCCCTCATGCCCGTCCCCTCCGACCTGTTTGCCGACTACTCCGAGACGGAGCGCGAGATCTTCGACGCTGCTCTGCAGGTGTTCGCTCGGGACGGGCGGCACGGGGCCCGCATGCGGGCCATTGCCGACACCGCCGGCCTGAATAAGGCCATGCTCCACTACTACTTTCAGGACAAGGCGACGCTGTACGAAGAGGTGTTCAGTTACACGGTCCGGCGCTTCATGGCCTCGTTCGGGGAGTCGTTGCGGGACGCCCCGACGTTTGAGGAAACCCTGCGCGTCTTCATCGACGGATACGTCGAGTTTGTGCGCTCCGACGAGGCCGCTATGCGCCTGATGGTACAGGAGAACCTGGCCGGAGGCAGCCTGCTCGGTGAGCACCTCCGCAACGCCGCCGATTCGGGCGACGCTCCGCCTCGCATCCTGGTTGAGAAGATTGCGTCCGCGGTATCGACCGGTGAGATTCGAGCCGTCGATCCCCATCATACGGTCCTCTCCGTGGTTTCGGCCTGCCTCTTCTTTTTCGTCGCACAACCCACCGTGCAGATCATCCACCCCGACGCGGGAGCGGACTGGGACGCGTTCGTGGAGGACCGGAAGGACCACCTGTTCGACCTGATCTATCACGGCCTGGTCCCCAAGGAGTGACCGGTGCCCCTTTCGACATTGAGCGCTCAACCGTTTCTCAAATGAGACGCATTCGCTTGTTCATCGTCGGCCTCCTCGTGGCGATGCTTTCTGTGGCCGGCTGTTCGATGACCCCGGAGCT